>JBDSNB010000110.1:0-17479 GCA_039915555.1 Chthoniobacterales bacterium | reverse complement strand
ACAAATTTCGCCTTGGTTTCTTCGTCGAAATAATCCAGCGGCTTCCCGCTGGCGGTTTGATGCTGCGTCAGATCGTAGTCGGTCCGATAAGCCACCCCTTCCAGTTCCTGCACCCCAAAGGGAAACTCGTATTCAATGTCGTAAGTGCCCTTCGAATAGAACGCCCGGTCCGCGTCCGGCACCGTCAGCACATGCAACTTCGTGCGCGGAATCCCGATGTTTTCGTAAAACTTGAGCCGCTCCTCCAGCCAGTAATCGAGCAGCTTCATCCCCTCGTCCGGCGCGCAAAAATACTCCAGCTCCATCTGTTCAAACTCGCGCGAACGGAAAATGAAATTGCGCGGATTGATCTCATTCCGAAACGCCTTCCCGATCTGCGCGATCCCGAACGGCAGCTTCTTCCGCGACGTATCCAGCACATTCTTGAACTGCACAAAAATCGACTGCGCCGTCTCCGGGCGCAGATACGCGATCGAATTCTCGTCCGCGGTCGCCCCGAGATTCGTCTGCAACATCAGATTGAACGAGCGGGGCGGCGTCAACTCCGCTCCGTTCTCAGGATTGAACCTGGTCGTGTTCTCGACCGGTTCCTTCGTTTCGCCGAGCAGCGACATGTCGTCGGCCGCGCCCGCAGCCCCGAGCGTATAGTACTGGCGCGCCACTTTGCGCACGCGATTCTCGTCCTCCCCCTTGCGCTGCAGAACAGAAAACGTCTTCTCCGCTTTCCACCCGGAGCTCGCCGCCTCCGCTCCCGTGTAGGAATAGATGACACCGCTTTGCGCCTCGATTTGATCGGCTCGGAAACGTTTCTGGGTCAACAGACAATCCACCATCGGATCGCTAAACGTGTCCTCATGCCCGCTCGCTTTCAGCACCGCGCGATGCGTCAGGATCGAGCCGTCCATTCCCACCACGTCATCCCGTTCCCGCACCATCCCGCGCCACCAATAGTCCTTCAGGTTCCGCTTCAACTCCGCACCGAGCGGGCCGTAATCCCAGCAGCCATTCAGTCCGCCATAGATTTCGCCGGCTTGAAAGATGAAGCCGCGCCGCTTGCACAGGCTCACGATGCGCTCCATGCGCTGCGGGTCAGTGTCCCTAGACGTTTGCTCGGCGCTCATGTGGCGAATAACTGGGACAGCCCTCCGCCTTTAGCAAACGATTTGCGCAAGGCATGCCTGTAGCGGCGGCCTGTGACCACCAATATCCACCGCCCCCATCAAACCGTGCGATTCGGCTTTCAAGGCTCGAAAGAAAACTGCAGACTCGCTCGAGAAATGAAACTCTACGCTCTCGCCGCCTCCCTCGCGTTCACCTTCGCTGTCGTTGTCTTCGCCGCCGACGAGCCGACTGTCATCTCCAGCGCCAACCTGAAGTGGGTCGACTTTCCGGCCCGGCCCGGCACGCAGTTGGCCGTGCTGTTTGGTGATCCGTCGCAGCCGGGCCTCTTCATCGTGCGGCTCAAGATGCCGGCTGGTTACAAAATAGCGCCTCACACCCACCCCGCAGCAGAGAATGTGACGATCATTTCGGGTGCCGGCTTCCTTGGATTTGGCAAAACCGTGGACGAGAAGGCCGCGCGCGAGATGAAAACGGGCGACTTCCTCTCCATCCCGGCAGACAGCCCACACTACGTCTGGACGCGCGATGAGACGATCATCCAGATCAACAGCATGGGCCCGTTTACCTCCACGGAGGTGAACGCGGAGGCGCCCTCGCCAAAAAATCCCTAGCTCGTGGGCGCGTCCGTGTGGTCCGCCGTCAGGAGCGACACCATCCAGCCGACGCCAAACTTATCGGTCACCATGCCAAACATTGGCGACCAGAAGACCTTCGCCAGCGGCATTGTCACGAGTCCACCTTCACTCAACGCCGCAAAAACACGCTCCGCCTCCACTTCATCCGAGAGCGCGATGGAAAGCGAGAACCCGGCAAACTCTGCCTCGCCTTCGCAGCGGCCGTCCGACGCCATCATCGTCGTCTCGCCGATGCGCACGCTGGCGTGCATGATCTTCTCCTCGAAACAATCCGGCAGCCCTTCCTGCGGCTCTGGGCTTTCCTTAAACCGCATCATCATCTCCACTTCCGCCCCGAGCGCGGTGCGATAAAACTCGATCGCTTCTTCGCAACGACCGCCGAAGAAGAGATAGGGCTGAACGAGTGCTTTGGATGTCGCCATCATAATTCGATTTTGGTCTAACGAGGGCCAGTGCGGTGCGCGCTACTTCACCACGATCTCGGTCTTGACCGAGTTCGCGATGAAACAATTGTCGTGCGCCGCGTGATGCAGTTTCTCCAGCTCTTCTGCGGTCGGTTCCTTCTCTCCGCCCCACGTGATCTTCGGATGCAGCTCCACTTTCGTGATCGCGAGTTTGCCGTCCGCGTTCTTTTCCATGTGGCCGACCGCTTCGTCCTCGTATTTTTCCAGAACGAACTTCTGCTTACAGGCAATCGCGAGAAACGTGAGCATGTGGCAGCTCGCGAGCGAAGCCACGAACGCTTCCTCCGGGTCGACATTCGCCGGATTTCCCAGATACGCTGGCGCGGCGGTCGCGGTCATCGAGTGGCCGCCATCAAAGCTCCAGGAATGATCGCGCGGATATTTTTGATACGAGAACTCAGCGTCGCCGCGTTCCCATTTGAGAGTCGCTTTATGTTCGGACATCCCTCTATCTAAAACGGCGAACGCGAACTGCAAGCGGCGCGACGGCAATGCATTTGACGCGCCTGCGCGCTCTTGCTACAGACCACCCACATGCTCAAGAAACTCATTCCTCTATTGTGTGTTCTCGCGTTTACCCTCCCGCTTTTCGCCGCCGAGGTTCCCGCCGAGGAAGAGCTTGAGGAAATGACGTTGGAGGCGCTCCTCGCCTTTAACACCGACGTCCAGAAAGGCGATTTCACCGACTTCCAGGCCACGATGGCGAAGAAGGCGCAGGAGCAGTTGAGCATGGAGAAACTGAACGCTTCGTTCCACGAGTTCGTGGAAAACAAAATCAACTTCGCCTCGATCAAAAACCTTGAGCCGGACTTTGAGACAACGGAAATCGACAAGGATGGGATCCTGATCGTGAAAGGCACCTACCCGACCACGCCGGTGATCTTGCAGTTTCGTCTGCGTTTCCTGCAGGAAGAGGGCGAGTGGAAACTTTTCGGGATCAATGTCGACACCAAGCAGGACAGCCCGGACGCGCCCCAAGCGCAGAAGAAGGAAGTAGATTAGCGGACGACCGCGTGCGGACGCGCGGGTTATCGGTGGTCTGCCAGACGCCGTCCGAGGCGTGGTGCGCGATGCAGGGTTCGAACCTGCGACTTCTTGCGTGTGAAGCAAGCGCTCTACCACTGAGCTAATCGCGCAAAACGGCCGACGGGCCGCAACCATAGAGCGCGCGCCCTCGGTTTCCAGAACTTTTGCGCGGCGCTAAATCGGCGGTGCGGCCAATCCCCAGCGCGCCAGCCGAAATCGCACCGCCGTCCCCACGCACCCCAGCCCGTAGCGCACGCTGCGGCGAAAATTAATCGACGATGCTTCCGGCATGTACTTCGCCGGACAGGTGATCTCGCCAACCGCGCAGTCGAGCCAGAGCATCTGCGCCAGAATTTGATTATCGAAAACGAAGTCGTCCGAGTTCTGCTCGAACGGGAGGCGTTCCAAAAGCTCGCGCGAATACGCGCGGTAGCCGGTGTGATATTCCGAAAGCTTCGCGCCGAAGAGCACGTTCTCGCCCAAGGTGAGAAGCCGGTTCGCGATATATTTCCAAACCGGCATCCCACCACGCAACGCGCCGCCGCCGAGAATGCGCGACGCCAGCACACAGGGATAAAGCCCGCTCGCCACCATCGAGGTCATGGCCGGAAGCAAGCTCGGCGTGTATTGATAATCCGGGTGGAGCATAACGACGATGTCGGCTCCGGCGGCGAGCGCGAGCCGGTAGCAGGTCTTCTGATTGCCGCCGTAACCGCGATTCCTGGGATGCACTTCCACCTGCACGTTCTCAAGCGTGTGCGCGATCGCGACCGTCTCGTCGTGGCTCGCGTCGTCGACCACGATGACGAGATCGACGATCCCCTGCGCCATCACTTCGTCGTAAGTACGACGCAAGGTCTGCGCGGCGTTGTAAGCCGGCATCACGACGACGATTCTGTTTCCATTAAGCATGACCGGGAGATGCGACGGAGCGCGTCGCATCTTCGCGAATGAGCGCGCGCGCGGCAAGCAGGTAGGGACGCCGCGCCGCGGTGCGCGGACGTCTCCAAAGCTATTTGAGAATTATTCGATCGGCTGCAATCTCCGCCGAACTTCGCCCTTCCAATCCCGTAAAGATAATTGAGCCCGGATGGCCTAGCCAGAGGTCGTGTGGATGTTCCCCCCAGAACAAAACACTGCTTGGTAGCGGGCATTTTTTTCTTCAAAACTCTCCTGGAGAAGAGCGGCGGCCGTCGCCGCCTTTCCCGCCGCTCGCGCCGAAGCGGCTCGACTGATCGAGGAGAGCCCGGACGACGCCGGAGCGACCTGCGTTCTCGGGCTCGCGAATGCGGCACGTGGTCTTAAACCGGAATTAATCGCGCTGGGACGACGCGCAGACGAACTACTCCCAATCAGCAGGGACGCGCTCTACAGTTCCCTGCTCCTGGGATACCTCGCGGTGATCTATGCCTGGACCGCGGACAAGGAGCGTGCGCTCGATGAGCTCGGCCGCGCCAGCAGAATTCCCAGTTATTGGAGCCACGGAACTCTGCGCCTTGATTCCTACTGGGACCCGCTGCGGGGCGATCCGCGCTTCGAGAAAATCGTCGCCTCACTCGCACCGAAGTGACGGTGAGGCTTGAGCGCGTCCGCGTTTACCGCGTATACCTGTTCGATGCGGATTTTGCTGATCGAAGATGAAAATAAGACCGCCGCCTTTTTGGCCAAGGGTCTGCGGGAAAGTGGATACACCGTGGAAATGGCGGCCGACGGCGAGGCGGGATTGCAACTCGCGCAGGGTGCCACGCCCTTCGATCTGCTGATTGTGGATGTGATGTTGCCGAAAAAAGATGGCTGGGCCGTGGTGGGCGAATTGCGCGCCAGCGGAGCGCGCACGCCCGTTTTGTTTCTCACCGCGCGCGACCGCGTGGAAGATCGCGTCAAAGGCCTGGAACTGGGCGCGGATGATTATCTGGTCAAGCCTTTCGCGTTTTCGGAATTAATGGCGCGGGTGCGTTCCTTGTTGCGCCGCTCGAGCGCCGCGGCAGAGGAGCAATTGCGGGTGGCTGATCTGGAAATCGATACCCAGCGCAACCGGGCGACCCGCGGCGGGGAGGCCTTGAATTTGACGCCAAAGGAATTTCTTCTTCTCGCGCATCTCGTGCGGGCCGGCGGCGAAGTCGTTTCCCGCGCGGAGATCGTGGCGCACGTCTGGGATATTAATTTCGTGCCCGACACCAATGTCGTGGATGTGGTCGTGCGCCGGATGCGGGCCAAAGTGGACGACCCTTTCGAAGTGAAACTGGTGCGAACGATCCGCGGCGTCGGTTATGCCATCCAAACCGACTGAAGCGCGCTCGATCGGTTCACAACTCGTCCTCCTCTTCACGGTCGCGGGCGCGCTGCTCCTTTTTTGTGGGCTCGGCGTTCTCTACTGGGTCGTGGTGGAGCACGCCTTCGAGGAGGATAACGAGTCGTTAGCCGACAAGGTGTATGCGGTGCGCGCCGAACTCACGCGCCCGGGCGGACCGCGGATTCTGAACGAGGAACTGGAAGCACGGCGGCCCCGCGAACGCGTCACGTACTGGGTGCGCTTGATCGATGCCAACGGCGCGACGACGGCCGAGACGCCGGGCATGAGCGCGTTTCTTCCCCCTCGGGAATTTCCCGCGCCGGAGAGCAGTGCGAACGCGGAGTTGCACCCGCGGGTCGCGCGGATGGGGGGCAAGCTGCTTGCCCTTCTCGCGGTGGAAGAGGACCTGGCGGGCCGCTCCTACGTGTTGCAGTTGGCGCAGGATCGCTCGGTGGACGAGCAATTCACGAAACGCTTCGGCGTCCTCGTGCTCGCCGTCCTCGTTATCGGCAGTCTGGTTTCCGCTTTAATCGCGATTTCCGTGACCCGGCGCGGCTTGCGGCCGCTGGCTGAGATCACGCACTCCCTCGAGCGCACCGGGCCTTCGAAATTGGACGAGAGGGTGGAGCCTGCAACCTGGCCGCGCGAGCTGCAGCCGATTGCGATTGCCTTCGACGACATGCTCGACCGGTTGGAGGATTCGTTCACCCGCCTCTCGCAGTTTTCCGCCGATCTCGCACATGAACTCCGGACCCCGGTAGCGAATCTGCGCGGCGAAGCGGAGGTCGCGCTCACCCGCCCGCGCACCGCGGAAGAGTATCGCGAGGTCATCGAGTCGAGCGTGACGGAATGCGAACGGCTCTCCGCCATCATCGATAATCTCCTCTTCCTCGCGCGCGCCGAAGCGGCGCAGGGACTCGCGGAGCGCACGACCTTCGAAGGGCGCAATGCGCTGGAAAAAATCGCGACATATTTCAGCACTCTCGCCGAAGAGCGACACGTCACGATCGCGTGTCGCGGCCGCGGCGAGATTCATGCCGACGCGCTGCTCTTCGGACGCGCCGTGAGCAACCTGGTGGAGAACGCACTCCGCTTCAGCCCGGATGGGGGCGCGATCACCATTTCCCTAACGAGTAACGAATTGGGGGCGCAGGTCTCAGTGCAGGACGAAGGTTCGGGGATCGACGCCGAACATCTCCCGCGCATCTTCGATCGCTTTTATCGCGCGGAGTCTTCGCGCAGTTCTGAGGGCAGCGGCCTCGGGCTTTCCATCGTGAAATCGATTATGGAACTGCACGGGGGGTCAGCCGCCGCGCGTAGTGCTCCTCCGAGCGGCACTGTGGTTACACTCCATTTCCCCGACTAGACGAGCGGGGCCGTCGCTTAGTTACTGCGCCCCATCAAGAAAAGTCTGTAGACGCCTGATTTAATTTCCAGGGAGCGGAACGAATCGGGCGATTGCCCAAGACTTATGGCCTCCCAGAACGATCTCGTGACCGCGTCCGCGTCGCGGATTCCCAAGTCTTGCGACAAACAAACGGTCACACCATCGAGCGCTCCCGTCCGCTTCAGCTGATCGTTTTCAGCCATCTGTAGCTGCTCGACGCCGAGTTCACCGGTAGCACCCAAACCGTTGCAGGGCGCAGCTTCGTTGGAAACGAGCCCGCCACCGCGGACCCGGTCCTGAAGTGCCGGGCTGCCGTCCTCCGATCGCTCCGGATCTTTCCGGCGAACGCCGTCCGACAATAAATACGGCAGACGGACGGACCAACTACGATTGACCAATGTGAAAACAGGTCGCGACGCGCAGCGTTCCCGTCGATAGCAGTGCGATGGCTGCGCCCATAAACAAGACCAAATCCGCCGACGCGTTGGTCGGCTTGTGGACACTCGCGATTACGGCCTTCGTCGTGTCCGCCCTCTTTTTCGCGCGCGAAATTCTCATTCCGCTTTCGCTTGCCGCCCTCCTCACTTTCTTGCTTTCGCCGCTCGTCAGCCGGCTCGGTCGCTGGGTCGGACGCATCGCCGCGGTGCTCGTGGTCGTGCTTCTCATTTTCGGCTTGCTCGGCGCGGGCGGCTGGGTCTTGACCCGCCAGTTGGTCGATCTCGCCACCAAGCTCCCTGATTACAAGCAGAATATCCAAAGCAAGCTGCGCTCTTTCAAGGCGCCCCAAGGCGGCACTTTTCAGAAATTTTCCGAGACGGTGGAAGAACTGAAGCAGGACCTGCCGGGAAACGAACCGACCACCATCACCGAGACCAAGGGTAAACCGCAGACCGCCGTCACGAGTTCGCCGCGTGCGACGCCTCCACCGGTGCAGGTGGTGCAAACCACGAAAGCGAATCCGCTCGACCTCATCCGCGTGATCGTCGCGCCGGTGGTGGGACCGCTCGGCACCGCTGCCCTCGTGCTTCTGCTCGTCATTTTCATGTTGTTGCAGAAGGAGGATTTGCGCAGTCGTCTCATCCGGCTCATCGGCCAGGGGCGCATCAGCACCACCACCCGCGCGATGGACGACGCCGCGGACCGCGTCTCGCGCTACCTGCTCATGCAGTTGATCGTGAATGTGAGCTACGGCGTGCCGGTGGCGATCGGGCTCTACTTCATCGGTGTGCCGAATGCGGTTTTGTGGGGCGCGTTTGCGATCGTTCTTCGCTTTATTCCTTACGTCGGTCCGTGGATCGCGGCCGCGTTTCCGATCATCCTCTCGCTCGCCGTTTCGCCGGGCTGGATGATGCCGCTGCTCACCATCGGCCTTTTTATTGTGCTCGAATTGTTGAGCAACAACGTGATGGAACCGTGGCTCTACGGTTCGAGCACAGGCGTTTCTTCCATGGCTCTCATCGTGGGCGCGGTCTTCTGGACGTGGCTCTGGGGACCGGTGGGATTGGTCCTGGCCACGCCGTTGACGGTTTGTCTCGTGGTCATGGGTCGGCACGTGCCGCGGCTCTCGTTTCTCAGCATCCTGCTCAGCGATGAGGAAGCGCTCACGCCTGCGGAGGATTGTTACCATCGGCTCCTCACGGTCGGCGAACAGGATGAGATGGAACTGGTGGAATCCTATTTGAAAGCGAATTCGCTCACTGCGCTCTACGATTCCATGCTCGTGCCGGTCCTGACCACGGCCGAGACAGATCACCGCCGCGATTTGCTCGACCAGGAACAACGCACGCTCGTCCTCCAAAGCGTGCGCGATATCGTGGAAGACCTCGGAACGCGGCCGCCCGTTCCCTCGAAAATCAAAGCCGACAGAGCGATCGCCGCCGTGGTCGCCCCACCTGCGCCCGCGCCCGCGAGCCGGGTTTACTGCCTGCCTTCCCGCGCCGAGCGCGATGAACTTGCCGGAGCGATGCTGGCCCAACTCTTGAAGCAACAAGGCTTCGAAGCGCAGAACGCGTCGGCCAAATTGGTCGTGGGAGAATTGATCGCCCTCGTGGAAGAGGCGCAGGTCGATGCGGTTTGCCTCTCGGTGGTGGCGCCGTCCACCGTCATCCACGCGCGTTATCTGTGTTTAAAAATTAGAGCAGCTCTTCCGGAAATAAAAATCGCGGTCGGTCTGTGGGGCACGACGGAAGGTGTGAGCGAGGCCGCGCGGCGGTTGCGCGATTCCGGTGCGGACGAAGTGGTAACGTCGCTCGCCGATGCGGTCGTGCAATTGGCCAAACTCTCGCCCGTGCTCGACGAGCCCATGCAGATCGCGCCCGTCCCCGCGGATGAGGAAGCACGCCTGGCCGCGCTGGCCGAATTGGATTTGATGAGCGAAAACAGGCCGGCGCTTGATCGTCTCACCGCCCGCCTCACCCGCATCTTTGAAGTGCCGATCGCGCTCGTGACCTTGATCGATCGCGATCGACAATTTTTCAAAGCGCAACAAGGTTTGCCCGCGGAACTGGCCCAAGCCGGCGAAACAGCGCGCGACGTCTCCGTCTGCAGCCACGTGGTGGCGGATAACAAACCGCTCGTCGTCGAAGATCTGGCGCGCGATCGGCGTTTCGCGAACAATCCGCTCCTGAAAGATCGCGGCCTGCGTTTCTACGCCGGCATCCCGCTGCGCGCCGCCAACGGTCAACCAATCGGTTCGCTCTGCCTCCTGGATGTAAAACCGCGGCGCTTCACCGAGCGCGAGCAACGGTTGTTGCAGGAATTCGCCGCGGAAGCGATGGAGGCGATCGGTGCCACCGCGCAGCGTCCCTCCGCAGAGCCGGCGCTTACTTCACCGTAAACTTCGTCGTCGGCTCGGCCTTCTCGTGCAAACTGCAGCCGGCCTCATAGCTTCCGGGCTTCAGCTCCAGTTCCATCGTTTTGCTTTCGCCCGGCGCGATCGCGAACCAAAAACTCTTCTCCAGGTTCGCGCCTTTGATCTCGAAGTTATGTTTTTCCTTTCCGGCGTTCTTGACTACGAAAGCCGTTTCTCCGGCATCGACATTGGGCGGCATCTGCACCGCGCGATCTGAAATCGTAACGTCCACCTTGCGCGCATCGGCATCGGGCTTGTCGATTGCGTTCTCCACCGCCGCGACAGCTTCCTTGGTTTTTTCCACCACCACGCCGGCAGCCTCTTTGGTTTTCTCTTTCGTCTTGTCCCAGACTTCGGCGGCTTGCTCGCTCACCGTTTTATCGTCTTCGGCTCGGAGCTGCCAGGGAACGCCCACAAACGCCGTGGCCAGCGCCATCACTGCAAATGTTTTCGTCTTCATATTGCGAAACGTATTCCGCTTGAGTTAAATTCACCAGTCGGCGCTCTCTTGAAATCCGCCCAGCGTGTTGCAGGTTCCGGGCTCGCCCCCGCCTGATGTCGCACCTGCGCGCGCCAGGCGGCGGTTCTTCCACAAAATCTTATGCAAAAATCATTCGTCTCCTCTCTCCTCGTGGGAGCTGCCGTCCTCCTCCCTCTCGCGCCCATGCATGCCGCCTCGCCGTCCCCTTCTCCTGTTGCCAAAAAAGGGTCTGCAGCCGAGAGCGCCAATCCGCTCCTGATCGAGAGCAAGCTCCCGTACCAACTGCCGCCGTTCGACCAGATCAAGAACGAGCATTTCGCTCCCGCTTACACCGCCGCGCTCGCGGAGCACCTGAAAGAGGTGGAGGCGATCGCGGAAAATAAGGACGACCCGACAATTGAGAATACGCTCGTCGCCCTCGAACGCTCAGGCCGCAGCTTGACGCGAGTCGATAACGTTTTCTCCAATCTCGCGGGCGCGAATACCAATCCGCAAATCCAGGAAGTGGAAAGCGAGATGGCACCGAAACTCGCCGCGCACACCGACGCCATTCTTTTGAACGGCAAACTCTTCGCGCGCCTCCAGGCGCTCTACGACAAACGCGACGACGCCGTGATGGACGCCGAGGCGAAGTATTTGCTCGAGCGTTACTACAAAGATTTCGTCCGCGCCGGCGCCAAGCTCTCCGACGACGACAAGACCAAGCTCAAAGCGATGAACGCCGAGCTGGCGACGTTGCAGACGCAGTTCTCGCAGTTCGTTCTGAAGGAGAAAAACGCCGATTCCGTCACGGTGGCCGACCGCGCTGACCTTGCCGGTATGTCGGAGAACGACATCGCGGCCGCCGCCACTGCGGCGAAAGAGGCGAAGGAGGAAGGCAAATTCGTCATCGCTCTGCAAAACACGAGCGGCCAGCCCGCGCTCTCTTCGCTCCAGAATCGTGCCCTCCGCGAACGCATCATGAAGACCTCGCTCGCCCGCAATAGCCACGGCGGAGAATTCGACACGCTCGAACTGGTGAAAAAGATCGCCACTCTTCGCGCCGAACGCGCCGTCTTGCTCGGCTACGAAACCCACGCCGCCTATCAAGTGGAAGACCAAACCGCCAAAACCGTCGAGACGATTAGCAAAATCCTGAGCGACCTCGCCCCGCCCGCCGTCGCCAATGCAAAAAAAGAAGCCGCCGACCTGCAAGCCGCGATCAAAAAAGAAGGCGGCGATTTCGAGCTCGCTTCCTGGGATTGGAGCTTCTACGCGGAGAAGGTCCTGAAGGAGCGTTACGCCTTCGAGGAGGCGGATATCAAACCCTACTTCGAAATGAATCGCGTCCTCGTGGACGGCGTCTTCTACGCCGCCACCCAGCTCTACGGCATCACCTTTAAAGAGCGCAAAGACCTTCCCATTTATCAGCCGGACGTCCGCGTCTGGGAGGTCTTCGATGCCGACAAAAAGCCGCTCGCGCTTTTCCTCACCGATTTCTACGCGCGCCCGTCGAAACGCGGCGGCGCCTGGATGAACGAATACGTGAGCCAGAGCGGCCTCTTCGCGACCAAGCCAGTCGTGGCCAATCACCTCAACATCCCAAAACCTCCCGCTGGCGAACCAACGCTCCTCACCTTTGATGAAGTCACGACCATGTTTCACGAATTCGGACACGCGCTCCACGGGATGTTTTCGAAGGTGAAATATCCGCGCTTCGCCGGGACGAACGTGCCGCGGGATTTCGTCGAATTTCCCTCGCAGGTGAATGAGATGTGGCGCGTCTGGCCGACAATCCTTAAGAACTACGCGAAGCATTACAAAACCGGCGAACCCATGCCGCAGGAGCTGCTGGACAAGGTGCTGGCCTCGCAAAAATTCGATCAAGGATTCAAGACCACGGAATACCTCGCCGCTGCGCTCCTCGATCAAGCCTGGCATCAATTGAAGCCGAGCGAGATCCCAACCGACGCGCTCGCTTTCGAAGCGGAGGCCCTGAAAAAAGTGGGCGCCGATTTTGCGCCCGTGCCGCCGCGCTATCGCACTCCGTATTTTTCCCACTCATGGGGCGGCGGATATTCGGCCGGCTATTATTCCTACATTTGGAGCGAGGTGCTGGATGCGAACACCGTGCAGTGGATCAAGGATAACGGCGGGTTGAAACGCGAGAACGGCGATCGTTTCCGTCAGATGCTTCTCTCGCGTGGCGGCAGTGAAGATCCGCTCGATCAATTCAAGAACTTCACCGGGAGCGAACCAAAACTCGAGCCGCTGCTGGAACGCCGCGGGCTGAAGGAAACGTCGGAGCCCGCGCCGGCACCGAATCCGATTCCCGACGAAGCGCCCAAAGAATAGCGCGCGCTTGATTATCTTTCACGATCCGCGCTGCGTGGACTACGCACGCGCGGGCCACGTCGAGCGGCCCGTGCGGATCGCGGAGAGCGCGCCGTTGCTGAAGCAGCGTCACCCCGCTTGGGAGTGGCGCGTGCCGGCCGCGGCCGACGATACGACTTTGCTCCGCGCGCACACGGCGGATTACATCGCGTCGGTCCGCGCCGCGCGTTCTGATTTCGACGCGGATTGCCCAGCCTATCCGGACATCTTCGATCATGCTGCGCGCGCGTCCGGCGCGGCCGGCGAAGTGGCACGCGCGGCCAGGCGGGGAGAGCAGAGTTTCAGCTTGATGCGCCCGCCGGGCCACCACGCATTAGCCGACCGCGCGATGGGCTTTTGTTACTTCGGCCACATCGCGATCGCCGCCTTCGATGCACTCGCGCACGGTGCGAAGCGCGTCGCGATTTGGGACTTCGATGCACACCACGGCAATGGCACCGAGGCGCTCGTCGCCGGTCACTCGCAAATCGTTTTCGCTTCGATCCACCAACTTCCCGGCTGGCCCGGCAGCGGCGCGAAGTCCTTCGATAACATCAGCAATTTCCCCATCGCACCCGGCGCTCCGCGCGCCACGCACATGGCGGCAATCAAACAGGCGCTGGAGGAGCTGTTGAAATTCGAACCCGATCTCCTGCTCGTCTCCGCCGGGTTCGACGCTTACGCGCGCGATCCCATCATGGAAATGACACTGGAGCTTGAGGATTTTGCGACGTGCGGCCAATGGTTGCGCGATTCCGGCGTGCCGACCGGCGCGATTCTCGAAGGCGGTTACAGCGACGAGTTGCCGGAGTTGATCGACGCTTTTCTCACCGCATGGAGCGGCGCGGAAACTTAGCCCGAAGCGACTCGCCGGACATAAAGTGGATTATTCACAATCTTCGTGCCCTTCGTGTCCTTCGTGGTAAATAGTGCCTCCAACAACGGGCCGTAGCACAGCTTGGTAGTGCGCTTGAATGGGGTTCAAGAGGTCGTGGGTTCGAATCCCGCCGGCCCGATTCCCTCCTCCCCGCCCCAGCAATTTCACTAGTGAGCGCGCAGCCCGCGCGTATCCTGCTGGGCGATGCCCGACGAATCTCCCCTCCCGCCGACCATGCCGGGGATCGTGCCCCGGGAGGATGCGCATTGCGTTTACCGGAAGGTTGCGCGTTTGATGACGGAAGAGCCGCAGCTCGAAGCCGTCGCCTTTCAACCAAAAAACCATCTCCTCTCCATCGCCACGCTGGGCGATGATCGCGGCCGGCGCATCGCCGATCGCGTGAGCGAAGCCGTCGCGGAACGCGAGCAAGCCTGCGGTGTGCTCGACGCCCGGGGAAATTGCGAACAATGCGGCGAACCGCCCGCGCGGAAAGTGGGCTCGGCCAACGTGGTCGTGAAAGACGTGCTCGGCAGTACTGTGATCGAGAAATTAACCTGCCGCACCGCGGTCGGTTTTTGGCAATGGAACGCGATTGGCTGGCCACGTCGGACCGGATGTTGCGGGCCCGCCAGCGGGCATGAAGACCCTAACGAATGGAAACGCCTGGCGTGGCTTTCTCTTGCCTGCCTCTTCACCGGGCTCGCTGCGATTGCCGCGCAACGTTTCCAAGCCGCGCCTCTGCTTGTCCTCGCGCTTTTTCTCGCCAGCTACATCTCAGGCGCGTGGGATGCCGCGGGCGAATCCTGGGCACGGCTGCGGCACGGAGAACTCGAGATTCATTTCCTGATGCTGGCGGTGGCGTTCGGCGCGGCGCTTATCGGTGCGTGGAGCGAAGGCGCACTTTTGCTGTTCCTCTTCTCCGCGTCCGGCGCGATGGAACATTACGCAGGCGCTCGCACCCAGCGCGAGATCAGCGCGCTTTTCCGCGGCGCGCCTAAAACTGCGAGGGTGCTTGAAGGCGGAGAAGAAATCGAGCGTCCGGTGGAAATGCTGACGACCGGAATGCGAATCCGCGTCCGCGCGGGCGAACAAATCGCGGTCGATCTCCGCATCACGCGCGGCGAAAGCGCTTGCGACGAATCGAACCTCACGGGCGAAGCGCGTCCCATGCCGAAACAGGTGGGCGATGTCGCACTCGCCGGCACGCTGAATATGTGGGGCGTGCTCGATGGCGAAACGCTGCGACCCGCGCACGAAAGCGCAGTGCAAAAAATCATCAACCTGATCGAGCAGGCGCAGCACTTTAAAGCGCCGTCACAACGCTTCAGCGATCGCTTCGGCACGCAGTATACCTACGTCGTGCTCTCGCTCAGCGCGGTGTTCTTCTTCGTTGGCTGGCTGGTTTGGGGCTGGCCGCCGTTTCTTGCCGGTGACAATCGTGCGAGCTCTTTCTACCGTGCCATGACCTTGCTCGTCGTGATGTCGCCCTGCGCGCTCGTTTTGAGCGTGCCCTCTGCGATTCTTTCCGCGATCGCTTCCGGCGCGCGCCGGGGCGTTTTGTTTCGCGGCGGTGCGGCAATTGAAACCCTGGCCGACGTGCGCACGGTCGCGATGGATAAAACAGGCACGCTCACGCACGGCGTGCCGAAGCTGGTGCGGATCGATGTTTATCGAGGCGATGAGCAAGCGCTGCTCACCGCGGCCTACAATCTTGCGCGCCTCTCGAATCACCCTCTCTCCCGCGCGATTCAAAAAGCCGGCGCCCAACGCGGCCTCGCGGCGGTCGATTTTACCCACGCGGAATCACAGGCCGGACGCGGCGTGTCCGCGCGCAAGGACGGTCTCCTGCACGTGCTCGGGAATCGTGAGTTCGTGCGCGGCGCCATGAAGGACGCGGCCTGCGATGCGCCGCCCGCAGACGAGCATGATGTTGCCGAAGTTTGGATCGCCGGACCGCACCTCTGCGGTCGACTCCTCCTGCGCGATGAATTGCGCGCGGAAGCGCGCGGCATGTTGGCGAAACTGCACCGCGCCGGCATGCGAATCGTGATGCTGACGGGCGACCGTCAACCGACAGCCGAGTTGATCGGCCGCGAAGCGGGCCTCGACGATGTCCGAGCGCAACTCTCGCCAGAAGGCAAAGTCGCGGCGGTGCAGGAATTGAAGCAAGCCGGTGGCAAGGTGGCGATGATCGGCGACGGCGTGAACGATGCGCCGTGCCTGGCGGCGGCGGATGTGGGCGTCGCGATGGGCGCGCGCGGCTCCGATGCCGCGATGGAGCAGGCCGAAGTCGTGCTCATGAACGATCGGCTGGAAAATTTTGTGACCGCATACAATCTGAGCCGTCGCGCGAAAGCGATCATCGGCCAGAATATCACGATCGCGCTCGGCACGGTGATCGTGATGGCACTGCTCGCCGTCACGCGCGGCATCCCGTTGTCCTTGGGCGTCGTGGCCCACGAAGGCAGCACCGTAGTCGTGGTCTTAAACAGCCTGCGGCTTTTATTTATCAAAGCGCGCGTGGACTAGCTCAAAAACGGCGTGCGCTCCCCGGCCCGTGCTTCGCGCACGCCAATTGCAGCCTCGCTTCTTTCGCCGTAACGTCCGCGCCTTATGTTGAGCGCTGGAATCGTTGGTCTGCCAAACGTGGGGAAATCCACGCTTTTTAACGCCGTGACGCGCACGCGCAAAGCGCAGGCCGCTAATTATCCGTTCTGCACGATCGATCCGAATCTCGGCGTCGTGACCGTGCCGGATCCGCGGCTCGAAGTTTTATCGAAGCTCTCCGGTTCGCAAAAACTCATCCCGGCCGCGATCGAGTTTGTGGACATCGCTGGCCTCGTGAAAGGCGCGAGCGCGGGCGAGGGCCTCGGGAATCAGTTCCTCAGCCACATCCGCGAAGTGAACGCGATCGTGCAGGTCGTCCGCTGCTTCGAGAATGGCGACATCCATCACGTCAGCGGCACGATCGATCCGGTGCGCGATATCGAGGTCATCAATACCGAACTCGTCCTCGCGGATCTCGCCTCGCTCCAGAAACGCCGTGATCGTTTGCAAAAAGAAGTGCGCGCCGGTTCCAAGACGGCCAAGGCCGAGACCGCGGTCATCGAGAAACTGCTTCCGCATCTCGACAGCGGAAAGCCAGCCATCACCGCCGAGTTATCCGACGACGAAAAGATCATCGCGCAGGAATTTTTCCTTCTCACCTCCAAGCCCACGCTCTTCGCCTGCAACGTGGCGGAAACTGACCTCGCCCCCATCGCCAAGGCCGACGAAACGCACGCCGCCCTGCAGCACGTGCGCGCGGTGGAAAACTACGCGCGCACCCATTTCGGCAGCGAAGCCGTCGTCATCAGCGCACAAATAGAAAGCGAGCTGGTCGATTTGAGTGACGCTGAAGCCGGCGAATATCTGCGCGACCTCGGTGTGGAAAGCAGCGGCGTGAGCACACTCATCCGCGCCGTTTACCACCTGCTCGGCCTGCGCACTTACCTGACCACCGGGGAAAAAGAAACGCGTGCCTGGACCATTCACGATGGCGACAAGGCGCCCGCCGCCGCCGGTGTCATCCACACCGATTTCGAACGCGGCTTCATCGCGGCCGAAGTGGTGCACTACGACGACCTCGTCGGTCTCGGCTCCTCGGCAAAAGCGCGCGAAGCCGGCAAGCTCCGGATCGAAGGCAAGGAATACGTCGTGAAAGACGGCGACGTCGTCGAGTTTCGGTTCAACGTCTAGAATTGCAGCGGACGCCGTTCGACCCGTGAAGCCCGAGCCGTTGGAGCTTCTACTCCGCAGAATACAAAATCCGGCCGCACTGCTCGCAGCTCACGATTTCGCGGCCGCTCTTTACGCGATGCGACGTTTGCGCGGTGATTTTCATGTGGCAACCAGTGCAGACCTCATGCTCCAGAGCGACGACCGCCGCGTTGCCTTTGCTCGCGAAAAGGCGCTCAAAACGATCCAGCACATCCTCGTCGATTCCGCTCGC
>JBDSNB010000088.1:0-42250 GCA_039915555.1 Chthoniobacterales bacterium | reverse complement strand
GTTCTGCACGACCTCGCGTGGGCCGCCTACAGTATTGGCAAGGTCGACGACGCGCGGGGCGCGATGGAGCGTTGCCTGAAGGCGTCGCCTGAGCCGGCGACTGCGGACGATGCGAAATCGTTTCTCGCCCTGACCAGCCTGGACACCCCCCCCGCGGCCGATCTGAAATCGGTCGTCGAGGCCAAGCTTCAGAAAGACGCCCAATATGTTCCGGCCCTCATGGCCGCCGCAAATCTCGATGCCCAGAGTGGCGCCAAGCCCACGGCGATAGAACGCTATCAACAGGTCTTGCAGCGGTTTCCCGACTTCGGCCCCGCGCAATACCATCTCGCCGCGCTTTACGCCGAGGATCCCGCCCGTTTTGCCGAAGCGCAGGATCTGGCCTCGAAAGCGCGGAAATCCCGTCCCGACGACCCGGCCGTATCCCAATTGCTCGGCCAACTAAGTTTCCAAAGAAAAGACTATTCGCGTGCCCTCCAACTCCTGCAGGAGAGCGGTCGGAAGAAGCCGCTGGATGCGACCGGGCTCTATTATCTCGGAATGAGTTTCAAGGAAAAAGGGCAAGCCGTGCAGGCAGCCGAAACCCTCGCCGCAGCGCTGTCAGCCGGGCTGCCGGCCGCGCTGGAAGCCGAGGCTCGCCAAGCCCTGGCCGAGACAAAAAAATGAATGTCGAACGGCGTTCGTTCTTGGTGGGGAAATCCACCGGTGTTTTTGAAGGATTCAGCTCGTCGCGACGACTCGAAGCCCCGGAAATTTCGTATAAAGCCGTGAAAACGTCGGATAACTTTACAGAAAATCGGAGCAGAAACGCGGAATCGGTCAGTCCCCGAATATTTAAACTGTTCAATAAGAGGCTCTAACGCACCTGAAGCCGACGTTGGCATGGCCGCTGCTATCTCTTAACCCAGAAATTCGGGAAAATGGATCAACTTGGGAAAAATCAAACAATGAAAAATTACACAAAAACACTTCTCGCGACCCTCGTGGTCGCCCTTTTGGCAGGTGCCGCATTTGCTCCGCATGCGCAGGCAGTACCTATTACAGGCGCAATTACGTTCGCCGGCGGCGTGCAGCTCAATTCGTCATCTGCTGGCACCGCGACCGGTGTCACCAGTTGGTTGACTGAAGCCGGCGTCATGCCCTCCGTTGCGTCCACATCGGGCGTTTTCAATTCAGTGGCCATCGGCACGATCGCTAGCTTCCCGAATGCGTGGAACTTCAACTTCGTTGGGAACTTGCTCTTGTGGCAGGTTGGTGGATTCCAGTTCAACTTGACTTCATCGAGCGTTACCCTTCAAGGTGGCGGCGGCGTCATCGTCAATGGAATTGGAATCTTGTCGGGCAATGGTTTCGATGCGACTCCTGGCATCTGGCGCTTTACCAGTCAGGATCCATCAGCGGGAACACCGCCGACGTTTTCGTTCTCGGCCTCGACCGAAGCAGTTCCTGAAGGTGGCGCTACAGTCGCACTGCTTGGACTTGGCTTGGCCGGTGTCGCAGGGCTGCGTCACAAGTTGCGGAGGGCTGTCGGCTAATTCTCGCGGCCAGCGGACGACTTCTAAAGGGGCAGGCTCGTAAGAGCTTGCCCCTTTCTGTTTTTTGTTAACGAATAAGCACAGACGACTGACCGCGTCATGACCACTTTGCGCGGCGTCCCATGGTCACTCGTCTTGATCCTGCGGAACGGCTCGCTGTTCCACCGCCGCGCATCTTCAAGAAAAAACGTCTTGACCAGAAAAACTACAACGCTTACAATTGGCGCGAATCACCACGTCCGCCTCGCGCTGAGCGCGCTGCACAAACAACAAGAATGCAACTATTCCCTATGGGCACACACAACTGCAAAATTATCAATAGGATGAACGCCACGCGCCCGGTCTGGGCTGCGTTTCTGCTGGCCCTCGGGCTGTTCGCCCTGCAACTCTTCTCCGCGCTGGCCGCGCCGGACGGAACCGCAGCCGCTGCTCCCGATGCGGCCGATTTGCGCGTGGCGGGATGGGCTGCAGCGAACCCGCCGAAAGCTCCGGCGGAAGAAGCCGCCCCTGACACGCTGAGTGATTGCTCGTGGAGCAGCGCGCCGGCGGTTCCTGCACCGATCTTGGATGCGCCATCTGTCACGGTGGGTGCCAACATCTATGTGTTCGGTGGGGTAAGCGGTGGCGCGGTCAGCGCAAACGCTTACAAGTTCGATGGCAGCACCTGGACGCCGATTGCGTCGCTGCCGGTGGCGCTCGAGTTCGCCTCCGTGGTGACCGATGGAACGAATGTTTACATCCTCGGCGGTGCCGACGTCGGAGGAACCCCGCAGAACACGCTCTATCGTTACAACGTCGCGTCCAACACCTACACCACGCTGGCGCCATTCACGACGGGCACGTGGAACCAGGCAAGCGTGATTCAGAACAACAAGATCTACAAGTTCTGTGGCACCAACTCGCCTCTGGTTTCCACAAATATGCTTGAGATCTATGATGTCGCCTCGAACTCGTGGACGACCGGCGCACCCTACCCGCTGGCGCTCAGCTTCGTGAACGCGTTCGCCCGCGGGGATTTCATCTACGCGGCCGGCGGACTCCAGAGCATCTCCGGGCCTTCCGCGAAGACGTATCGCTACGACCCGGTGTCGAATATCTGGGATGACGCGGCGATTGCGGACCTCCCGGCGCCACGCTGGGGCGCGGCCGCGGCGAATTACCAGGGTGATGGAATCCTGGCTGGCGGCTACGTCGCTGGAACGGCGACGGAGAATATCTCCGCGACCGTGACTGCGTGGGACGCCGCCAGCAATACCTGGCAAACGATCACCAACATGCTGGCGGCGCGCGCGCGCATGACCGGTGCGGTCTTGAGCGGCAGCTTCTATGTCTTCGGTGGCCGCTGCACGACAGCGGGAGTTTGCGACGTGTTCCAAGGTACGACGGACAACCAGAAGCTGCTCTGCCTGAACGCGCCGGTGCTGCTCAGTGCGGTGTCGCGCAAGACTCATGGTGGCGCGGGATCGTACGACCTGCCGCTGCCGGCCGCCGGGCCGGTGGGCGTTGAATCCCGGCAGGGCTCGGGTGCAAGCCTCGATGCGCATCAGGTGGTCGCCACGTTTGAGGCAGCGGTTTCGGTCGGCGGGGTCAGTGTACAGAGCAACAACGGCCTCGCCACTGCAAGCGCCAGCGTCGTTGGAAGCACCGTCACGATCAATCTCAGTTCTGTGACGAACCCGCAAAGGCTGACCATTCTCCTTACCGGTGTGAACGATGGCACGCGCATCGGCGACGTGTCGATCCAGATGGGTGTGCTCCTAGGCGACGTCAACGGCAACGGCAGTGTCAACGCCACCGACATTGGCCAGACGAAATCGCAGTCGGGCGTCACGCTTTCGCTTTCGAACTTCCGTTCCGACGTCGTTCCCAATGGCAGCATCAACGCCACCGACGTTAGCGTGGTGAAATCCCGCTCCGGCAGCATGTTGCCGCCGTAGTTGTCGCCTCCTCACCCGAGGCGGTTGCCCTGATTTGACGGACAGTGGTCCTGGGGTCAAAAACCCGAAGAACCCTGCGAAGCGCTCCTGGTTTCGCGCAGCGCTAATAGGACGCACGGCGGTGGTGCGGGAGAGTTTACGATTCCTCTGCCAGCAGGCATCGAATGCCGGAGCGGAGGAGCCGCCAACGATCACACTGTCGTCTGTACGTTCCCCAACACCCTGACGAGCGTTAGTGATGCGACCGTTTCCGGCGGTACCGGGGCGGTAGCAGTAGCGCACGAATACATCGTCAATCTGACCGCGGTGAGCAACGCTCAGGTTATCACCGTTAATCTGACGAATGTGGCGGATTCCGCGGGAAACTCTAGCGCCTCCGTCACGGTCTCCATGTTGTGCTGCGCGGCGACACGACGGGGAACGGTTCGGTGAACGCCTCCGATGTTGGCCAGACAAAAGGCTGTCTCTGGTCAAGAGGTGACGGCGTCCAACTTCCGCAATGACTTCAATGCGTCCGGTTCGCTCAAAGCCAGCGATGTGGGACTCGTCAAATTCATACGAGCACATTCCTGCCCGTAGGAATTGGCAATCGGACGGAGCGCAAACCTGCGTCGCCGCCTCTCGCGGAGTGCCCGAAAAACCGACTTTAATCCCGAAAATCGGAAATGCTGGAGTAAAGCAAAGATCGCGAAAGTTTGCCCCCGGAGTCCGGTTGCGCCCGCCCCCGCGTGCGTTTTCACTTCGACTCAGTCTCCTAGGCTTTTTGGACCCGCTACCAAGCGGAACGCAGCCGACGGCCTAAAAACTAAAATTGACCCCCACAGAAAATCTGTTCCGCGCGTAACTCCGAAAGGCCTGATCCGAGATGACCTCCGAGTGGGTGTAGCTGCCTTGGATGGTGAACCGCCGGTTAAGCACATATTGCAAACCAAGGGAAACATCGTACGCGTCCTCAGTAGACGTCGATCCTGTGGCCCCAGGAAAGGGCGAAAAAGCTCCACCGTCGCTCTGATCGTGGTGATAATTTAGGCCTACATTCGCGCTCAGGCGATAAGAGATCAGATAGCTCAGGCTCAGGCCCGTGCGGGCCGTCATTCGCGTGGTGGCCTGTCTGGTGTTGCCCTGCTCGATCGAGTAGCCCACATTCCAAGCCAGCGCTCCGCGGGGCCCAAGCGAGTAACTGAGGGAGCCCGCAAAGTTTGGATCAATCCGGTCGATGGCATTCTCAGACCGCAAGGTTACTCCCGCTCGGATGACCGCTCTGGTGCGCACGCTGACTCGATAATCGAATCCCCCGAGCAGAAACTGCGTCGTAGAATCGCGCAATGCGAGGTCGGCATCAGTGACTGTGAGGCGATACTCCGCGGACACGGTGCTCCTGAGGGACAGCCGGAAACTCAAGTCCCCGCCGAACGTTTGCTCCATGCGATTCAGAAATGCTCCTTCACTTCCGGGGTCATCGTAACTGACCACCCGGATTCCGTAGCTGGCAGAGTTCGACAACCGCAACGACCAACGGTAACGCGCACTGAAATTGGAATCGAGATTGAGGAAATTGCCAGCACGGCGATCCAAGCCGGCGTCCGACGAGAGGTCTGGCTCGACTCCGTATGTGGCGCTGACGTCTCCGGTCAGCATCAGTCGGAGAGAGACAGGGTAGGAAGCCGACAAACGAGCGAAGGAGTTCGTGTCCGTGCCCCGGTTGCTCCCCGAGAGCGGATAAAAGACGAGCCCGGTTCCAGTGAGCAAATTGACCTGTGCGCGCCCGATTTTCCCCGAGTAGGAAAGATTCACGTTCACGTTGGTCGTGGCCGTGCCCTGCCCACCTGCTTGGGCGCCGCCCAATCCTCCGCCGGCATTTGGGTTGTCGTCGTATCCGGCGCTGACGCTGACGGAGCCATGGAGACGGGCCGGCAACACGCGCCCCACTCCGGGATAGCCGGGCGCTGTAATCGTCGTGCCTTGAGACACGATCTCCACGGTGGGGCCGATCGCCATCACCGCCGACGGGCCAGGCAATCCCAGCGCAACGACGCCGCAGATTATCTTAAGTTTGGTTGCTCGCGTCATCGTTACGTTTTTCGGCCCATGCGGTTCTCGACACGGATTAGACCTTCGTCTCAGCATCCGCCGGGCCTTCTCGTGGGGCTCGCAGAAGCCGTCTGCCGAGAGCGAAGCCGATAATTTTCAAAATACAAGGTGATGAGTCGCTCCCGATCGGCCTCATTACAACATCATCGCGGCGATGAACGCGAGGGGATTCTCCCCCGAATCGACCACGAGGTCCTGATGAATGAACGCTTGTCGAATGTTTTATATTCCCCTGGCCTCACACGAGTCTCACGACCGCCCACTGGGCGATCGTGGTCGGCTCACTCAATAAAGCCTTTTGCACACAAGTCTTGTAATTAAGGCGACGAAATCTAGGATGCGCACACCGCTTCATCCATGACATACTCCCGCGCCGAGCTGGCCACCCTTGAAACGCCCGCTTGGTTTTGTCTCAAGGTTCACCCCAAACGTGAACATCTGGCCGCGGCCGGTCTGCGCCGCGAAATGGAGGTCGACTGTTTCGCTCCGCGCCTCCGTTTTCGCAAGATGACGCGGCGGGGCGCCGTCTGGTTTGTCGAAGCGATGTTCCCCGCGTATCTCTTCGCGCGGTTTGTTTATGCCGATCAACACCGTCGCATCTTGCACGCGCCGGGGGTGAGAGGGGTTGTCCAATTCGGCGAGCAGGTGGCCACCATTGCGGAGGAGGCGATCACTGCTTTGCAGAAATACAGTGGGGACGAAGAGGTCGTGACCATTGATCCTGAGATCAAAGCAGGGCAAGAGGTTCAGATCGTCGAGGGACCTTTTCAAGGCATCCACGCCCTCGTGACTCGCGTTCTGCCGGCCAAAGAGCGGATTCGGGTTCTCCTCGAATTTCTCGGTCGGTCAGTGGAAACAGAACTCTCCATTCCGGGAGTTCTTTCGGTGGGACCGGTTCGGCCCAGCTAGCGTTCTTCCATCCCGACTTCGAGTCCGACACCGTCGAAATGGGGTGGTTGCGGGGGCGGGATTTGAACCCGCGGTCCCGCGAGAGCGGGATTATGGCGCGGATTCACGGACCAGCCCGATGATCTTATAAAAGCCGTCGCCACCTTTTTGACGCTTGAGAAGGCTTTCGAGCTTTCGCGCGTCGGCCAGGGAAAGCGTCTCGCTCTGCCACGCAATCGCCCAGGGACCCTTGCCTTTCGTCCAACGAGATTGGCCGGTGTGGTGTTGCGCCAATCGGCTCGCGACGCTCTCCTCAGAGAGGCCAATGTAAAATCTACCGGCGCTGCTCCGCAGAACATAAACTCGGTAAAACGCAGACATGCGTCGGAGTGGTTGCGGGGGCGGGATTTGAACCCGCGGCCTTCAGGTTATGAGCCTGACGAGCTACCAGACTGCTCCACCCCGCGTCTTGAGATCGGTAGTATGCCGTGTCCCACGGTGGGCGCAACTGCATTAATTCGCGTTCGCGCCGGTTGCGTTCCGGGCGAGTCGCGGTTGTCGTGTCCCGGTGAGCGCAGCGCGATCAGGGACAATTTTCGTGGGGACGGCCAGTTGGTCGGATCCAGGATTTGTGGAGCGTTGGTATCCGAAGGCGATGCCGGCCGGAGAACGGCTTGCGTGGTATGCGCAGCACTTCCAGATGGTGGAGGTAAACTCGAGTTTCTACGCCGTGCCGGATCTGCGCATGGTGGAACGCTGGTGCCGCGCCACCCCCGATGGCTTCGTTTTCAACGTGAAGCTGCATCAACTTCTCTCGCGCCACGCCGCGGCGGCGAAACTCCTGCCGCCTCGCTTGCAAAAAAGCGCGCACACCGATGGCAAGGGAAAGGTGGTGCTCACGCCGGAAATCGAAGAGGCCGTCGCGCGCGAGATTCTGCGGGCCGTGGATCTATTGCGCTCGGCCGGGAAAATCGGCGCGCTGCTTCTGCAACTTTCGCCCGCATTTTCACCGCGCAAACATCAGCTCGACGAACTCGCGCCGCTGCTCGACTTGCTTGGGGAGCATCGCGTCGCGATCGAATTCCGTAACCGAAATTGGACCCAAGGCGAGCAGCTGCCCGCGTTACTGGAATTCCTCCGCGCTCGCTCCGCGACGCTCGTCTCGGTGGATACGCCGAGAGACGATCACTTCACGATCATGCCGTCGGATCTCGACGCCAGCACCAACTCCGCGCTCGCGTATTTGCGACTCCATGGACGGAACGCGCACGCTTACAAGACAGGCAAGACCGTCGCCGCGCGTTTCAATTACGATTACAGCGACGACGAAATCGCCGAGGTGGCCGAGCGCAGCCGCACCCTGGCCGAAGGCGCGAAGCAGGTGCACGTCGTCTTCAACAACAACGCGCTCGATTACGCACCGCATGCCGCGCTGCGTCTGCGAAAAGCGCTCGGCCAGATTGCCGCCTTGCCACCGCGCCAGGTGGAGCTGCTTTAGTCTTCTCTGTTTTCCCGACGGCTCGATTCGCGCATAGTTCGAGCGCATGTCGAAATATCTTGTCGTGAGCGCGAGCGGAAACCCGGAGAGCAACAGCCGGCGCATGAGCAAACTGGCCTTCGCTTATTTACAAAACTCGAAGGTCGACTGCGAATGGATCGATCTGCGCGAACTCGACCTTCCGCTCTGCGATGCGGACGCCTGTTATGCGGCGCCGGGCGCCATGAAAATTACGCAGGCGATTCGGGCCGCGGACGGGATTCTGGTCGCGGCGCCCGTTTACAATTACGACGTGAGTGCGTCCGCGAAAAACATGATCGAGCTGGCGGGGAAAGCGTGGGAGGACAAAGTGGTGGGCTTCCTCTGCGCGGCCGGCGGGATGAGCAGTTACATGTCGGTCATGGCGTACGCGAACAGCCTCATGCTCGACTTTCGCTGCGTGATTGTGCCGCGGTTTGTTTATGCGACTGGGAGCGCCTTCGAGGGCGACACGCCGAAAGACTCGCAGATTGTTCAGCGCATCGAACAGGTCGCCGCCGAACTGGTGCGCTTCACCAAAGCGCTCCGCGGGTAATCGATCAAAAATCCCGTCGCATCAGAAATTGACTTAACGTCTCGCGTTGAAATCCGAGCGGCTCGAAGATCGTGCTGCCGTATCCTTCCGGGAAGACCGCTGGGGTGAAAAACTCGCGTTCCGGGAAAAGCCGCATCGCTCCTGCGAGCACGTTCTGGATCTCGCGCTCGTCGTCCGTCGTCGAATAGAAACTGTGGACTCGGATTGGCGCGGTCTCGTCCGGATTGGCGAAAACGACGGCCGTCCCAGCCCGGTGAAAGGCACGCGCTCCGACCAGTTTGGCCGCTCCGTGCCGGCTAATCGGCCACGGCAATGCGGGATAATCCTGTGCCGTCGATATGCGGAGCGCCTCCAGTATCGGAACCTCCGTGACTTCGCTCGATCTCGGCGCGGCGTGCGTCCCGGCAGGCCGACGCCAACCGCAGAGCCGTCCCAGTTCACGGAAACCTTCCCGTTGATAAAACGCATGCGCGCGCGGGTTTTGCTCGATCACCTCCAGGATCATCGCCGGCTCCCCACGCCTCTTCGCTTCTTCGCAAAGATGTTGCAGCAAGTGACCCGCGGCTCCCGTCCCGCGCCCCGCGGGCGCGAGCGCCATGGCGGCGAGACGTGGGATGTTGCCCGTGCGATTGATGTATCGCAAGCCGAGAGGTTCTCCCGCCACGCTAACAAACCGGCTGGAGAAAAGATCCGCGCCCTGCAGCCAGAGAAATCGTGCGAGCGCGGCGGCGTCCATCTCCGCCCACCCGGCGACGTATCCGGCAAAAGCGCGATTCGCGATCGCCGCCTGTTTCCCGAGCGGCGCGTCATGAGCTGGGAGAATGGCGAACGACATCTTTACAAAGGGCGACGCGTTTCATATCCGAGAGAGGCAATGAAAACGCCGGCTAAAGTAAAAACCCCGCGTCAATATATAGCCAGTCTTCCTGCGGAGAAACGCACGACGGTGCAAGCATTGCACGATGCCATTCAGCAAGCAGCGCCGGCGCTCGCGCCGCATCTCTACGCGGGAATGCTCGGTTACGGCTCTTATCACTACATATATGCGAGCGGGCGGGAAGGGGATTGCGCCGTCGTGGCGCTGGCCAGCCAAAAAAATTATTTCAGTCTCTACATGTGTGCGGTAGAGAATGGTGAATACCTCGTGGAGAAAAACAAGGCGCGGCTCGGGAAAGTGTCAGTCGGGAAGAGCTGCATCCGATTCAAGAAACTCGAGGACCTGGAGTTGGAGGTCGCGTTGGAGTTGGTGAAAAAAGCGTCCCGCCTGAAATGAAGCTCTGGATAGGCACATCGGGCTTCCAATACGCGGAATGGAAGGGAACGTTTTATCCCGAGAAAATGCCGACCGCGAAAATGCTGCCGTATTACGCGGAGCGGCTTTCGACTACCGAGATCAACTACAGCTTTCACCGCATTCCGAGCGCGAAGACGATCGAGGGCTGGTATAAGGCCGCGCCCGAGCGTTTTCGCTTCAGTTTGAAAGCGCCGCAAAAAGTGACGCATTGGGCGAAGCTGAAAAACTGCGGCGACACGATGCGTTTTTTTCACGGCGTCGTGGCTGATCTGGAGGCGAAGTTGGGTCCGGTGCTGTTTCAGTTGCCGCCCACTCTAAAGAAGGACGCGGGGCTGCTGGAATTGTTCCTGGCGGACATTCCGGACGGGATGCGGGGAGCGTTTGAGTTTCGGGATGCGTCGTGGTTTGACGATGAAGTTTACGCGCTGCTGCGCGCGAAAAATCTGGCGCTCTGCATTGCGGAGAGTGAGAAGCTCAGCACGCCAGAGATGGCGACAGCGGACTATGGATACCTGCGGCTAAGGCGCGAGGATTACGTTGAAGCGGATGTGGTGCGTTGGGCAGAGGTGCTCCGTGCGCACGCGAGTGAATGGTCTGATGCCTTTGTTTATTTCAAACACGAAGAGAGCGGGATCGGTCCGAAGCTGGCGATGCAGATGAAGGAATTACTGGCGGAGTTTGAAGAGGGTGAGCAGGGTTCGGCGGCGTAGCACAGGCGTCTCGCCAGTGGGGACACCGGGCGTCTCGCCCGGTGAATCGTGCCGAGCACCGACTGAATCACCGGGCAAGATGCCCGGTGTCCGCACAGGCGAGACGCCTATGCTACCTGCTACGCGGCGGCGCGGCGCTTTTGCTTGACCAGCGCGGAGGTGGAGCGGCTGCCATTCGAGCGCGCGCCGGTGCTTTTCTTCGGCTTGATCGCTTGATTCCGGTTCAAGCTCTCTTGGAGCACCTTTACCAAATCGACCACGTTGGTCGCGCGCACCGGCGCCGCTGGTCGATCTGCGATCTCCTTGTTCTGCGCCTTCTGCTCGATCAGTTCCATCACCGCGGTGCGATATTCATCGCGATATTTTTCCGGCTCCCATTCGCCCGACATGCTCTCGATCAAGGTCTGCGCCATCTTCAATTCCTTGTCGGTGATCGTGCCCTTCGTTCCGTTGTTCAATTCCTCCGGGCTGAGAATCTCGGAGGCGAAATGCATCAGCTCGAGCACGAGAAAAAGTCCATCTGGTTTCACGGAGGCGAGATGCTCACGATTGCTGATCACGACCTTGGCAATCCCGATCTTGCCCGTGCCGGTAAGCGCTTTGTGCAGAAGCGCGTAGGCTTTTTCGCCGCCCTTTTGCGGTTCGAGGAAATACGGCTTGTAGAAAAACTTCGGGTCCACCTGGCCGAGGTCGACAAAGTCGGTGATGTCGATCGAGTGAGTGGATTCGATTTTCACCTTCGCGAAATCCTCCTCTTTCATGATCACGAACCGTCCACGCTCGTACTCGAAGCCCTTCACGATCTCGGCCGCGGGCACTTCTTTCAGGTCGGCCTCGGCGACCTTTTTGTATTTGATCGGGCTGTGATCGCTGGCGCGGAGCTGGCGAAAACTGAGTTTCTCCTCCCGCGTCGCGGAGTAGACGGAGATGGGGATGTAAACCAGCCCGAAGCTGATGCTGCCTTTCCAGATGGGTCTCATAAGCGTGTTGCAGGGTTGCGCTGAACGTCCAAAGGGGAGCGAGAACGGTGCCAGCCTAACGATCTGAGAGGGGTGCTGTCAAATCGACGACGGCTTAAGGCGTCTTGATTGGAGCGAGAGTGGCCGCATCGAGGACGACGAGTTGCTCTTCGTCATCGCCGCCTTCCAGGAGGAGCAGTCGGCGGCCATCCGGCGAGAGCGCTATGCCGCGCATAAAGGCGAGGCTGCGTAGGAGGCGGCCACGCTTAGCTCCGGCGAGGCCAGTCCGATCGCGATCTCACCCGAGGGCAACCACACCAGCACGCGGGATACATAATGGTTGAACGCCGCTTGCGACACCCCGCGCAAATCTGCGGAACGAGCCGCCCCCGAATTACCGTCGGCCGATGCCGCCGGTCCACTATTCGGCGGCAGGAAAAACAGGAGCAGGGCGAGGGGAGTTCGAAGCAAGCGTGGCCTCACGTCCGCCACCGTAGCGCGTGGTAATTCCTTCCGGCGAGCGAGAATCGATCTGCTTTACCACATCGGGTTGCTCGTGCGCGGTCGTGCCGCGCGCCGTTCTTACTTTGAAGCGCGCGCCTGAATCACCAACCAAATCTTCCGCGCGAGAAGGAGCGTGACCTGACTCAGAACCGCCGCGCCATAACCAAAGAAATAAAATGAACCGAGCAACGCCGCGACGCCGATGATGGCGAAGACAGCGCCCGCGTACATCCACCATCCGGAAAGGACAATGATCGGGACGAAGACATACCGAACTGTGCCGGCGTACTCCTGCACTTCCGCCGCCGGGCCATAAATGTAACCGAAGATCGGAATGGTGACGATGATGTGAATCCAGCGAAGAAGCGCGCGTTTGGTGCTTTGGTTCATGATGTAGCGAGGGATGATTTTGTGCTGATGGATGATGCTAGTTCGCCGCGGCCAGAGTCAAAAAAATCCGCTAAGTTTCACTACGGCCAAGACCATCGTCAGGAAACGCGGACCAGAACGGCGAACACCCCGCGCTCGCGAAACTCTTTGGGCGGAGCCAACCCAAGGCTTTCGCGAAGATGGTGTCACCCGCGGGCTCGCCAGCCTCGGCCTTATTCGCGAATGTCATGTTCGTCGTCTCGCATGATTGAGTGCGGCAAACGAGTTAGCGGAAGTGTAGTCGCAGCAACTGGGTGGGCGAGCCGGGTGTGAGAACGAAGAGGTTGTCGTAATCGGCTTCGTCGATTGCTGGCGGCGATTCGACCCCGAGGGTTTTGAGGATTTCGGGCAAGGTGTTGGAGTGGCCGACGACGAGGACGTTGCTCTTCGCTTCTTTGAGTTTGGCGACGAGGGCGGCGGTATCTTTGGCCGGGACGATGGTGGGTTCTACGCTGGCGGCTTTGGCGAGGGGCTCGGTGGTCTGTTGGCTGCGTTTCAAGTCGGTGGCGTAAATGGCGGTAATGCCGGCGTCCTTCAGCATCGCGGCGAGAGATTCTGCGCGTTGTCGGCCGGCTCCCGAAAGATCAGGGTCTTTCGGGTCGCCGGTGCTGGCCTTCTCGGCGTGGCGAACGAGGAAAATGGTGGGCTCGGCGAAGATGTAACCGACGAGGGAAACGAGGAGCGCGAGGGCAAGGAAGAGATTTCGCATAGCAGGGCGAACACGATATGCGATCGCGCGTGCCGGTGGCGACACATTGCGCACGGCGCGCATGGTGTCAGGTTTCGCGATGCGCTCTATTTTCGTTTCGCTCGCACTCGCGTTCGCCGTTCTGACCCACTCCGCGGGAGCGGCGGGAAAGCGGAGTATTGCCGAAAAGGATCTTTTCGATTTTGTCTGGATCGGTGACCCACAGGTTTCGCCGGATGGTTCGAAGGTCGTGTGGGTGCGCGTGTCGGTGAATGGGAAGAAGGAGGGCTACGATACGTCGCTTTGGATGGTGCCGACGGTGGGCGGGGCGGAGCCACATCGATTGACTACGGGAACGCGCGACGGCTCTCCTCGCTGGTCGCCGGATGGAAAGTTTCTCGCGTTTGTGCGCGCACCGGAGAAGGACGGGAAGCCGGAGCCGGGGCAGCTCCACATGTTGCCGATGACGGGCGGCGATGCGTTCCAGTTTACTTCGTTGCCGAAGGGGGCGGACGGGGTCGTTTGGTCGCCGGACGGGAAGACGATCTCGTTTACCAGCGGCTCGAATGCGGAGGACCTGGCCAAGCAGGCGAAGAAGAAGCTGAAGGAGGAAGAGCTAAAGAAGGCGACGGGGGCCGCACCGCATAGCGCACCCGCGGCGAAATCCTCGCCGACGGTTTCGGCTGGCCAGCCGGATGAGGAAGACAAGCGCGAGAGCGATGTGCATGTGATCACGCGCGCGGTTTATCGTTCAAACAACCAGGGTTACCTGGATCCGAAACGGCCGTCTCATCTCTGGACGATCGCGGCCCCGCGAACGGCGGACGAAAAAGTGGAGCCGAAGCAATTGACGCACGGCCGTTTTGACGAAGGCGATGCGATCTGGTCGAAGGATGGAACGCAGATTTACTACACGACGTTGCGGGTGGACGAGCCGGAGTTTGAATTGCCGAAAACGGAGTTGTTCGCGGTGCCGGCCGCAGGTGGAGAGCCGGCCTTGCTCAATACAATCGCGATGGGAATGGACAGCCCGACACTGAGCCCGGATGGAAAGCGGCTGGCGTTCATGGGTTCAGTGAATGAGCCGGTGAATTCCTACACGCAACCAGACCTGTGGGTGCTGGAACTTACGAAGGATGCGCAACCGAAGAACCTGACGAGCGAGTTCGATTGGGATGTGGGCTCGGGCGTATTCGGCGATAACGGGACGCCGCGCGCGGGTGGCGGCACGGAGCCGACGTGGAGCGCGGACGGGAAGAGCATCGTGCACATTTTCTCGAAGGAAGGGCGGACGAATCTAGCTCGCTTCGATGCGGAGACGGGCGCGCCGACGGAGTTGATGCAAGGCGATCAGGCGGTGGTGCGTTTCGGATTTTCGAAAGACGACGCGAAGCTGGTTTATCTCGTCTCGACGCCGACCCGGCTGGGCGATCTCTTCGTGCTCGAAGCAGGCGGTCAGCCGCGCCAATTAACCGACATCAACAAAGAGCTTTTTAGTCAGCTCAATCTGACGGAGCCAGAGGAGATCTGGTACGAGAGCTTCGACGGAAAGAAGATTCAGGCTTGGCTGCAACAGCCGCCGGGATTCGACGCGAAGAAGAAATATCCTCTCATCTTGAATATTCATGGCGGGCCGCATGCGGCTTACGGTTTCGTCTTCAGCCACGAGTTTCAATGGATGGCGGCGAAGGGTTACGTGGTGCTCTATCCGAACCCGCGCGGGAGCACGAGCTACGGGCAGGAGTTTGGGAACGTGATCCAGTACAATTATCCGGGCGACGATTACAAGGACCTGATGGCGGGCGTGGACGAGACGATCAAGCGCGGCTACATCGATGAAAAAAAGCTGGGCGTGACCGGCGGGAGCGGCGGCGGTTTGCTCACGAATTGGGTCATCACGCAGACGGATCGCTTCGCGGCCGCAGTTTCGCAGCGCGATATCGCGAACTGGGCGAACTGGTGGTACACCGCGGACTTTACGCTCTTCCAGCCGCGCTGGTTTAAGGCGCCGCCGTTTGAAGATCCGGAAGATTATCGGAAGCGGTCGCCGATCACTTACATCAAGAATGTGAAGACGCCGTTGATGTTGATCCTTGGCGAAACGGATACGCGCACCCCGATGACGGCGGGCGGGGAGGAGATGTTTCGCGCGCTCAAGTATCGCAAGATTCCGACCGTGATGGTGAAGTTCCCGAACGAGACGCATGAGCTTTCGCGTGGCGGTCAGCCGTGGCATCGGGTGGAGCGGCTCCAGCATATCGTGGGGTGGTTCGATCACTGGTTGTTAGGTGTGGCGAAGCCGGAGTATGAGGTGGCGCCGGAAGCGGTGGCGAAGACGGAGCCGTCGCCCTCGAAGCCGCGATGAATTGCGTCCATGGGCTGCACCATGTGACGGCGATCTCGGGGCCGGCGCAGGAGAATCTGGATTTCTACGCGGGCATGCTCGGGATGCGGCTGGTGAAGAAGAGCGTGAATCAGGATGACCCGGGGACGTACCATCTTTTCTACGCGGACGCGGAGGGACATCCGGGGACGGACATCACTTTTTTTCCGTGGGCGCAGATGGCGCCGAGCCGCGATGGCTACGGCTTGAGCACGGAGGTTTCGCTGGCGGTGCCGCCGGGGAGTCTCGGGTTTTGGCGGGAACGGCTGGAGCGTTATGGAGCGCAATTAGCGCAGCCGGAGGTTCGTTTCGGCGAGCAAGTGTTGCCGTTGCGCGACCCTCATGGATTGGGCGTGGCGCTGGTGGAAAGCGCGAGCTCGTTAGGCCGCGCCTTTACGCCGTGGGAGGAAGGACCGATTCCGGTGGAGCGGCAGATTCGCGGGCTGGAGACGGCGCGGATGAGCGAGGCGAGTCTGGAGGTTTCGGCCGCGTTTTTAAGCGGGGCGATGGGTTTCCATGAGATGGGAACGGAGAACGGATGGCATCGCTATGGAGTGGGCGAGGGGAAGTCGGGGCAGTATGTGGACGTGCGAGAGGTAACAGGCTCGCGGCGTGGCACGTGGGGCACGGGCAGCATTCATCATCTCGCGTGGCGGGTGGATGATGATGCGCACCAAGCCGAAGTGCGTGCCAGGGTGGCGGGCGGCGGTGCACAGCCAACACCGGTGATCGACCGCTTCTGGTTTAAGTCGGTTTATTTCAAGGAACCGGGTGGCGTGCTTTTCGAACTGGCGACCAACGGGCCGGGTTTCGCGGTGGACGAAGATCTGGCGCACCTCGGCGAGACCCTCGTCCTGCCGCCATGGCTGGAAGCGGACCGCGCGGCGATCGAAGCGGCGGTGCCGCCACTGACGATGCCGAAACACGACTGAATTTGAATGGTCGTTAGGCTGCCGGTCGGCGCAACGATCCGGCCGCCGCGCGCCGGGGTCATAGGGGACGCTCTACTTTCCGGTTGGGCGCTGGTCGCTGTAGGTGATCCGTGTGCGAATGCTGCCCTCTTGGCCGAGCATGGAGCCTTTCATTTCGGAAGAAAATTCGCTCGGCGCCGCTTTGCCGTCAGGCATGAGGCGGTAACGCGTCACGCTTTCGAATTGTTCGATTTTGGCGACCAGTTTTAAGCGGCTGGGCTTGGTCGAACGGAAACGCACTTCTTCAAAAAACGGGACGGCGCCAGAGGTGTTGACGATCGCCTCCGCGGTGGCGTTCGCCGAGAGATCGGTGCCCGCCACCATGACGGTCTCTTTCGGCAGCGCGGCGAAGCTGAGCACGGTCCGTCCGCGCGCATCGAGCGTGGTGGTGAACGGTTTTTCAAAGTAGCCGGCGACCCGGCCGTAATGTGTCTGGCGGCGTTTGGGCAACCCTTTTGCGTAATCCTTCGACTCCTCCGCCGTTGCCACCCGGCCATCAACGGAGACGAGTGTCCAGCGCGCGGCGCCGGTTTTCGTGGGATCCCACCGCTCGACGATTACATTCGTCTTCGATTTGTCGCTGGAGACTTGCTCGGAGCGCACCGTGCGCGTGTACGCGTAGTCGTCAGGGCCGACGGTCTTCGCGTGCGCAACGATGCGATCGCGCAGCGCATTGGAATCGGGCGCAGTTGTCTCCGCGCCGAGGAGCGAGGGAAGAGCAAGGCAGGCGACGAGGAGGGAGGGACCAAATTTCATCCCGCAGCGTAGCCAGCAGTGAGTGCGCGACAAGCTTGTGCGCGGTCGCGGGGCGCGCTAAAAAGCGGCATGAATCGCCGACACATTCGCTGGCTTCCCATTCTCGTCGCGGGCCTCATCTTCGCCTGGCAATATTTCAGCTCGGAGAAATTTGTGAACCCGGAGACCGGCCGTGCGAGTCACGTCGGGATGTCGCGCGAGCAGGAGTCGGCGCTCGGTTTCCAAACCTATCGGCAGGTTCTCTCGCAGGCGCGCACGGTGGATTCCGGGCCGGAGGTCGAAATGGTGCGGCGGGTGGCGAAGCGGCTTGCGGCCGCCACCGGTGAATCGGGCACGGGTTTCGAGTGGGCAGTTTCCGTGATCCGCGACGACCAGGTAAACGCGTTCTGTCTGCCCGGTGGAAAGATCGTCGTTTACACCGGGATTATTCCCGTGGCGCAAAACGAGGCCGCGCTCGCCACCGTGATGGGACACGAGATGGCGCACGCCACTTCGCGCCACGGCGCCCAACGCGTCCTGCAACAAAACCTGACCCAGACGGCGATGACCGGCGTGGCAGTGTCGTTAGGCGAAATGGATTACGACAAGCAACGCGCCATCATGGGCGCGCTCGGGGCGGGGGCGCAATTCGGAGTCCTGATGCCCTTTGGTCGCAAACACGAGAGCGAGGCCGACGAGATCGGTCTCTCCTACATGGCGCGGGCGGGCTACGATCCGCGCGCGAGCATTGACTTCTGGCAGCGCATGGAAAAAGTCGGCCGCGCGGGTCCACCGGAGTTTCTCTCCACCCATCCATCGCACGGCACGCGGATCCAACAGCTCCAGGCGCTCATGCCGAAGGCGGTGGAAGAATATGAGCGCGCGGGCGGCCGATAACGCCACGCATTGCTGACGTTCGGCTACTTGCTTTTGGTTCGCACCGCGACGGCCGCGATCGCTTCGATATCGACCACCGCGTCGTAAAATTCTGCGCCGGTGAGTTGCGATAGGTGAACGAGTTTGTCGGTCACCTTCTCGATCTTACCGCCGAGTTTTTCCCCGGATTCGAGACGGAGATCGACGACTTGCCCGACCTGCCTGGCCAAGACGGCTTGCATGGTGTCGGCTGTTTGCAGTTCGACCTTGGTCTGGGCGAAAGCGCTCGTGCCGAGAGCCGCGATCATGAGGAGAGGGATGAGGAGATGTTTCATGGCGCGCAGCCTAACGAACCCAAAACATTTTGACCAGCGTTCTCGCAAAGTCCTTGAGAGATGCGGCTACGACTTCGCTTGCGAGCCGCCGGCGTCGTAGAGCGCGGTGTAAAGCTGCTCGAGCCGCACTGGTTTGGGCAAGATCGCCATTGCGCCCGCTTCGGTGATTTCCTTCGTCAAAGTGGCTCCGGAAATGAGGATGATGCGCGCGTCGGGATGGCGCGCCAGGATGTTACGACACGCGGTCGCGCCGTTGAGTCGGGGCATGAAGTAATCCATCAAAACCACATCGGGCCGATGCCGGGTGTAGGCGTGGATGGCCTCCAATCCGGAGCCGACCACTTCCACCACTTCGTGTTGACACTGCTCCACCAGCGCCGCCAGGGAAGTGCTCACACTCTTCTGGTCGTCTGCGATTAGGACGCGCACGCGGGGGAGGCTATCATTTCCGGCGATATTTTTCCTGATACTTGTCGCGCAGCCGCGTTTGCCGATTGCTCAAGTCAATCTTGCGGCCATCGATGAAGGCGCTTTCGATCTGCGTGGGAAAGTCGAGCGGATCGCCATCTGTCACGATGAGGGTGGCGGCTTTGCCGACTTCCAGCGAACCGAGGCGATCACTCACTCCCAGAAGTTGCGCGGGGAACAAAGTCACCGACTTGAGCGCGTCTTCCTTCGGCAATCCGAACGCCGCGGCCATCGCCGCTTCGTACGGTAAATTTCTTTCGTGCGCGGCTTCGGAGTCGCGGCCGGCAGTGGCGATGCAGAACCGCACGCCTGCTTCGTGTAGTCGCGCGGCGTTCGCAAACGCGCTGTCGTAAGCTTCACCACGCCGCGGCGGCAACGCGGTGGAGAGCGCGATGATCACAGGGGTGTCGCTCTCCTTTAGTTGCGAAGTCATTCGCCACGCATCGCGTCCGCCCACGAGCGTGAATTTCATCTGCGCTTCCTTCGCCCAGGCGAGCGCCGCCTCGATTTGCGCCGCCGAATCGGCATGCACGAAAAGCGGCAGCGTGCCTTCGATCACGGGCGTCATCGCTTCCCAGCGTAGATCAGTCTTGAATCCCGGGGGCGGCGCTTTGCGCGCCTGCGCGTAAGCCCGTGCGATCTTAAACGCATCGCGAATCTGCTTCTGCGCCTTGTCGATGTCCTTCTGTTGATCTTCGGGCTTTTTCGGCGCACGCGGGTCGCGATTGATCGCAAGATCCGGCCAGCGCAGATGCATCGCCACGGGCGCCTGCACGGTTAGAGATTCCGGCGTCCAGCCATCCATGCGGATGAGGGCGGATTGACCGGAGAGGAGGCCGCCCTCGGGGACAATGTGAGCGGAAAGAATGCCATTGCTCCGGGCCACCGGCAGAAGCTCGCTGTCGGGATTCACGCTGCTGATGCTGCGCGCGTTGGGATTAACGGCGCCGGTTTCCGCCATATCGAGGGTGGCGCGCGCGGCGCTGATTTCGGTTAATCCAAGAATGGTGTTCGCGTCGATCAAGCCGGGATAGACATGCTTGCCCGAGGCATCGATCACCTCCGCGCCCTCGGGAATCGCAGGGTCTGAGCTGAGCGCCGTAATTTTCCCTTCAGCGAACACAATCGTCCCGGCAAGAATATCGGGTCCGCTCACCGGATGAAGGGTCGCGCCTTGCAGCGCGATTGGTCGGATTTGCGGCGGCGCGGGAATGATCTCGCTGCCGTGGACGCTCCCGAAAGCGGCCAGGATCGCGAGAGGGGCGAACTTAGCGATCGGTGTGTTCATGTTCGGTGCAGCGGTATCGATCTTCGCGGCTCTGGTAAACGCCGGTGGGTTTCTTTCCGTCGTCTTTTTTCTTGTCCCCGTCGTCCTTGCCCTTCGCGATTTCCTTCACACGCTCGGCCAAGGCCTTTTGCACGAGCGCTTCACGTTGCGCGGCGAAAGTCTTCTGCGCTTCCGCATCCTGCGCGCGGTCGAAGTATTTCCGCCCGTCGATCCACGTCTGCTCGACGCGCGTGTAGTTCGACAACGGGTTCCCATTCCAAAGCACGAAGTCGGCATCCTTGCCCACTTCGAGCGATCCGGTCTTCGCGTCGATGTGCAATTGCTTCGCCGGATTGATCGTGACCAACTTGAGCGCCTCATCGGCGGAAAGGCCTCCATACTTCATCGACTTGGCGGCTTCGGTATTGAGTCGGCGCGCGAGGTCGCCGCTGTCGGAATTCACCGAAGTGAGGACACCTTGCTCCATCATCATGGCGGCGTTCGCGGGGATGGCATCAAAGGCTTCAAACTTGTAGCCCCACCAATCGGCAAAGGTCGAAGCGCCCGCACCGTGCGCAGCGATTTTGTCGGCGACTTTGTAACCTTCCAGGATGTGCTGGAGCGTGCCGACTTTGATCTTCGCTTCCTCCGCCAGCCGCAGGAACATGAGGACTTCATCCTGCCGGTAGGAATGCGCGTGGATCAGGCGTTTCCCTTTCACGATTTCCGAAAGCGCTTCGAGTTGCAGATCGCGCCGCGGCGGGAGGCCCGCCTTGCTCTTCCAGGCCGCGTCGTATTCCAGTGCGGCGCGAAAGCGATCGCGGATGAGCTGCTCCACACCCATCCGCGTCTGCGGATAACGAGTGGTAAAATCTTCGCCCCAGTTCGATTGCTTGACGTTTTCGCCGAGGGCGAATTTCACGCCCGGCATCGCCTCGGCGAACTTCAATTCCTCCGGCAGCGCGCCCCAGCGGAACTTGATGACCTGGTTTTGTCCGCCGATCGGATTCGCCGAGCCGTGTAATAAATTCGCCGCCGTCACGCCGCCCGCGAGCTGGCGATAAATATCGATGCCGGTCGCATCCACCACATCGCCGATCCGCACCTCGCACGTCACCGCGTGACTGCCTTCGTTCACCCCTTTGCTGATCGCGGTATGCGAATGGCAATCCACGATCCCCGGCGTCACGTTCATGCCTTTGCCGTCGACGACCGCCGCGCCCGCTGGAGCTTTCAAGCCCGGCCCGATGCCCGCGATCTTCCCGCCGCTGACCAGCACATCAGCGTTTTGCAGCGTGCCTTGCGGGCCGGAAGTCCAGACCGTCGCACCTTGAATCAACACCGCCGCGGGCGCTTCCGGCAGGCCAGCGCGCCCGAACGCGCCCGCCGGAAATGTTTCCGGAAGATCGAGCGGCTGGTCGAGCGGCGACGTTTTTTCGTCGGGCTTTGGCGTGAAGGCAGCCGTGCGTTTCGCGCTCCAATTCACGGCCACACCTCCGGGCGCGTCGCCGTTGCCACTCATCACATCGCCCGCGATCCGGCCCGATAAACGCACGGCGCCCTCGCCTTTCGCGAAAAGTTTCGCCGGCACCACGAGCAGGACAGCGTCGTCTTTCGCGGTTAACGACACCTTCTCGTCGGCCAGCTTCGCTTCCAGTTTATCGAGTTCGCCCTCCACCACGAGAGGCAGCGTCTGGTTGTCCGCCGTGATTACCCACGTACCGCGCACATCGCGTTCGTCGGCCAGATCGGTGTCGTAATAATAACCGTCCACCCACGTCGTGAGCACTTTCGCGTCTTCGGTAAACAAATCGCCGTTGGCCACCACGAGGTTCGCGATTCGTCCCGGCGCGATCGTTCCCATCCGGTCCGCCACGCCGAAGATCTCCGCAGGAGTGCTTGTTAGGCCAGCGAGCGCCGCGTCCTTGCTTAAACCGCGCCGCACCGCCAGCCGCACCCGCTTCCAAAATTCCTTCTCCGGCTTCTCCAGGCCCTCGGTCGTGAAGGCAATCGGGATGCCCTCGGCGACGAGCAGCGCGGGATTGCTCGGCGCGCGATCCCAGTGCTGCAGCTCATGCAGCTCGTAATCGAGCGCGCGGTCCGGCTTCTCGATTTCTGGCACCTCCGGGAAGTCGAGCGTCAGAACGACCGGCGTCTTGTTCAAGTGCTTGCGCACGCGGTACTCGTAGCCGTTGCCGAGGAGGATGGGTTTGAGATTAAATTCCTCCGCCACGCGCAAGGCGCGGAGCAAATCCAACTCGTCCTCCGTCTCGAAGACGGCCGGTTGTTTGCGTTGCGTGAACTCGACGAGCGCAGCCAGACTGGCGTTCGCTTCCGGCCGTTCCATCGCACCGGGAGCCTTCCGATAGGCTTCCTGTGCGGCCTGATACCACGCGCCATCGAGGAGCGTCTGCCGGATGAGCGCGATGCAGCCCATGAGCGAAGTCGGATAGCCGGCTTCGCGGCCGCGGTTGATCTCAAACGCGATATGCTGCGCGACGAGCGGCGACACGATCGACGCGTTCGCCTCCGCCTCCTGCAAATCGACCAGCGCGCTTGTGCCACGAAAGATCCCGCGGCCAGGAACGACTAGCGCGGTGCTGAATCCGAGTTCGCGCAACGCGCGGCTCGCCTTCTTGTCCAGCTTCAGCGCCTCGGCTGCCTTCCGCTCCGGGGTCACTTTTGGATTCCAGGCGTGCGTCCCCTTTGTCGGCTCGCGCGGAATTTCCTTCGGCTTCGCGTCCGGATTGTCCTCATCCTTTTCGCGTCGCAGCGGCTCCGGTTGCAGCGTCTCCGGCAGCCCGACGCGACTGTACGCATTAATGAATCCCGGATAGATCGTCTTCCCGGTTAAATCCCACACCCGCGCGTCGGCCGGGACTTTCACATTTGCACCCGCGTCCACGATGACACCATCGCGCAGTACCACCGTGCCTTTCTCGATCGTCTTTCCCGGCGCCAGGACGACGCGCGCATTCGTGAGCGCGTGCACGCGCGGATCGTTCTCGCGCAAGCCTTGCACCGGAGTCGTCGAGACCTGCGCCAGCACGGTTGTCGCACCGAGCAGCGCGCAAAAACACAACCAAGCCAGCCGTGAAATGCAGGGTGGACGAGTCATCAGGTGTCCGAGGAGGCTAGCCGTTTGATCCGGGGAGACAAGTTTGTTGTCCCCGCCGGCAAACTCGCGGCTGGCTCCGCTTACTTTTCATTCCCTGGCGCCTGCCTCGCCAGGCGCCAGGGAGGATTGAGCCGGTTCTCGCCCGCGTGATAGAGACAAATGACATTGCCGGCGGGATCGACCAGGCGCGCTTCGCGCCAAAGCCAGCGTTCGTACCGCGGTTCCTGCGTGAACTCAAGACCTTTCGCCTGCAAGGCGGCCACCTGATCGTCCAGCGCTTCGCATTCGAAATACACAATCGTCAGCGCCGGGTCCGCGAGGTGCGCGACGGCATGCACGGAAAACGTCGCCTCGCCCACCATGGCCTTGAAGCGCGCGTAGTGCGGCGAATCCACGATCTGCTCAAAACCCATCGTCCGATAAAAGGCCACAGAGGCCTTTACATCTTTCGTCGGCAAGGTGACCTGGTTCAACTCCATGGTCTAACAAGTATGGAACGGAAGCGCCTCCAAGGCCAGCGTCATAAAGACGCTGTTCGGAGACCGAGCGCATGCACACTTTCCGGAGGCGAGTGCAGGAACATGCTCTGGCGGTGTTCGTCGATCCTTGATGATTGCGCCACGGGCGCTGGCGCGATCATTCCGCGACCCCGAGCGCGCGATTTACGACACTACCAAATCGAGCGCCATCTCCGCGATGCGTGAGAAGGGGTCGAGCGTGACGCGCGCGGAGGCGAAGGTGATTCCAACCTTTCCACCGTGACCGGGCAGGATCACGCGCACTCGTCCGCCGCGAGCGCGCAACACGAAGGAAGAGACGCCGAAAGCCGGGGAGAGTTCCACCCCGGCGAGATCAAAGGCCGCCAGGAGTTGGATCGTCATGTGCGCATTTGAAGCGGGCGTGATCTGAATTCCGCTGTGGGCGTCGGCGGGCAAGACGGCGAGGCGTTCTACCTGGACGCCGGTGTGGGGCGGCAGCGCGTCGGGCCGCCGTTGCGCTGGCACGATGCGGACGTTTTCCATGGAGCCGTGCGCGTCGAGGTCCACGAGGGCGATCTCGAAAGCAGCTGCCGGGAGACGAACGGCGGAGACCGCTCGGGGATCGACGTGCAGGATGACCGTCGCGGAGGCTGGGCGCGCCCGGATGGACGTGATGCGCAGAGCAGGGGAGAACTTCATCGACACGACTTCCAGCGCGATGCTCAGCACCACGGAGTCGCTGGTCGCGGTGGGAATGTGCGCCGACGTCAACGCAGGGGTCAAGACAGGTGCCGGGACTGGGGTCGAAAATGGCTCAGGATCAAGCGGTGGCGCTGGTGGTGGCGGTGGCTCTGGGATGACCGGTGCGGGCTCCGTTACAGGAACGGGAGGCGACGGCGGTTTCGCAATCGTGGGCATCGCGGCGGGCTGGTGGCCGTTGACCTTATGTTCCGCTTGAAGCGGCGTCGGGTCTTTGCGACGTGGTTTACTTTCCACGGGTTTGGCCAGGGTCTGCGCGACGGCCGCGACCAGCGCGGCGGAGACGAACGGCTTCGAGAGCGTGAGCACGATATTTTCGTAGCGGGTCGCCGTTTCCGCCATCTCGGCCACGTGGCCTGACATCATGATGATAGGGATTTCGCTGGTCGCTTTTTCTTCCAGCAAACGGCGGCAAACTTCGTCCCCGTTGAAATCCGGCAGGCTGTAATCGAGAAGAATAAGGTCCGGGCGGAACAAGAGCGCCGCGCGGACTCCTTCCGTACCGTCCGTGGCGCACGTGATTTGCAGATGCGGATCGGCGACGGTTAACATTTCCTGTACGAAATCGCGCAAGGTTTCCGTGTCGTCGATCACGAGAATTTTCTTCCCGTCCTTGATGATCGGCGGCGGAGGTGCAGGTTTTTCCGGAAGCGAGGCCTCTCGCAGCGCGCTTCCTCCTCCGGCAGTCACCAGTTGAGAGCGCGGGATCGAGCGCAAAACTTTGTTGAGCACGGTGGGCCATTGACCTTCGATCGAGCGCGGCGCGGCCAGGTTGCTTTCCGCGCGTGCGAAATCGGGCGACGTCCAGCGGAGCATTTCGCGCAGCGCATCGATGCCCTGGAGGCCGCTGGCGGCGGCGTGCTGAATCTGGCCCCGCGCGAAATGGATTTCACCGGACAAGGCCTGCTCCGCGACGGTGACGTTCAGGATCTCGGTGACGCCTTCGAGTCCGAGGAGCGGGATGATATCGACGAGGTTGAGTTCGTGCAGGGTGGTGCACGATTGGTGGCCGCTGGTTGCACCCGCCGACGGCAGCAGTGCCTGGATCGCGGCGCCGAGTTCTTCGAGTTGGAAAGGCTTTTCGACAAAAGTGAGCGCGGCCGGCCGCCGACCTTCACGGTCGATTTCGCGCGGCATACCAGCGGCGATGATGATGACACGCATCGCGGGCGAGGCCCGTCGCAATTCCGTCAGAAGCTCGAGTGCGCCCGCGAGCGGCGGATCGAAGTCGATGATGAGGAGATCGGGCGCCGTCTCAAAAGCCACCTCGCGCGCGGCCGCCAGATTGCGCACCACCCGCACCACGTGCCCGGGCGCAAATTTCCGGAGCGCCGCCGTGATGGCCGCCCCGAGCGCATCGTATTCTTCGACAAGAAGAATCCTACCCTCGGTGCCTGCGGAAGTGTGAATGGAAGGAGGCACAGGGATGGCGAAGAATGGGCACAAGAATAGGCAAATGCTCGGGCATCGCCAAGCACCTAGCGCAAGTTGTATGCCCCGGGGGCCTTCCCGGTGTGAATAACTCTCCCGTCCGCGGTCGGCTATTCGAAGCGGAGAGCTTCGATCGGATCGAGCGAAGCCGCTCGATAGGCCGGATAAAATCCGAAACCGATGCCGATGCCGGAACAAACGACCAACCCCGCGATGGCCCAGCCAAAGGGAAAGATCAGGTCCGCCTCCAGCCAGGCGGCGAGCAAATTCCCGCCTACCACCCCGAGGATGATCCCAAGAATCCCGCCCGCTTGAGAGATAAACACCGCCTCCGCAAGGAATTGCCGCAAGATGTCGCGACTCCGCGCCCCGATCGATTTGCGAATCCCAATCTCCTTCGTCCGCTCGGTCACGCTCACCAACATGATGTTCATGATGCCGACTCCGGCCGCGACGAGCGCGATCAGGCTGATGACGAAGGCTCCGATCCGCACCACGTCCGCGATGGAGGCGAAGGCGCTCTTGAGGGAATCGTTCGAGTATATCTCGAAGTCGTTAGGCTGGTGCGGTTTCAGGCCCCGCGCGATCCGCATCGCGCCGATCGCTTTGTCCAGGGTGCGATTGTAGGTCTCCGATGAAGGCGCCTGGGTCGCGATGTTCACAGAACGTTTCGCGGACCCGAAGTTCTCGAAGAAGCGCGTAATCGGGATGACGCAAATGTCGTCCTGGTTTTGCCCGAAGGCGGTGCCTTTCTCAGCCAGGACGCCGATGACGGTGACGTTATGCCCGCTGAGTTTGATCGTTTTTCCGATGGGCGATTCGTGCGGGAAAAGCCGCTTCTCGATCGCCTTTCCCACGACCACGAAGCTGCGCGCGAGGTCCACGTCCTCGGCGGTGAGATTGCGTCCGTAGGCGAGCGTGTAGCTGTTCGCGGTCAGAAAACTTTGGTTGGACCCGGCGACCGTCAGGCCTTGCAGCTTTTCGCCATTGTACATCGCCTGGCCGCTGAAAAAGAAGGTCTTGAGGCAAACTTCGCGCGCCACACCTTCCATGACCGCGGCATACCGCTGCGCCTGCGTGTAGCTGATGTTCCGCCGGTTCTCGTACTTCTCCGCGTTGCGTCCGCCTTGGCCGCCGCTGATCGGATACTTCGCGAACTGGAAAATGTTCGAGCCGAGAAAGCTGATCCCGCTTTCGATCGAGGTCGAGAGCGCCCCGATCGCGGTCATCACCGAGATGACGGAAAACACTCCGATCGTGATACCAATCATGGTCAACCCAGAGCGGAGTTTGTTCGCCCCGAGCGACTGGAGCGCCATGGAAATGATCTCGCGAAATTGCATTCGTTATTCGTAGCGGAGCGCTGTGACCGGATCGAGGCGCGAGGCCGACCAGGCGGGCGCGAAACCGGAGACGAGACCAGTGAGCACTGACACCATCATTCCGACCATGACGAGACCGAGCGAGAACTGGATGGGAAACGATGGAACGGCTTTGCTGATCGCGAAACACATCGCGTAGGAGAAGGTCAATCCAATCAAACCGCCGGCCAGGCAGAGCGCGGTCGATTCGATCAAAAACTGGAGCAGGATCGTGCGGCGGCGCGCGCCCAGCGCTTTGCGCGTCCCGATTTCCTTCGTCCGCTCTTTCACACTCACGAAAGTGATGTTCATAATGCCGATCGCGCCGACGAAAAGCGACAACCCGGTAATGAAGAGCCCGGCGATCGCGATCGAATTCTTCACGGGATCGAGCGTGCTCTTGAAGGCCTGCTGCTCGTTGATGTTGAAATCGTTCTTTTTCTCTGGCGGCAACGCACGCACCCGTCGCATCAATCCGGTCAATTCGTCCTTCGCATCGGCCAGCCTGGTCTTGTCTCGCACTTTCACCCGCACGTCCGATTCGCTTTTCGCGCTGAAATATCTTTCAAAGGCGAGCAGGGGAACGATCACGATCGAGTCGAGGCTAAAGAGGCCCAGAAACGAGCCCTGGCGCGCGCCCACGCCGATGACTTTGAAACGCTGGCCGCTGATCAGCACATCTTTTCCGACCGGGCTCGATCCCGGGAAAAGCGCGTCCGCCACATCGTAACCGAGCAGGCAGACATTCGCCGCGCTCTTCGTTTCCAGCTCGTTGAAAAAACGTCCGTCCTCGAAATCGACCGTGGAGATGAGCGGATAGTCGGAGGTCGTGCCCTGGATAAAAATGCCGCTTACCTGATTGTCCTCGCGCTTGACGGAACGAATCACGTTCGAGGTGGGCACCGCGATCATCAGGTTCGAGTTTGGGGTCGCCTCGATAAAGCGATTCAACTTCTCTGCGTACTCTGTTTTGATCTCGCGGCGGTCCCGGTAGTTCCACCAATCAGGCGTGCGCGCCCAAGGGAATTGGCTCACGTAAAGGACGTCGTCGCCGAGGATCGACATGCTTTTATCGAAGCCCGTCTGGATGCCCGTAATGGCCGTGCCCATGAGCGTGACCGCGACGATCCCGATGATCACGCCAAGCGCCGTGAGCATCGAGCGCGTCTTGTTAGACTGCATCTGCGTGAGCGCGATCTTCCAGCTTTCCGTAAGTTCGTAGAGGAAACGCTTCACGGGAATGACGCTAATGCACGGCCAGCGGTGCGGCCGCGCCCGCTTCGTTCATGGAATCGCTTTCGACCACGCCGTCGCGCAAATGCACGCTGCGCCGCGCGTGCCGCGCGATGTCCGGCTCGTGCGTCACGAGGATGACGGTGTTGCCCGCCTGATAAAGATTCTCCAGCAACGCCATAATCTCTTCGCCCGTCTTCGAATCGAGGTTCCCCGTCGGTTCGTCCGCGAGGATGATGGAAGGATTGTTCACCAGCGCGCGCGCGATCGCGACGCGTTGCCGTTGGCCGCCGGAAAGCTCGTTAGGCTTGTGCTGCATGCGTTCGCCCAGACCCACATCGCGGAGCGCCTGCGCGGCGCGCTCTTCCCGCGTCTCCGGATCGATGCCCGCGTAAATCAGCGGCAACTCCACGTTGCGCAGGCTGGTGGAGCGGGGGAGGAGATTGAAAGTTTGAAAAACGAAACCGATCTCCTTATTCCGGATTTCTGCCAGCTCATCACCATCCATCGACGAGACATCCTTGCCGTTAAATTCGTAGCGCCCCGAGCTTGGCGTATCGAGGCAGCCGAGCATGTTCATGAGCGTCGATTTCCCACTGCCGCTCGGCCCCATGATTGCGAGATATTCGTTGCGCTGAATCTGGAGCGTCACGCCGCGCAAAGCGTGGACCGTCTCCTCGCCCATCACGTAATGCTTCGTGATGTTCTCGATATCGATGACGACTGCAGACATGGCCGGGAGGTGAGCGGTGCACAGTGAACCAGTCACTGTTCGCTCATCACTTCTTCTTCTCTTCCTTCTCGATCTCTACTTTGGCGCCGTCCTTCAATTTCCGGCTGATTGCGCTGTAGCTGCCCGAAATCACTTCATCGCCCGGTTGGATGCCGTCTTTGATTTCCATGTAGGTGTCGTCCGCGATGCCGGTCGTCACTTTGGCCATGACGGCTTTGCCGCCCTTCTTCAAAAAGACGACCTTCAAAAGCTTCTCGCGATCTTCCCGTTCCTGCGCTTTCTCGAGGCGTTGATTTGTGAGCTCGGCCGCGTTATCGCCTTTATCGCGCGCCGCTTGTTTTTGTTTTTTCTTCTCGATTTCTTCCGGGCTGAGATCGCTATCCGCGGTGCGAATCGTGACGCTCTGCATCGGGACCGCGATCGCATCAGTGACGATGTTGGTCTGAATATCGGCCGTGCAACTCAAGCCCGGCCGCAGGCGCACATCCGTGTTATCGAGTCGGATTTTCACTTCGAAATTCGTCACTTCCTCCTGCGTCCCGGCCCCGGTGGTGTTCCCGCTGTTTGCGATCTGCCCCACCACGCCGGTAAACTTCCGGTCGCCATACGCATCGATCGTTACGATCGCCTTGTCGCCTTTTTTCACCGTCACGACGTCGTTCTCGTTCACGTCCACGTGCGCTTCCATCTGAGTGAGATCGGCCACGCGCATCACTTCCGTGCCCGCAAATTGATTCGTCGCCACCACGCGCTCGCCTTGCTTGCTATTCAAGACCGTCACCATGCCGTCGATCGGCGAGTAGATGGTGGTCTTGGAAAGTTGATCGCGCGCCTGACTGGAGCCAGCTTCCGCGCGTTCAATGTCGTGCACCGAACTGTCGAAGTTCGCTTTCGCGACTTCGTAAGCGGTCTGCGCGTTCACAAACTCCGATTCAGAGATCATCTTTTTCGTATACAGATCCTGGCTCCGTTTCGAATCCGCTTCCGCCTTCGCGGCGGCGGCTTTCATTTGGAGATTCATCGCCTGCGCGGAACTGATCGCCGCCTGTTGTCCGTCCAAAAGCGCTTTGTACGAGTCCGGTTTGATCTTTAAGAGCAGGTCGCCCTTCTTTACGGCTGACCCGTCGTCCACCGGCAATTCCGTGATCTCACCCGCCACTTCCGGCGAGATTTTCACCTCCACTTCCGGCTGCACTTTTCCAGTCGCGGAAACGGTTTGCACGATCGTCCGCCGCACGGCCTTTTCGGTCACCACTGGAATGGGCTTTTCGCGCTTGCCCATCATGATCGAACTGATGATCCACAGGACGATTAAACTGACGACGCCAAGGATGATATAACGCTTCTTGCGCGAGCGGCGCTTTTTCGGGAGGGCCGTCGTGGAGGCGGGTGCCGCGAGGGGTTGGTGCATGAGTGGAGAGCCGCAAAAGGTGGCCGGGATGAGACCAATAAGCGACACCTCCCGGGGTTGCAAAGAAAACCCTGCAGCCGGGGTCGAATCGGTCGCCAACCGAAGCCGGCGCGGCGCGCTCGGGGCTCATCGCCCCGGCGCTCCGACGCAATCGCTATCCGTCCGAGCGCTTCCGAGGCGCTTCGCCCTGCGCCGGCGGCAGCGCCGTCCCGGATTGAGATTTGATCGCCGAGATATCCGAACTGTTGATCGTGCCATTCACGTTCACGTCACTTCGGAAGTTTGCGCCGGTCGTCGGCTGTCCGGACAGAGGTTTCGCCTGACTGACGTCGGAAGAGTTGACCGTTCCGTTGGCCGTGACGTCTCCCAGAAGAATTCCCATCGGCACGGAGAGATTAGTGGTGCTCCCATTCACCGTCGCCCCGAGGAGATTTACCGTGATCGTCTGCACATCGCTCACGCCGCTCAGATTCACGGTGACCTCGTTTCCGTTCGTACTGCTGCCGGCTACGGTGGCAGTCCCTCCCGCCCCAGGCGTGACGGATGCGCTGGTGAAGGTGGCGGGGTTGGCAAAACGGAAAACCACCTGGTGGCTGTTCGAGCCGTCGTTCCGGCATTCGATTCCCGCAGCCCCGACCAAAGGCAGATTCACATCGAAGGTGCCGGCCGCGCCGTGCGTCTTGCGCGAAACAGCCGACGCGAGACCGGGAATCGGGCCGACCACCGAGTAGGTCGCGGCGTTCGCCGTAAAGTCATTCGCATTGGCGTTCGTCGCCTGGTCGATCGCATTGGTGGTGCGGATCTGATTGATGACCATCGCGTAAGTGCGCACGGCGAAGTTGCCCAGGAGATCGCCCGTTTTCACGTTGCCCACCTTGTCCTTGGAAAGCACGATCGTGATCAAGCCGTCGGGAGTGAAGCTGCCTGCATCTGGCGGACCGACCGGCCTCGTCTCTGGAACACCCAGAACCAGACCGACCACTCCCGTATCCACAGTTCCATACTCGTAGGTCACAACCCCGGCGGCGTCTTTGGTCATGCCGAGGTAGAATTGGCCCACATCTTTCGGCAGCGTGGGCGCTGGCCGGGTGAAGTCGGTAGCGTTGGGTGAATCCCACACAATTCTCCACATCCGGTTGTTTGGCACGGTCGTGAGATCGGCGACGCGCAGGTTGAAGACCAACTTGCCCGCATTGGGGCCCGAAGAAGGCTCAAGAACCGAAAGCATCTCGATATCGAGGTCAGGGTTGGCGGCCTGGGGTCCAGTCTCGTTCGGATCCACGTAGAGGACATAGCCTTCGCCGGCTGAGGAATTGCCCACATAGCGCGCCTGGACCTCGTTATTGCCGCAGGAGGTGCCCTGCGCATTCGTCGCCGTCACCTTATAGAAATAGGTCACGCCGGGGTCCGTCGCGGAGCCGTCGTCATAGCGCAATTGCGTCCCGGGCACGTTGGCCAGGAAAGTTTCACCCCCGCTCGTCGTCCCGCGCGAGATGGTGTACTGCGTCACCGGCGACCCGCCGGTGTTGGAAGTGGACCATTGCAAATGCACCACGCCGCCGTTCCGCAGCGCGGTCACGAAGGGCGCACCAGGCACGGTCGGAGCGTCTGGGAAGAGTCCGTCTTGCGCGGCAAACAAACTCTTGCCCGCTGTCTGTCGGGCAATCGCCGCCAGAGCAGTGTAGGAATTTCCCACCGCGTCGGTAGCGGCCTGCGAGCATTCCGCGCCCGCGCATCCGTCATTGTAGCCCACGAGCACGCGGCCCCGCTTGTCCAGATCCACGCCCATGAAGTCGAGCATGTTCCGGCAGATGTTCGCGCCGCCACCGAGCCAGATGCAGCCGCGCTGCATGGGGTCGTTAGGCGTGGCGTCCACTGTCGTCCAAGTTGCGCCGCCATCGTAGGTGTGTGCGACGTAGAGATGCCACACGCCACGGAAACGCGCGCCCTGCAAGCCACCGGCCGTAGAGCTGCCATAAAAAGCGAATGCCGCGCGATTATCATCTCCGGCGACCACGGCGGGAAAGGCGACGTTGTTGACTCCGAAGACCGCGCCCACATCCAGCGCCGGACCCCAGTTCGCACCGCGATCACTGGAGGTCGAGATCACAGCTCGATTGTCCCCATCGGCGTAGCCAAGATAGATTCGGCCCACGCCCGCCGTCTGGTCGCCGCGTCCGATACCGATCGCGGCATCGCTGCCGCCCTCTGTGCTACCAGGAACAACGCGGACGACCCAACTTCCGGCGACGCCATTCGCTTCGGAGACGATCACACCCTGCCCGCCGCAACCTTTATTGGGCAAATAAGCGGTCCCGTCTGGGCCCACCTTAATATGTCCATGGAGGCCGCCGCAGAGCATGCCGGGATCGACTGGAACAGCGGTGCCGTACGTTTGACCTCCGTCCAGGCTGAGGGCGCACGTCGCGACCGGGAGCTGGCCGCAATAATAGACCGCGTTCGGGTAGGCTGGATTAATCAAGGGCGCGTGGAAGGGCCCACCGCCGCCGACGGTTTGATGGTCGATGCCGGAACCGGGACCCGCGCCCGTGCTTGTGAACCAGTTCTCGCCATCGTCCTCCGTGTAAGCGGAGGCCGTCGCCGCGGCGCCGGCCGGAAATTCCAACTGCGAAACGATCGTGCGGCCGAACGTGCTCGTGCGGTCGGTGTATAAAATCGGATCAAAGGTCTGCGCCGAAGTGGTGACAGAAGACTTATTCTCCCAGAGCGATGCGGGCGATGCGGGGCAGCTGTCATCAAACGTGATCCGGAGCGTCTGCAAGAGCGCGATGTACATCGACCTCCCACCATTCTGCGGCGTGGCCGTGAAGCCCGGCTGGCCCGAGAGGCCTTCACTGAACCAGTTCACCCCGATCGACGGCTCAGCGGCATCGATTCCCAAGGTGGCGGCGCCGGCCGCGGGCGGAGTATGATTCTGATAGCGAGGCGCGATGCCCGTCGTCGGCGTGGGCGCTGGGGTGGGCGGCAATCCCGCTCCGACGACCGAGGCAGCGCCATTATATTGGTCGGCGGCCGTGGCTGCGAAATAAATCGCCACGATGAAGAAATCTCCCGTTCCGATGCTCGAGCTGGCGGGATTCAAGACGACCTCCTCGGAGGTCGTCGCGCCCGCACCGGAGGAGGCGACGAGGGGCCCATCGGGTGACCCTTTGTGGACAGCCAGATCGTAATCGCTGCTGTTCAGGAGCCATTGCAGGCGCACCTTCACCTGTTTGCCGGCCCAATCTCCGGGAGTGCCCGAGATGGTCAGCTTGAAGGTATCGCAGTTAGCGCCTTCTTCGCAGTCTGCTTCTCCGCCGGCTGCTGGCGGAACGCCAAGGGCGGTGCCATTCCAGGTAATTGGTGTCGCGGTGCTGGGAGTGACAGTGCCGGATGTCGGGCTGGCGGCGAAGCTGAGCATCGCCAAGCCTGCGCCGGTCAGGCCAAGGATGGACGCGAAGAGTAAACGAATGCGGGAGAAGCCGGATTCAGGGTCTGGGGTTGTTTTCATGTGTGCTATCTTCTGATTCAAACAGTTAACGTTTTGCGTTTTGGAGAGGCTGACAAAGACTGAACGCGGTCTTAAACTTAATTTATGTTTTACGAGAAAACTTTCGTCCTGCCAAGCTTTTCACACTCGCACCGCAAAATAGTTGGACGTGTGGGTCGCATCTTCTCTTTTTCGTCTGTCGTCTGCCTTTTGGGCCTCTTTTTTTCTTGCTCGAAATTCCCGGAGCCCTCCGCGAGCGACCCGGCGCCCTCCAGTCCGGCACCTCCGAGGGCCGAAACAGTAATCGATGCTTGCTCGCTCCTGACCAGCGAGGAGATCCAATCCGTGCAGGGGGAGGCCTTCACCGAGGCGAAGGCGACTGGGAACGCAGCGGGAGGCTTTTCACAGTGCCACTTCGGGCTCCCGACGTTCTCGAATTCCATCAGCCTCCTAGTCCAGGCCGGGGTGGCGGCGAACGATCGCGACCCGAAACAAGCGTGGGACGAAATGTTTTCTCCCGCCAAGCTGCAGGTGTCGGTGACCGAGGGAGGTAAAAAGAAATTCCCGGCGCAAAAAATCGCCGACTTGGGAGATGAGGCCTATTGGGCGGGAAACAATATTATCGGCGTGCTCTATGTCCTCAAAGACGACCGCTATTTCACGATCAGTGTCGGAGGCGCCGGCGATCAGAATTCCAAGATCGAAAAGTGCACTGTCCTCGCCCGGATGATCTTGAAACGGTTTTAGTTAAGTCAGACGCTGCTGGCGCTCGTCGATCCGTCGAATCGCCCAGGCAGCATGCTCCGCGATGAGCGGCTCCGGATCGTCCGCGGCGCGTCGCAATGCGGGCAGGTCATCCATGGTTCCGACGTTGCCGAGCGCGACGCAAACATTTCGTAAGAACCCGCGGCGTTTGATGCGCTTGATCGGGGAGCCGCGGAAAAGTATTCGAAACTGTTCATCCGTCAGCGCCAGGTAATCGCGCAACTGCATCGCGGACGTGGCCGGTCGGGCAGCAAACGCAGTTTCGCGCGCGACCGCGGCGAAGCGATTCCACGGACAGACATCGAGGCACGTGTCGCAGCCATAAATGCGATCGCCGATGAGCGGGCGGAACTCGAGCGGGATCGAGCCTTTCAATTCGATCGTGAGGTAGGAAATACAGCGGCGCGCATCCAGCCGGTGATCGGCGGTGATCGCGCCGGTAGGGCACGCCGTCATGCAACGGGTGCACGTTCCGCATCTCGCCACTTGGGGCGTATCCGGCGGCAGGTCGAGTGTTGTTAAGATCTCGCCGAGGAAAAACCAAGTCCCGAGTTTTTGATCCAACAACATGGTGCTCTTGCCATGCCACCCGATGCCAGCTTCGGCCGCGAAATCGCGTTCCAAAATCGGCCCGGTATCGACATAAGACTTTTGCACCCCGCCGCGTGTGCGAAGGAACTCATCCATCTCCCGCAACCGCTTCAGCATCACTTCGTGGTAATCATCACCCCACGCGTAGCGCGCGATGCGTCCCCGCCTTCCGGGTTCCGCCGCGTCGCCTTGCCAATAATTCATCGCCACCACGATCACGCTGCGCGCTCCCGGCAGGATTAACTGCGGATCGTGGCGCTTTTCCGCGCCGCGGTTCAGCCATTCCATTTCGCCCGCCGCGCCTTCGGCAAGCCACGCTTCGAACTCACGGCCGTGCCGCGGCGGCTCACAGTGGGCGATGCGGCACGCATCGAATCCGAGCGCCAACGCTCGCTGCACCGTCTCGTTTTTTAAATCAGCCGACATGCTGGATGATGGCCTCCGCGACCTCCGGAGCGCGCAGCTCATTTGTGTGGACGGTGAAATCGGCGGCCGCTTGATACAGCGGCGCGCGCTGGGCGAGCAGGCGCGAAAGCGTGGCACGCGGGTCGTCCGTTTTCAAAAGCGGTCGCGTCTCCTCACTCGATACGCGCTCGAACAAGGTCGACTCGCGCGCTTCGAGATACACGACGGTGCCGAGACGTTTGAGCAACGACACGTTCTCCGCGCGCATCACGATGCCGCCGCCGGTGGCCACGATCGCGCGCCGCGTCGGCATCCGCGTCAGCACTCTGCTTTCGGCCTCGCGGAATTCCTCTTCGCCCCGCGTTTCGAAAACCTGCGCGACGGAAGATCCAAAATTCGCCGCGATCATGTCGTCCGTATCGAAGAGCGGCCATTCGGTGAGGCGCGCGAGTTCGCGACCGACGCTGGTCTTGCCCGCGCCCATGAACCCGATCAATACGATCGCCTCTTCCCGTCTCATGCCGAACGGTAGCGCAAAAACGCCTTTACAAGCAGGGCGCTTCCGCGAACTCAATAAACGACCGACATGTCTGTTCCCGATTCATCTTCGCCTTTGGTCGCTGTCGTGATGGGCAGCCAATCCGATTGGGAGACGATGCGCCATGCGGTTGAAATGCTCGACCGCCTCGAAGTGGCGAGCGAACACCAGATCGTTTCCGCGCATCGCACCCCGGAATTGATGGCGAATTTTGCCCGCGAAGCCGCGCCCCGCGGTTTGCGTGTCATCATCGCGGGCGCCGGAGGGGCCGCGCATTTACCCGGAATGATCGCGGCGCACACCTGGCTCCCAGTGCTTGGAGTGCCGGTCGAATCGAAAGCGCTCAAGGGCATCGACTCGCTCCTGTCGATCGCGCAGATGCCGGCTGGGGTCGCCGTCGGCACGCTCGCGATCGGTGTGCCGGGAGCGAAAAACGCCGGCCTGCTCGCTGCCAGCATCATTGGAATAACCGACGCGAAAGTGCGTGCGAACGTGGAAGCCTTCCGCACGCAGCAGACCGACGCCGTTCTAGCGCAAGGTCTCGAATGAAATCGCCCTACCTGCCGGGTGCGACCATCGGCGTGATGGGCGGCGGCCAGCTCGGCCGCATGTTTGCCGTCGCGGCGCGACGGATGGGTTATCGTGTCCACATTTTCACCCCGGAGGACGACAGCCCGGCCGGCCAGTTTGCCGACCTGACGCGGATCGCGCAGTTGGGTAACGAAGCCGCCGTCCGGCAATTCGCCGCTGAGGTCGACGTCATCACCTTCGAGTTCGAAAACATTCCGATCGAGACCGTGAAGTGGTGCGAAGAGGAACGCGACGTGCGGCCTTCGGGCACGATCCTGCACCTCGCGCAGAATCGTTTACGTGAGAAAAATTTCCTGGCCGGCGCGGGCGTTCCGGTGGCGCCGTTCAAAGCGGTGCGCAGTGCGCACGAACTGGAATCTGCGCTCGAGCAAATCGGGCGGCCGGCGATTTTAAAAACGGCCGCCTTCGGTTACGACGGGAAGGGCCAGCAGATGATCAACACCCGCGAAGATTTTGATGAAATCTGGAGCGGAACTTCCGCGGATGAAATGGTGCTCGAGGGCGTGATTGATTTTGAAAAAGAGATTTCAGTGATCGTGGCGCGGGGCGTCGATGGAGTGATGGCCACATTTCCCGCCTGCGAAAATTTGCACGAGAATCACATTCTCGATGTGACGATGGTGCCCGCGCGCGTGAGCCCGAAAGTGGAAAGCGCGGCGGCCGAACTCGCGCGCGCCATCGCGGAAAAGATGGAACTCGTCGGGCTGCTCGCGGTTGAGATGTTCTTAAAGAAGAATGGCGAACTGGTGGTGAACGAACTCGCGCCGCGGCCACACAATTCCGGCCATTGGACGATTGAAGCCTGCGCGACGAGTCAGTTCGAGCAACAGGTGCGCGCGGTTTGCGGATTGCCGCTCGGCTCGACTGAAATTCTGCGCCCAGCCGCGATGGCCAATATCCTCGGCGACTTTTGGAAGGGTGGGGAACCCAATTGGACGAAAGCCCTCGAAGGCGCCGGCGTGCATCTGCATCTTTATGGGAAGCGCGAGCCGCGCCCGCGACGGAAAATGGGACACCTGACCGCGTTAGCCGACACCGTGGAGACGGCCATGCAACGGGTGACGGACGCGCGGGCCGCTTTGCGCACACCGGTTTCGTGAGGACGCGAATGCTGCCTGCGGAATCGACGGCTGAGGCCGTCGAAGCGCTCGAAGCTGGCCACGCGATCGGGCTCCCCACCGAGACAGTTTACGGGCTGGCGGCCGACGCATTGAACGCGGATGCCGTCCTGAAAATTTTCGAAGCGAAGGAGCGTCCGCGTTTCGATCCTCTGATTGTGCACTTGCCAAAACACGATTGGCTGGAGCGCCTTACGATTGTTCCTGCGTCGAAAAGAGAATTAGTTGATCGGTTGATTTTCCGCTTCTGGCCCGGCCCGTTGACGTTGATTTTGCCGCGGGATGGCTCGGTGCCCGATGTCGTCACAGCCGGACTCGAGACCGTCGCCGTCCGGATGAGCGCTCATCCGGTTTTCGCTAAGATCATTCGCAGCTTTGGCCGCCCGCTGGCCGCGCCGAGCGCGAACCGTTTCGGTCGCATCAGCCCGACGAGTGCTCAGGATGTGCTCGCGGAATTGGAGGGACGCATTCCGCTGATCGTGGACGGAGGTCCGACGACCCATGGCCTGGAGTCGACCATCGTGGCGGTGCGTGCGGGCGGGCTGGAAATTCTGCGGCCGGGGCCGATTACGGCAGCGGACCTGGCGGCGTTCGCTGAAGTCGGGAAGGCGCGCACACGTGAGAAACCAGAAGCCCCTGGACAGCTTCCTTCGCATTACGCGCCGCGCACCCGGCTGCTGCTCACGGCCGATGCGGCCACGTTTGTTCTCCCGGCGGGCGCAAGGGTGGGGGCCTTGACGCTCCAGCGGCGAGAGATCGACGGGATGAGCGAGGCGCGCGCGCTCAGCGGCCACGGCGATTTGCGCGAAGCGGCTGCGAACCTATTTCGCCATATGCGCGAGCTCGATCAGGCGGGACTCGATTTCATTGTCGCGGAAGAGGTACCCGAAGAAGGACTCGGGGTCGCGATCATGGATCGGCTGCGACGAGCGGCCGCGGACGCTACGCTTCGTGAGCGAGACAGGCCTGAATGAAACCTTTGAAAAGCGGGTGCGGTTGGTTCGGCTTGCTCTGAAATTCCGGGTGATACTGGCAGGCGAGAAAGTAAGGATGGTCCTTCAGTTCGATTAGCTCCGCGAGCGCACCGTCGGGTGAAGTGCCGGAAATGGTGAACCCCTTTTCGCCCATGCGTTCGCGGTACTTCATGTTGAACTCATACCGGTGCCGATGCCGCTCGAGCACTTCGGGATGGCCGTAGATTTTTTCCGCCATCGTTCCACTCGTGATTTTCGTTGGCCAGGTGCCGAGGCGCATGCTCGCGCCTTTCTTTTTCACGTCGCGCTGCTCGTCGAGCAGACAGATGACGGGTTCAGGGGAGTTTTCCTCGAACTCGGTACTATTTGCTTCCTCGATTCCGCAGACGTTGCGCGCGAACTCGATCGTCGCCACCTGCATGCCGAGGCAGAGACCGAGGAACGGCACCTTCTGCTCGCGCGCGAATTGCGTGGCTTTGATTTTGCCTTCCACTCCGCGCTCGCCAAATCCTCCGGGAATCAAGACGCCAGCCACATCTTTGAGCTGACCGTCGACGCCATCCTGCAGCGTCTCGGCGTCGATCAATTTCAGTTCGATCCCGCAATCTTCACTCGCAGCGGCATGAGTGAGTGATTCGTAGATGCTTTTGTAGGCGTCCTGCAGTTCGATGTATTTTCCGACGACCGCGATCTTGACCCGCTTGCTCGGGCTGACGATGCGGTCGACGAATTTCCGCCAGTTCGTCAGATCGGGCGGCGACGTTTCGAGATTGAGCAACTCACAAACGAGCGCGTCAAGTCCTTCTTCGTGCAGCATGAGCGGCACTTCGTAGATCGTGTGCTGGACGTCCTGCGCTTCGATCACCGCGCGCGGCGAGACGTTGCAAAACATCGAGAGCTTCTGGCGCGTTTCCGCGTCCAGCGCCTGCTCGGTGCGGCAGAACAGCACTTGCGGCTGCAAGCCGATCTCGCGCAATTTCGCGACGCTTTGCTGGGTCGGCTTCGTCTTTAGCTCGCCCGCCGCCTTGATGAAAGGCACCAGCGTGGCGTGGATGTTGATCACGTTCTGCGAACCGGCCTCGAGGATGAATTGCCGGATCGCTTCCAGGAACGGCAACCCTTCGATATCGCCCGTCGTCCCGCCGATTTCCGTGATGAGCACATCCGCTTTGCTCTCCGCGGAAACTTCGCGGATGCGGTTTTTGATTTCGTCCGTCACGTGCGGAATCACCTGGACAGTTTTACCGAGGTAATCCCCGCGCCGCTCTTTCAGGATTACGCTTTCGTAAACCTGACCACTGGTGAGGTTGTTGTGCCGGGAGAGGACGCAGTTCGTGAAACGTTCGTAATGCCCGAGATCGAGGTCGGTCTCCGCGCCGTCGTTCAGCACGTAAACTTCTCCATGTTGAAACGGGTTCATCGTGCCGGGATCAACGTTCAGGTAAGGATCGAACTTCTGAAAAACGACCCGCAGGCCGCGCAGCTCGAGCAGCGTGCCCAGCGCGGCGGCCGCCAGGCCCTTGCCTAACGAGCTGATTACACCGCCGGTAATAAAAATATATTTCATCGCACGCTCAAAGTTTTCCAGATCTGGCTGGGGCTGCGCGAACGAGTTCCCGTGCAACTGCTTCCACATCGGCCGGCGTGTCCACGCCCGGCCAGCCCCGCCTCGTCACGACCACGCGAATTCTTACTCCATTCTCCAAGGCGCGCAATTGCTCGAGCGATTCCGCGCGCTCCAGCGGCGACGGTTTCCAGCGCACGAAACGCAGGAGCAAGTCACGCGAGTAGCCGTAGATGCCTTGGTGGCGCAGATACGTCCCCTGGGACATCTCCGAGCTGTGGGGAATGACGCTCCGGGAAAAATAGCGCGCGTTCTTGTTCGCATCGAGGACCACTTTGACCTGATGCGGCGATTGGGTGTCGGCGAAATTTTCAAACGGATGCGCGGCCGTGATCATTTCGAGCGCGCGGTCTTTTTGCATTTCTCTCACGAAACGTTCGAGGAGCTTCGGGTCGATCAGCGGCTCGTCTCCCTGGATGTTAAGCACGTGCGTGAACTCCGGCGTTTTCGCCACCACCGCGGCGGCGCGGTCGGTGCCGCTGCGATGCCGCGACGAAGTGAGAGCGACCTCCGCGCCCCATGCGAAAGCCGCTTCCGCGATCCGCATGTCGTCGGTCGCGATGATAACGCGGTCGAGTTTCCCCGCGTGCAGGCAGCGTTCCCACACATGACGCAAAAGTGGTTTGCCCGCGATCGGGTGCAGCGGCTTTCCGGGAAAACGCGTCGAGCTCCAGCGCGCGGGGATGATGCCGACAGCTTTAAAGCGCATGACGAAGAATGATGTCGGCAGCTTCCCTCAGATCGCGCGCCTCCCAATCGGCATCGCTCTCACCGGGCGACTTCGGTTTGCCCGTGTGGACCAGAATCGTGCGCACGCCCGCGTGGCGTCCGCATTCCACATCGATCGCCTTGTCGCCGATCATGAAAGAGCGCGACAGATCGATCGCATGATCCTCCTGCGCTTCGAGCATCATCCCGGGCGCAGGCTTGCGGCGGAGCGAACCATTATCCGGCACGTCGGGACAAAAGTAGCTGGCATCGATCAAGCCGCTCCCGACCTGACGCTCCACCTCCGCCTCCACCGCGCGATAATCCCCTTCGCTAAAATATCCGCGTCCGATTCCGCTCTGGTTCGTGATGATGACAATCAAAAAACCAGCGTCCCGCAGGCGTTGCAGCGCCGCGCTCGTTCCCGGAAAAATCTCCACCTGCCGCGGATCGCCGCAGTAATCGGCATCCCGCATAATGGTGCCGTCCCGGTCGAGAAATACGGCGGGGCGTCCGTCGCGCGACTCGTTAGACGACATCCTCGACCTCGAAACTGGCACGCAATTCTTCGGGCGTGACGGTGGCGGTGCCCAGCTTGCCGACCACGACTGCGCTGGCGTGATTCGCGATTTCGGCCGCTTCCACCGCGGTCGCGCCGCAGGTGAGCGCGAGCGTAAACAAAGCGATCGCCGTGTCGCCCGCGCCAGAAACATCAAAGACCTGCCGCGCCTTCGTCGGGATGTGATGCGGCGCGCGGCCGCGTTCAAACAGGATCATCC
>JBDSNB010000271.1:0-3499 GCA_039915555.1 Chthoniobacterales bacterium | reverse complement strand
GGCGACCGGAGTGGGGCAGGTGGAAGTGTACGATCTGGCGAATGCGGCGGATTCGCAGTTGGCCAACATCTCGACCCGCGGATTGGTGCAAACGGGGGACGACGTCATGATTGGCGGGATTATTCTTCTGGGGAACGCTCCGCGGCGCGTGATTGTGCGAGCGATCGGGCCCTCCTTGAGCGTGGGCGGCACGCCGGTGGCCGGTCGACTGATGGATACGACCCTCGAGATCCGAGATGCCAATGGCGTGGTGGAAGGCATGAACGACGACTGGCGTACGGGCGGGCAGCAAGCCGAGATCATCGCTACCATGGTCCCGCCGACAAGCGATCTGGAATCGGCCATCGTGGTCACGTTACCGGCCAGTGCCGGTGGCACCGGCCACACCGCCATCGTGCGTGGGAAGAATAACGCCACCGGTGTCGGCTTGGTCGAAGTCTTCGGCTTGAATTAACCAGCCCTCCTCCGGGACGACGGGACGTGGGTGGGGCGGGGGGAAACGCCATTTACTTTTGAGGCTCTCGTGGCACCATCGACTTATGAAATCTCCTGCTCTTTCCTCCACTAAAAGAACGGTGGTTCTCCCTTTCCTCCTTCTGTTCGTCCTGCTTTTCCCTGCCCAGGCGCAGACCCCTGCTGTCCTCGCTAACATCTCCACCCGGCTCCGAGTTGAGACCGGAGATAACGTCTTGATTGGCGGTTTCATCGTCACTGGCACGCAGCCGAAAAAGGTGATCGTGCGCGCGCTCGGCCCGTCGCTCAACGTGCAAGGAATGCCGATCGCGGGGCGCTTGCAGGATACGACGGTCGAACTGGTCGGCCCGGGCGGAAGCATCGCGATGAACGACAACTGGCGCACCGGCGGCCAGGAAGCGGAAATCATTGCGAGCACGGTGCCGCCGCCGAGCGACCTGGAGTCCGCCGTGGTCGCGACTCTTCCCGCTTTTGGCACTCCTTACACTGTGATCGTGCGTGGCGTGGGCGGCAGCAGCGGCGTCGGGCAGGTGGAGGTTTTCGATTTGGACCAGAACATCGATGCGCAACTGGCTAACATCTCCACGCGCGGCCGCGTCCAGACCGGTGATGACGTCATGATCGGTGGATTTATCCTGGTCGGCTCCGTTCCGCGGACGGTGATCGTGCGCGCGCTCGGGCCCTCCCTTCCGGTGACAGGCGCGCTGGCCGATCCGACGCTCGATTTAGTGGACCAGAACGGAATGGTGCTGGCCGCAAATGACAATTGGCGCAGTTCGCAGGAAGCCGAAATCATCGCGACCACCGTGCCGCCCACGAACGACTTGGAATCGGCGATCGTGGCCACGCTGGCTGGCGCGCCTTACGCCGCGGTCGTGCGCGGCAAGAACGGCGCCACCGGGGTGGGCGCGGTGGAAGTTTTCGCCTTGAACCTGCCCAAGGCGGTCTCGCGAAAGATCCACGCCGGCGTGCCGTACGACATCGGATTGCCGTTAAACGGAAATTCCGGCGTGGAATGTCGTCTCGGCGGCGCGACCAACGACCATCAAATCATCGTGACGTTCAGCAGCGCAGTCATGTTCGCGAATGCGAGCGTCAGCCGGGGAACCGGCAGCGTCAGCAGCGCCACCGGCAGCGGGACGAACACGATCACGGTCAATCTCACTGGCGTGACCAATGCCCAGCGCCTCGCGGTCTTGCTCACGGGAGTGAACGATGGATCGCGAACCTTCAATCTCTCGATTCCGATGGGAGTGTTACTCGGCGATACGAATGGCAGCGGCGCGGTCTCCGCCAGCGATATTTCGCAAACGAGATCAGCCGCGCAATCGGGGATTGTCTCGCCCGATACCTTCCGCACAGACGTAAATGTGAGCGGCGCGGTGAACGCTTCCGACGTCGGTCTCGTGGAAACCTTCGTAGGCACGGTGCTGCCGCCGTAAGCGAAGTGTGCCGCTGCTCCCGCGAGGAACGGCGGCCCCCTCCCCAGATTACCAACCGTGCTCGCGCTTCAGGATGCCACAAAGCGCACCGGTGAAACGCGCCGCCGCACCTGCGCTGAGGTGCGACCATTCGGGCGATTCATAGCCTTGCAGCTCCGGGTAGTCCTCGAAATGAATGCCGGGCAGTCCGGTGCGGGCGAGGAGGAGATCCCAACTTTTCGCGCGCGGAAAATCGCGATTCTCTACCGCGAGATACGGACCGATGGATGGTGGCCGCACAAAAATAATCGGCACCCCACGTTTTCGTAAGGTGGTGACAGCTGCCACTGCGCGATCAATCTGTGCGTGGGCGACGCGTTCGAAATCGGCTGGCGTTTCCAGGCCGGGCATGGGCAGATCGAAACCTTGCGCCCAGACAGTGCGGCAAAGTTCGCGGTAAGCTGGATCGTTCTCGACCTTGCTCCACATCGTGGTGTTTCGGTCGGCGTCTTGGATGGTGAGTTTCCGCACCTCGAGGAGAGTTTTCACTCCAGTGCGGGTCGGCCACGGTTGTCGTTTTAAGACCGTCATGAGTTTAAAATCATCGTCGTAGAAGGCGAAGAACGGTTCGACGAAGTGGAGGGAAAGCCATTGGCCCGCACGCTGCGCGAGCGTTTCCTTTCGATGAAATTCTACAACGCCTTCGCGATAACCAAACCCGGTGAAGAAGACATCGGGTGAAACGCCCACCAGCAAACGCCCCGTGAAGTTTTTATTGCCCGCCAGATCCTCCAGCATGGGCAGCGGCGAGGTGCCTTCGATCGCAAGTTGAATGGGGCGCTCGCCCAGCGCTTGTTCCCAGACCGGCAGTTGCACGTCGAAAAGAATCCGCGACGCGCCGAGAAGAACGGTGCGATTTCCCTCGCCGTGATCGATCCGGCGGCGTTGCGTGGCCCACGAGCCATCGCTACTGCGCGACGTCGGTTCCGCGCCGAAGGCGCGCCATTTCAATTCCCACCCCGCGAAAGCAATGGAGAACATGATGAGCGCCACCGTCCACGCGCGGCCGAAATTTATGCCAGGCAACGCGCGTTGAAAGGTGGGTGCGGCATCCGAAGGTTTGAATTCCGGAGACGACGTCATGGGGGGTGGAATTACTGTGCGTTGACCGACCAACCGGGCTCGCGCTCGAGTAGTCGGCAAAGATTTTCCGTGAAACGTTCCGCCTCCGAGGCGGTCAGGTGTGACCATTCCGCGAGGTGGTAGCCCTGCAGCTCGGGATGATCCTGAAAATGAATTCCCGGCGCGCCAGTGCGTTCGAGGAGGATGTTCCAAGTTCGTTCGCGCGGAAATCCCTGGTCTTCTGCGGCCAGGAATTCGCCGTCGGAAGGTGCGCGGAGGAAGATCACGGGAACTCCGCGCGCGCGCAGTTTTGCCACCGCCGCGGTCGCGCGTCCGAGTTGCTCTTCGCCTTTTTGGCGCGCCATCTCGGGTGTGACGCCCGGCGGCGGGGCGAAGAGCTGCCGCCAGATTCTTTTCGCGAGCGCCTGGTATGCCGGATCGCGGTCGAGCTTATCCCAGAGACGCGTGTTGCGGTCGGGGTC
>JBDSNB010000031.1:0-33195 GCA_039915555.1 Chthoniobacterales bacterium | reverse complement strand
GGATGAACTTTGAGATCCTCGAAGTGCCGGGCCACTCGCCGGGCAGCCTCTGTTTTCTGCAACGCGAGGCGGAATTGCTCATCGGCGGCGATGTGCTCTTCGCCGGGGGTGTGGGGCGTTGGGATTTGCCGGGCGGCGATGGCGAGCTGCTCTTTGCCGGCATCAAGGAAAAACTGTTCCCGCTCGGCGACGCGATCACGGTGTTGCCCGGGCATGGCCCGCCCACAACGATTGGGGTGGAGCGGACGACGAATCCGTTTGTGAGTTAGCGCGCGAGCGCGGCAAGTCAGGGGACGTTGAACGTTTCCACCAGCGCGATGCCGGTGCTGCCGTCCTTGCCGCGGACGAGCGCGGTGTAGTTACCGCGAACGAGCGTGAGAACGATGGCGGACTCGCGGTCGTCGGTCGGCGCGAGATTCAAGGCCTGGAGTTCGGCGGCCTGCGTGTCGCGCCAGTTGTCGTTAAAGGCGAGGACGTTGCCGTTGGCATTGAAAATAATCAGCTCCGGATTCAGGAGCGCGCCGGAGACGCCAGCGTTGGTGAGCGACGGCCCGAGACCGCGGACAACCGCCCGGGCACTCCCGGCGCCGCCGACTCCCTGGCCCTGGCCGACAATGACGCCGCCGATCATGACACTGTCGCCCGTACCGACGAAGCCACGGCTGCTCAGGTTTGCGAATTGCGAATCGGCTGTCGCGTTGAGATCGTACACTTCCACGAGACCCACGCCGGGAGTGTCATTTTTACTGCGGAGCACGGCGGTGTAATTGCCGGGCGGAACGGTCGCGACGATGGCGGACTCGCGAATATCGCTGGGCGGAATGCCGGTGGCTTGAATGGCCGTCGGCTCGGTGTCCTGCCAATCGTCATTCGTAATCGTGGGGCCGGAAGGCGGAAAGAGCTGGAGAACGGGATCCTGCATCGCACCGGGAATGTTGGCGCCCGTGAGCGAGGGACCGAGGCCGCGCACGATGATTTGCTTGGGCGCGGTGCCGGTGACGATAAAGCCGGCGATGAGCGCGTTATCGCCGCCAGCGACGCCGGTGCGGGTGGAGATGTTCAATTGCCGCGCGGTGTGGACGACGGACGCGGGATCGTTTGGATCGGTGCTGTTTTGAAATTCGGCGGAGTTATCTTCGCCATCGCCATCCGCATCGCCAGCGAGGCCGCCGGTTTGCGGGTTATTGATTTGTGAATTCGAAAGCCGGCCGGCCTGCCAGCTGGTGAAGTCGAACTGCGGCGCGATGCCGATGCGGGCGACGAACGGGTCCGGATCGCCGGTGCGCGTATCGACCCAAACGGGGACGGCGGGGACATTAGCGTTCACCGCCCCTGCGATGCCCATGTAATCGCCGAGCATGTAACCCTGCGCGGTTTGCGGCGCGAGCGCGGCGTCGGTCGAAGTGGAGGTGACGCGAATGTTCGGCCGCCAGGTCGCGCCGCCATCGAAGGATTGCGCGAGATAGAGATCGATGAACGTGTTCGAGCCGGGATTGTCGCGATGGTCGTGGAAGATGGCAGTGAGGGTCTGGCCATCGTCGGAGGCAGCAATGGTGGAATTGAAAACGCCGGAGGTGGCGGGGTTGTCACTGATGGCGATAGGCGTCGTCCAGGTGTCGCCGTTGTTGGACGATTTCGTGAAGAGGATTTTCGGGGCGCCGCCCAAGAGCGCTTGATAGACGACGTAGATGGTTCCGGTGACGCGATCGGTGGTGGCGGAAGGGAGAAAGACTGCGTTACGAATCGCAGGCTCGCTGTAAATGTTGACCGCCTGGATGAACTTCGGCGCGCCGAACGTGTTACCACCATCGTTGGAGATGACCACCTGCATGAAGTCGTCGGCGAAGCTTGCGGTGCCATTAAAGTTCCAATAAACGACCGCCAGCCTCCCGTTCGCGAGATAGACGGGCTGGGCACTTTGCGTGACGCTGGCGGGCGGGTTGATGGGACCGGTGGAACTCCAGGTCACGCCTCTATCGTCGCTGAACGAACGAACGAGCGGCGCGCCGTTAGGATTGCCTGCAAAGAGAGCGAACCCCACGAAAATCCGCCCGAAAGCTGGAGTCCCCGGAAAAGTATTAACGGCGATCCAGTTCTTGTCGGGGAACTGGGTGGAGTTGGGCGATTGATAGACCACGACCGGTGGGCCAAACGTTGCCCCGCCATCCGTGGAACGACTAACCAGAACGGCGCCGGTTTCGAATTGAGCGTCGGTGGAACCGAGCGTGTTCAAATAGAGATCGCCGTTCGCACCTACCGCGGCCACGGGATCGGTGGCGCGAAAATAGGGGCCGCCGCTTGCGGGAGTAAGATTTGGGATCAGGGCGCGATTCCACGTCAGGCCTCCATCCCGGCTGACCGAGTATCCGCAATCGACCGCGCCGCCGCCGCTGGCGAATCGTCCTTCTTGAAAGGTGGCGAGGAGGAGATCGGGATTGGCCGGCGAACGCGCGATGTGGGGCTCGGCCTGGGCCCGCATATTCGCGGGGAGCGGCGCGGGATCGTCGCCGAGGCGAATATTGGAAGCCACCCGCGGATCGAGCGCGACCAGCGGAGCGTTTGCGACCGCTTGGTCGACGCGCAGAGATTTCACACGCGCGGTCCAAGCCTCGGAAGACTCAACGAGGTCGCCGTCGCGATCGAGACGCAGGAGCGCGCCCGAGGAAAGGCGGTCGAGCGGAACGTTGCGCAGGGCTTCCGGCAAACGCGAGCGCTCGAAAGCCTGCGCGGAGAACGGCGCGTTCTTGGTGGCGTTCTGCTCCGGGGCAGGCAGTGCAGAGCCGGGAAACAGCGTGACGGCAGCAAGAGTCGAAACGAATAGGCGACAAAGTTTCTTCATGAGGATTTCTTCCTTCGAAACGATAGGCCTGGAGAACAGGAATGCACTCGTTAGGACGGCGGTGGCGCAAATGATCGGAAAGACGTCGCATGCGCGATTCACCGGGCAGCAGTCCGCGCACCGCTCTGCGCATAGCCGTTGACCGCACCGCAGCCCGACGTTAATCCCAAGCTCTGTGGATTTACTCGATGAACTCCAGACGCGATTGGTCTGCGGCGATGGTGCTGTGGGGACGCTCCTGCTGGATCGGGGCGTGCCGCTGGAGAGTTCCTTCGAAGAGCTGGCGGTAAGCGAGCCGGAAATCCTGCGCTCGATTCACTCCGATTACATCGCAGCCGGGGCGCGCGTGATTGAGACTAATACTTTCGGCGCGAATGCGGTGCGGCTGGAACGGTTTGGGTTTGAAGGACGTGTCCTTGAGATCAACCGGGCCGCAGCGCGCGTGGCGCAGGAGGCGGCCGCGGGTAAAGACGTGGTCGTGGCGGGAAGCGTCGGGCCACTGGGGATCAGCGCCGATGAAGCGGCCGCGCGAGGGATCGATCGGGCCGCATGTTTTCGCGAGCAGATTACCGGGCTGCTGGAGGGAGGCGCGGAGCTGATTTTCTTCGAGACCTTCATGGATTACGACGAGGTGGCGATCGCGTTCGAGGCGAAGAAGGCGGTGGGCGATGCGCTGGCCATCTGCTCGTTTGCCTGCGCGGCGGAGGGCCGGCTCTCGACCGGGATGCCGGTGGTGGAGGCGTTTGAGAAATTGCGCGCGGCCGGGGCCAAAGTGGTGGGCGTGAACTGCATGAACGGGCCGCACGGGATGGTGCAATTGCTCGAGCGTGTGCCGGCGGATTTTCTGCTGGCGGCTTACGCAAATGCCGGTTATCCGCGCTATCACGAGGGGCGGTTTCTTTATCACACGGCGCCGGAGTATTTCGCGCACTCCGCGCGGGAGATGGTGGCGCAAGGCGCACGCTTGATCGGCGGATGTTGCGGAACCAATCCGGCGCACATTCGCGCGATTGCGACGGCGATCGCGAACCTGCAACCGGTGAAGAACAAGACGGTGCGCGTGATGGCAGAGCCGTTGCCGACGCGCCAACCGACCCACGAATCAGCGGCGGAAGCGAGCCTGGTGGAGCGCGCGATACGCGGCGAGCGCGTCATTATTTGCGAACTCGATCCGCCGAAAACGCTCGCGCTTGAGAAATTTTTTGCGGGCGCTCAGGCGTTGGTCAAGGCGGGGGTGGATGCGATCACGCTGGCGGATAATTCGCTCGCGATTTTGCGCGTGAGCAATCTCGCGATGGGCGCGATCTTGAAAGAGCGTTTCGGGATTACGCCGCTGCTGCACTTGAGTTGCCGCGATCGGAATGTGCTCGGCCTGCAGAGCGACTTGTTAGGCATGGCGGCGCTCGGGATGCGACATGTGCTGCCGCTCACGGGCGACCCAGCGCGGGTCGGAGATCACCCCGGCGCGGCCTCTGTTTACGATGTGAATTCGGTGGAGTTGATCGCGATTATCAAGCGGCTCAATGAGGGCTTCACGCAGGCTGGAAAATCGATCAAGACGACGACGGAGTTCGTGATCGGGTGCACGTTTAATCCGAACGCGCGTAACCTCGACGCGCAGGTGCAACGGCTGGAACGGAAAGTGGCGGCGGGCGCGCAATACGCGATGACGCAGCCGGTCTTTGACGTGCGTCTGATCGAGGAAACGAAACGGCGGACGGCGCATTTGAATATTCCGATGTTCATGGGCGTCTGGCCGCTCCTGAGCGGACGGCAGGCGGAATTCCTGCACAACGAAGTGCCGGGCATTGTGGTGCCAGACGTAGTGCGGGCGGCGATGGTGGGCGCAGAAGGCGCAGATGGACGCGCGCGCGGAGTGAAGCTGGCGAAGGAGATCGCGGCGGCGGCGCTCCAGCATTACGCGGGGCTTTACCTCATCACTCCATTCCTGAACTACGAGACGACAGTTGAGTTGGCGGCATTTGCGCGCGGGCAGTGACGTGACGAAAGTCCCGCGATGGTTGCCGTCCGCCGCGCGCTCATGGTCCAGATCACTGGTCTGGTCATCGTCAGCATCGTGCTCTTCACACTCTCGCGCTTCTTTCCGCTGGCCGACATGCTTGCTGCGGTGCAGGAGCGCGTGATGCATTGGGGCGCGTGGAGCGCGATTTGTTATCCGCTGCTCTATGCGCTTTGCAATGTCCTGCTCTTGCCGGGCGGGTTTCTCAGTATCGGGGGCGGCTTTTTCTTCGGGCTATGGTGGGGGTTTTTCATCGTACTCGTCGGGAACGTGGGTGGTGCGGCTATTTCCTTCTACATCAGCCGGTGGATCGGAAATCGATGGCTGCGACCACGGCTGATGCGAAACGCGACGCTGGAGGCGCTGGAGCCTGCCGTTCGGCGTGAGGGCTGGAAAATCATATTGCTCAGCCAACTGCATCCCCTCTTTCCAACGAGCTTGCTGAATTACCTTTACGGCTTAACGCAAATCCGGTTCCGGACCTGCATGCTTTGGGTGGCGATCGGGCAGGCGCCGGGGTTGTTTCTTTACGCTTATATGGGGACGCTGGGGCAGCTCGGATTGAAGCTCGTGCGAGGTCAAACACACCCCAGGGGAATCGAATACCTGATTTGGGGAGGCGGCCTCGCGACGTCGGCGATCGTTCTTTTGCTGCTGGGACGGATTGCACTCCGTCTCCTGAAAGAGGCTGAGGAGACGGCCAGAGCAAAGGACTTGGAAGCGTCTACCGCGCCCGTTGAGTTAGCCGTTCAAGGATATAAATAACTGTGCAAGAAATAGATGTGCTGAAAATGGCGCTTGTGGCTAGAAATGCTGCATATGCCAGGTATTCTGATTTCAAGGTGGGCGCGGCTTTGCTCACCAAGAGGGATAAGTTGTATCTGGGCTGTAACGTGGAGAATATATCGTTCGGGCTTACCATGTGCGCGGAACGCGTCGCGGTGGGGGCCGCCTTGACGGACGGATCGGACGATTTTTGCCTGATTGCGATCATAGCCGACTCCAAAGAACCGGTGATGCCTTGCGGCGCGTGTCGCCAGGTTTTGGCAGAGTTCAATCCCTCCCTTCGTATCGTCAGTTCGACCTTGCGTGGCCAGACCGCGGACTTTCGCCTCGATGAATTGCTTCCCCATCCGACCCAAGGAATCTTGGGATAGTTCCACGTAGAACATGGCTGCAGGCGCGAAAAATTACGACGTGATCGTGGTCGGCAGTGGGCATGCGGGGATCGAGGCCGCGTTGGCGTCGACCCGCGTGGGGTGCTCGACCTTATTACTGACTCAAAACTTGGACACGGTGGGGCAAATGTCCTGCAATCCTGCCGTGGGCGGCTTGGCGAAGGGACACATCGTTCGAGAAATTGATGCCTTGGGCGGGTTCATGGGCCGCAACGCCGACGCGACCGCGATTCAATCCAGGATATTGAACCAAACGAAAGGGGCTAGCGTGAGGGCACCCCGTGCTCAATGCGATAAAAAAGCCTACCAATTTAGAGCCAAGGCGTTTTTGGAATCCGTCCCGCGGCTCGACCTGAAGCAGGCCAGCGTTCAAAGCATACTTGCCGATTCCGGGCGTGCGAAAGGTGTCCAAACGGATATGGGCCTTCAATTTCGCGCAGAGGCTGTAGTCATCACTTCCGGTACGTTTCTGCGCGCGCTGCTCCACGTTGGGGAGCACACCAAAGCCGGGGGCCGAATGGGCGACATGCAATCAAATCTGAGCGGCAGCTTGGCCGCGTTGGGATTTGAGGTTGGTCGGTTCAAGACCGGGACGCCTTGTCGAATCAACCGGCGATCAATTAATCTCGAGAAGTGCGAGCTTCAGCATGGAGAGGAGCCCGCACCCCGTTTCAGCTTTCTACCGCTGGACGACGAGCCGGCGACTAATTTTTTCAGCCTGAACACCGCGTCGTTCCACGTGGAACAAGTCCCCTGTTGGATCACTCACACGACAGGTGAAACCCACCGGATTATCCGCGACAATCTGCATCGATCCGCCCTCTATGCCGGGCAAATCAAAGGGACGGGCCCACGTTACTGTCCTTCGATCGAAGACAAAGTGGTCAAATTTTCCCAGAAAGATTCGCATCAGTTATTCCTCGAGCCAGAGGGACTGCAGACCGACGAATTTTACGTCAACGGAATCTCGACGAGCCTCCCTTATGACGTGCAGCTCGCTTTCCTCCGGACCATTCCCGGCTTGGAACAGGCCGAAATCATGCGGCCTGGCTACGCGGTCGAATACGACTTTTTTCCGCCTACCCAACTCTGCGCCACGTTGGAAACCAAGAGAGTCCGCGGACTATACTTCGCTGGACAGGTAAACGGAACCTCCGGCTACGAAGAAGCAGCCGCCCAAGGCTTGGTCGCAGGCGCGAACGCCGCCCTTCAAGTCAAAGGGTTGGACCCCTTTGTCTTGGCACGTCAGGATTCATATGCCGGCGTGATGATTAATGACTTGGTCACGAAGGGCACCGACGAACCCTATCGGATGTTCACCAGTAGGTCCGAAGACAGGCTCTCACTCCGGCAGGAAACCGCGGATCAGCGACTGACGCCCCAAGGCCGTGCGGCCGGATTGATAGGCGAAAGCCGCTGGAGTGTTTTCGGCCAAAAACTCGATTTGATCAGCGAAATCCAACGGGCCACGACCAGGACACGCCTCCAGGGGGAGTTGCTCACCACCCGTATGAAACGGCCGGATTTTAGCCTCGCTGATCTACCGCATGACCTTCGAGTGGCAGCACCCGACCATATCTGGGAGTTGGTCGAGACCGATCTCAAATACGAGGGTTACGTCAAGCGACAAGCGAGCCAAAATCGCCAGCTGTCCTCACGCGCTAGCCAGCCTATACCTGTCGGATTGGATTTGAGCCATGTGCCCGGTCTCAAACCGGAGACGCTTCAGAAACTGGGCCGCATACGTCCCGCAACCTTGGGGGAAGCGCAACGCATTAGTGGAATTACACCTGCCGATATCGCAATTCTATCCATTTGGCTCTCTAAGAGTAGTTTCCGAGATCCCTTAACCCAGAAAAGAGTCCCAAACCCGACTCTCGATCCTTCGTGATAATCCTCCTCCTCTTGGTCATTGGATCCTCCTATTTGCTCGGTTCAATCCCGTTTGGGTACCTTGCGGGGGGAATCGCCGGAGTGGACGTCCGCAGCAAAGGGAGCGGCAACATTGGCGCCACAAATGTCCTGCGCGTCCTAGGGAAACCTTGGGGCTTTGCCGTCTTCTTCGCCGATGCCCTCAAAGGATTCCTCGCGGTGCGCCTGGCCATCTTCCTGGTCACGTCGAGACCCGAACTGCAGGCCTATTCAGACTTCTACGCCCTCCTGGCCGCGGCCTCCTGTGTCGCCGGTCATTCCTTTCCCGTCTGGCTCCGGTTCAAAGGAGGAAAAGGCGTCGCGACCTCGGTCGGCGCTCTTTTGGGTGTGGTGCCCATCGCAGCTATCTCCATTTTTCTTGTTTGGCTATTAGTGTTTTTCCTTACGCGCTTTGTCTCGCTCGCTTCCATCGTGGCCGCGCTTGCTCTGCCGGCGATCGTTGCCTTCCTTCGCGATGCCGATGGCAGTGTGGTGCTCTATTTTTCCATTGCCATGACCGCTCTCGTCGTATGGCGTCACCGATCTAATATTTCCCGTCTGCGTAACGGCACCGAACCACGTATCACTCGCTCGTGAAATTTAATCGCACCGCCGTCCTGGGCGCCGGCAGTTGGGGCACCGCCCTCGCCAATCTTTGGGCGCAGAACGGAAACCGCGTCTCCTTATGGGGACACGACCCGGAACGAACCGCGCATTTGCGAGAAACCCGCGAGAATGCGGCGTACCTGCCCGGGGTGAAACTGCCTGCCGCAGTTCACGTCACCAGCGAACTGGCCGATTGCGCAGAGGCGGATTTGATCGTGATGGTCACTCCGTCCAAAGCCGTCCGCACCGTCGCCGAAAGCCTCCGGCCCTTCCTTCGGAAAGATGCGGTCCTTCTCAGTTGCACCAAGGGGATCGAGCACGGCTCGGGCATGCGCATGACCGAAATTTTGCGCGAAATGCTTCCTGCACACGCGGTCGCCGTTCTCTCGGGGCCCAACCTCGCGGTGGAAATCGCGCGAGAACTTCCCTCCGCCACCGTGCTCGGCTGCGAGCAGGCGGAATGCGCGGCAGCGTTGCAGCAATACCTCGGCAGCACGCGCTTCCGCATCTACTCGAGCGACGAGACGGCCGGGATCGAACTCGGCGGCGCACTCAAGAACGTCTTCGCGATTGCCGCCGGCGTGAGCGATGGCCTCGGGTTCGGCGACAACTCCAAGTCGGCGCTCGTGACCCGCGCGCTGGCGGAGATGTTGCGTCTCGGGACTGCGATGGGCGGGAACGCGCGCACGTTCTACGGCTTAAGCGGTGCCGGTGACTTGATTGCCACCTGTTTCAGCTCACACAGCCGCAATCGCCGCGTCGGCGAACAGATCGGGCGCGGCCAGACGCTGGAAGAAGTCACCTCCTCCATGCAAATGGTGGCGGAAGGAATTCCAACGACAAAAAGCGCCTACGAATGCGCGCGCCGTTTAAAGGTGGAAACCCCGATTATCGACAAGGCTTACGCGCTTCTTTATCAGGCAAAAAATCCGCTGCAAGCGCTTGAAGAGTTGTTAGGCCGGGATCAAAAATCCGAGCGCTATTAGCGCCCGCCGCCCTACACGCAAAACTGCCCGATCACTTCCGGATACAGCGCGCGCTCCGCGATCTGGATTCGTTCATGCAAGGTTTCCGGCGTGTCGTTAGGCAAAATGGGCACCTCGCGTTGCCCCAGGATCTCTCCTGTGTCCACGCCCGCATCCACGTAGTGGACCGTGCAACCCGTCACCGTTTCACCTGCCTCCAGAGCCTGTTTCCACGCGTGTAGACCCGGAAATTTCGGCAGCAGCGAAGGATGAATATTCAGAATGCGATGCGGGAAAGCCTCCAGCGTCGGCGCCTTCAGAACGCGCATGAATCCAGCCAGCACCACCAACTCCACGGTGGCATCTCGCAGCCTCGCCACGAGCGCCCGCTCCGCTTCCGGCTCCAGGCGGGTGCGAAATTTCCCGGGCGGAAGATACGCGTTCGGCACCCCGAATTCGTTCGCGATGCCCAGAATGCCGGCATCGAAAACATCCGCGATCACGACCCGCGCTTCCGCGCATAACGAGCCATCCCGGATGCGTTCCAAGATGGCGCGGCAATTACTTCCCTTGCCCGAACCCAGAATTCCAATCCCGATCGCCGCCATTTGCTAGTCCGAGTTCATCCGATCAATCAAATCCGTCGTGGAATAACCCGCCTCGAACGGCACGAGCTGGATCTTCGCGCCGATCTGCTCGAGTACATTACGTTCGTCCGCATCAAGCGTTTCGGGTTTGTAATCGCCGCCCTTCACATAGATCGCCGGGCGCACCTCTTCGAGAAACGCAGTCGCCCTTACGTCGGCGAACACCGCCACATAATCCACGCACGCCAGCGCCGCGAGCACCTCAGCGCGATCGTGTTCATGATTTAGCGGTCGTCCTTCGCCTTTCAACGCGCGGACGGAAACATCGCCATTCACTCCCACCGCGAGCGCATCGCCCAAGGCGCGCGCCGCTTGCAGGTAACGCACATGGCCCACGTGCAACAAATCGAAACATCCGTTCGTGACCACGAGCCGCTTTCCCGCCGCCCGCAGGCCGGCCGAGATTTCCGACAACTCCGCGATGCTTGTCACTTTCGCCTTCATGCTTTTGGTCCGGCCAAAAATTGCAGCGCCAGCGGCATCACTTCAAAGACCGCCGGCTCGTTCCCGATCAATTCGCCATCAACATTAAACCACATTCCCGGGTCCGACTTCACCGCCACTTTCGCAGCGCGCCGAAAGACCACTCCGTCGCTTTTCAAATGCTTCCCCACCGCGATCTGCGCCGCCACCAGCGCGAGGTCGGTCGCGGGATTCTTCGGCACCAGAATGATGTCGAGCAACCCGTCATCGATGGACGCCTCCGGCGCAATCAAGGTTCCGCCCGCGACAAAGCGTCCGTTGGCAATCACCACATTATAGAGGTCCAGCGCGAGTGTGGTGGTTTCGTCGAGCGTGATCTCCGTGCAATAAGCGCGCAACTCCGGCAACGCCTCGGCCGCCGAGCGCAGATACGCCAGCGGCCCCCAGCTTTGCTTGATCTCCGGCGTCAGCTTTTCATTCACCGTCCCGCTGAATCCACCTGCGGAGACATTCACGAAATAACGCACCGCATCGGCCGTCACACGCACTAGATCGGTCGGTCGCACATGCCCCGCTCTCAGCACCTCGATGCATTCCTCCACCGTCTTAGGCAGATCGAGCATCTTGGCAAAATCGTTCCCGGTCCCGAGAGGAATCAAACCCACCTGCACCCGGTCCACCGACTCCGCGATGCCATTCAAAACCTCGTTCAGCGTGCCGTCTCCGCCAGCCGCGATCACCACCTCACAGCCCTTCGCCACCGCCTCGCGGGCCACCCTCGTTGCATCACCCGACCCCTCCGTGAAGACAATCTCCGCGCCCGGATACTGCTGCAGTTGCGCGCGCACCTCATCGCGATCATCCACACTCCCGGCGCCCGGGTTGCAAATGATAATGGCTTTGTGACTCATGCTGCGCCGGAGCGCGGGGGAATCTCGCAGCCAGCCTCGGTGACGGCAATCGGAATGCTCGCCCTGCTCATATTTCACTCTGGAAGTCGCGGCCGAAATCGATAGGTTCCCGCGCTCATGCCTCCCGATTCTCCCGCATCTGACGCGCCCATAGCCGACGAAAATGAGAACCCTTTCCGCGTCTCCGCCGCGCCGGTAATTCCTGCGCGCAATGGAAGCAACCGCGAAAAGGGCGAGTTCGAACTCCCTCGCTCCTATGGAGTGGAAACGCTTTGGCTGTTGCCGCGCGATCCGCACAGCTTGTTCGCGTATTGGGACATCGATTGGAAAGCGGCGTTCGGCGAGGAATCGCCCCGCGCGCGCAAGGTGCATTTGCTCGTTCTGGCGGAAGACGATTCCGAGGACGCGAAAATCGAAGTCGAACCGCTCGCCGGCTACTGCATCATCCGCGTCCAGCAAGCGGACACCGCGTATCGCGCCGAACTCGGTTTCGCAGACGCCACGGGTGCGTGGCAGGTCGCGGGTCGATCCGAATTGGTCGCGGTTCCCGCGGAAGCGGAAGGAAGATTGGAACCCGGTAACTTCGCGACCGTCCCCTTGCATCTCAGTTTTCAGCGCATGCTCAACGCCACGCGCGACAATATGGAAACGAACCACTCGTTAACCAGCACGCTTTCGCAATTGCGCCAGCGCGCCGCCGCCGCGCCAGCCGACGAGTCGATGAGCGCCCAGCAGCGCGAGATCATACGCGCGATCGAAGAAGCGGCCGCGCGACATCCCGCGCCGCCCATCCCGTCGACTCCCACACCCGATCTTTGGGCGCACCATCGCCTCGAGCGAATTTTCGGCTTCGGAAATTCCAGCTTGAACGACGGCTTCGGCGGCAGCAGCCGCGGTGCGTAGATCGAGAGACGGGCGCAGTCCCGTCCCGTCCATCTAAGGTTCGCTTGAGTCGCAGTGACAGCTCGAGCCCGACGAAACCAGACGCCACGGCGGGCGTCCCGCCATTCCCTCGCGGACATCTTCTGATAAATCTATTGCCATCCTGGCAATTTCCGCGTTTAACAGACCCCGCATGAACGGCGAGAAAAAGAAGATGGTCTGGGGCAGTCAGGTCGGCGTCATCCTCGCAGTTGCAGGATCGGCCGTCGGGCTGGGTAATTTCCTGCGTTTCCCCGGCCAAGCCGCGGCGCATGGCGGCGGGGCGTTCATGATTCCCTATATCTGCGCGCTCCTCCTGCTCGCTTTGCCCATCGGCTGGGCGGAATGGGCGATGGCGCGACATGGAGGCCGTAAGGGTTTTCATAGCGGGCCAGCCATTCTTGGGCTCGCCGGACGTGGGCGCATCGCCCGCTACTTTGGCATCCTCGCGATTCTCGTGCCGATGGTTGTCTATATGTACTATGTGTACATCGAGGCCTGGTGCCTGCGCTACGCTTGGGAATATGCGACCGGCGGAATCCAATTAGCTGGCCCGATTACCGACCAAACACGGGACGCAGCGGTCTTCTTCGATCAGGCCACCGGCACGGACAAGGATGGCGTGCTGAATATGAGCGCGGCGTTCTGGCTCTTCGTGGTCTCGATCAATATCATTTTGGTCTACCGGGGATTGAAGGGTGGGATCGAAAAGTTCTGCCAGTTTGCTCTGCCCGCGATGGCCATCCTGGCGGTCGTCGTCCTCGTGCGCGTGCTCACTTTGGGCACACCCAACCCGGACTTCCCGGACCAAAATGTCTTGAACGGCCTCGGTTATTTATGGAATCCGGATTTCTCCAAACTCGGTGAGTTCAAAACGTGGCTGGCCGCCGCCGGTCAGGTTTTTTTCAGCCTTTCCGTCGGCTTCGGCGTGATCCTGAACTACGCCTCTTACCTGAAGAAAAAGGACGATCTCGCCCTGTCAGGTTTCACGGCCAGTGCGACTAACGAGTTGTTCGAAGTGGGCTTCGGCGGCTTGATCACGATCACCGCAGCGTTCGTCTTCCTGGGCGTCAGTGGCGTGGGCGGCGGGTTCGGACTTGGCTTTAAGACGCTGCCGGTGGTTTTCGCGCAAATGGGAGGAGCGGGTCGCTGGATCGGATTCGCGTGGTTCTTCCTTCTTTTCCTCGCCGCGATCACGAGTTCCATTTCGATGCTGCAGCCGGTGAAGACTTTCTTCGAAGAAGCGCTCGCCATAACCTCAGGAAAAGCGATTGCCGCCGTCTCGGTGGTTTGTGGCCTCGGCTCATTTTGGGTGATGTGGTTCAGCAAGGACATGGTCGCTCTTAACACCATGGATTTTTGGGTTGGCACGTTTTGCATCTTCCTCCTCGCGACCGTGCAGATCATTTGTTTTGGCTGGATTTGGGGCACCGAGAACGGAGCTCGCGAGCTCGACCAGGGCGCGCTCATGAGGATTCCGCGGTTCTTTTTCTTCATCATGAAGTATGTCGCTCCGGCTTACCTTTTGGTAGTGCTCATCGGATTTGTTCTCTCGGACGGCCGCGCAGAGTTTGCGGCGCTGCGAGGAAATCAGGTCGCCTTGTACACGATGATTCTGGTCGGTGTGGTCATCGCGATGTTGGTCGTGATGGTCGCGATCGGCGAACGCCGCTGGCGGGCCGCCGGGTTGGATCTGGATGGAAAGCAGCCATGAAAGGAATCGCTTAATCGATGAATACCGCTGGTTGGATCTTCATGCTCGTCTCCCTCACTCTCGTGTGGGGCACTACGATTTGGGCGTACACGCGTTTGCTCAGTGCGCCCCCGCAAGAGGCGCAGTCGGACGACGACGAATAGTCAGCGTCGGGGCCGATCGCTGCCATTTCGCCTGAATGAAGCGTATTTGCGCAGGACGGCGCGTGCTATCATCGCGCGTGTTCAATCGGAATTCGCCTTCGCTGCGTTCCATTTTTTGGCCCGCGCTCCTCACTTTCACCCTCGCGGTTCCGCTCTTCGCTGCACCGCCGCGCGCCGTCCCGGTTCGACGCGCGTTGCCGGTCAATCCGCGAGTCGCAGCGCGCGGTTTGCAGTTCGAAGCGCTTCCGCTCGAACGTTCGCGCCAGAATCATCTACTGCTCCGCGTCACCATCAACGGCAAGCCCGCACTCCTCGGCGTCGACAGCGGCGCGCCGGTCAGCGCGATCTCCATCGCCCGGCTCCGACACTTCGGCATGGTGCCCGCGCGCCCGAACTCCGAAATTCCCACCCGGCTCCGCATTAACGGCGCCTATAACAACGTTACGATCGCGCGCAGCCTTCAGCTCGGCGCTTTAAATCTGATCGACGAACCGATGGTCGCGGTGGACCTCGGTGGTTCCTCCCGAGCGGCTAAGATGATGGATGAGCAGGCGATCGACGGCATCCTCGGTGCCGACATTTTGTTTCCCACTCAGGCTGTCCTCGATTGCCGCGCGCAGATGCTCATCTTGAAAGTAGACCCGAACGTTCGCGGGAGCGCGCCCGGTCTGGACTTCACCGGCTTTATGCGCGTGCCGATCCACGTCAGCTCCGGCTACAACCTTTACGTCAACGGCCGCTTCAACGGCAAACGCGCCAAGCTCATGGTCGACACCGGCGCTTTCGCCACGCTCCTCCATCAACCATTCGTTAGGCGAATGAAGATTCCGTTGCGCGACAGCCCCTTTAGCTCCGCGGGCGTGAACTTAAAGGAGCGCGGCGTGCAATTTGCCACCATCTCGCGGTTCTCCGTCGGCGGGGTGCATCTGCGTGACAAGAAGGTGGGCGTGATCGATCTCGAAGGTCTCGTGCGCACAAATCTGCTCGATTCCTCACCACCCGTCGCGGGTCTGCTGGGTTCGGAAATTCTGCAGCGTCACAATGCGATCATCGATTTCGGCACGAAGACACTTTATCTGAAACGGTAACCGCAGGAGTTCCGCGGATTCCATTCGAGCGCGATCCAAGAAAATGGACGCCCGGAGCTTTTTCGCTTGCGATGCGTTCGGCGTCGGCTCGTTTCTAGCGCGATGCGCGCTGCCTCTGGATCTGCCACCAAGACGAGCCGATGACTCGCATCACGCAGGCGTTCGTGCTCGGGGCGGGGATGGGCTTGCGGCTCCGGCCGATGACGGAGCAGCGACCGAAGCCGCTCGTGCCGATTTTTCACAAGGCGCTCATCACTTTCTCGCTCGATCATTTGCGCAGCGTTGGGATCGAATCGTTTGCGATTAACACCCACCGCCTGGCGCCGCAGTTCGAAGAGGCGTTCGCGGAGCGGACGTATGCGGGCGCGCCAGTGCGGCTCTTGCACGAGCCCGATCTCCTGGAAACGGGCGGTGGGATCAAAAACGCTGAGCCCGCGCTGCAGCCGGAGCCGTTCATCGTTTATAGCGGAGACATTTTGACGGATATCGACCTCGAGCCATTGATCGAGGCCCATTTTGCGAATCGCAATGACGTCACGCTCGCCTTGCGCGAGACAGGATTGGCAGCCGGCGTGGCGGTGAAAGAGGGACGGGTGGTCGATATTGGAAATCGTTATGGCCACGCGGGCTCGCATGATTTCGCGAATGTTTCGATTTGGAACCCGAATGTTTTTGCGCGCATTCCGGCGGCTAAGAAGATTTCGTTCGTGCCGATTCTCGGAGAGTGGATTGGCGAGGGCGGAAAAATCGGCGGCGTGATTTTAAATGAGCGGAAATGGTTCAACATCGGTTCGCGCGATGGTTATTTGGAAGTGCATCGCACGATCGCGGAAGACGGCTGGCGGCCGGCCTACGTGAAGGAAAAGGACTGGCCGACCAGCGTGGCGGCGGATGCGCAAGTCGATCCGAGCGCGCGGCTCTCCGGCTTCTGCGTGATCGGTTCCGGGGCGCGGATTGGCGCCGAGGCGGTGTTGCACGACACGATCGTCTGGCCGGGCGCTGAAGTCGCGGCGCAAAGCGATTTGCGGAATTGTATTGTCCGCGCGCAGCAAAAGGCCGAAGGGAGTTTGCGTGACACCGATGTCTAGTTCCGCCCAGCTTACCGATCAGCTGCTCACTCAGACGCGCCGGCATTTCCCTCCTTTTAGCGAAGCCGAGGTGGAGATCACGCCGATCCAGAAAGGTGGATCGGGTCGCCGTTTTTATCGCGTTCGCTCTTCGCCGGAGCAATCGCTCATCCTGGTGAAGTATAATCTCGAACGCGACGAGAACCGGCACTACGTCCAGATCGCAGAGTTTCTTGCCGAGCACCACATCCGCGCGCCGCGCGTTTATTTTCACGACCCGGCGGAGGGCCTGATCTGGATGGAAGATTTGGGCGGGACCGATCTGTGGCATTATCGCGAGGAGAGCTGGGCAGTGCGGCGCGCTTTGTATGAATCCGCACTGGCGGAAGTAACGCGGCTCCATTGCCTGCCGATCTCGGCCGCCGATGAGATTCGGAAGGATTTTCCCCAGGAGTTCGATGCGCCGCTCTATCAGTGGGAGCAGTATTATTTCTTTGAGCATTGCCTCGGGCGTTGCTTTGCGGTGGAGGAGAGTGAGCGCATCCGTTTGGCCGCTCTGCCCGCCCTCGCGGAAATCGCAGAACGTCTGGCGGCCTTGCCGCGCGTGCTCGTGCATCGCGATTTCCAATCGCAAAACATCATCATCCGCGATGGGGAAGCCCACCTGATCGACTTCCAGGGAATGCGGCCGGGCTTGTCGAAATACGACATCGCGGCGCTGCTCTACGATCCCTACGTCGAGCTGAAGGAAGCAGAGCGCGAAGATCTCTTCGATCTTTACCAAGCGATGCGAAACCGGGCGGGCGCGCCATTGCGCACGGACGGCGAGGAATTGATGCGGCTCTGCGCGATGCAACGATTGATGCAAGCACTGGGCGCATTTGGTTATCTCGGTTTGGTGCAGGGGAACGCGAGTTTTCTTCCGCACATCAAGCCGGCGTTCGCTTCGTTGCGCGGACTCGTGGCGAAGATCGCGGGTTTGGAACCGCTGGCGGAGACGCTGGCAAATTTGCCGCCCGCGCCCGAAGTCGCGGTCACATCGTGAGAAGACGAGTGACACGCATCATCATTTCGCGGGCTAAATGACGGCGGACGATTTCCGGCTCATAGCCCTCGGCTTTCCCGAAGCCACGGAAAGCGCACACATGGGACACCCGGATTTCCGGGTGAGCGGAAAGATTTTTGCGACGTTGTGGACGGATGGCGCGTGGGGCGTTGTGCTCCTAAAACCGGAAGAGCAAGCAAGGTTGCTGGCCAGCGACCCGACGGTTTTTGTCCCCGCGAAGGGCGGCTGGGGAACGAAGGGTGGCACGCAGGTCCGGCTGGAGGCGGCGCCGGAAAAGATGGTGCGCCGCGCGCTGGGAATGGCCTGGCAGCGGATCGCACCCCGGAAGCTGGTCGCAGAGTCGGGTTTGACATTCCACTAGCGCGCAAGTCCGGTGGAGGGACGCGGCCGAGCCGGGACCGCGTTTCGATTCACGCTTATGAAGCAGGGTGCGCGTTATCTTCTCCCGTTCCTCGGAGCGATTTTCCTCAGCGGAATAGCCAGCGCGCAGGAAGCGTTGGGAACGAAACCCGATCCCTCCGCGCTCTTGCGCGAGATGGAGCAAACTTACGCCGCGGCGAAATCCTATACAGATTCGAGCACGGCCACCTACCGCAACGCCGACGGCACGGAACGTTTGCGGGTGGACTTCCGCACTTGGTTTGCGCGTCCCACCGACTTCCGGGTGGACGCACAATCGACCCGGCCCGGGAGCACAACGCCGCGGCGCGAAGTGTTGTGGAGTAACGGCGCGCTCACGCGGACATGGGCGAGCGACAAACCGGTCGCGAATCTCTCGAAGGTCCAGATTGCCGGCTTGGGGATGTTTGGGACCTACGCGTATCACATCCCGACGTTGCTGGAAGCCACCTATGGCGGACGGCGGCGTTTGCATGAACTGACGGACCCGGAGCTGGCCGGCGCGGAGGATTTCGAAGGTGTGTCTTGCGATCGCGTGAAAGGAAAATGGGAGGGCGACAGCTACGAAGTCTGGATCGGAAAAGCCGACCATCTCGTCCGTAAAATCGTGGCCACCTACGCGGATCACGCCTTGGAGGAAATCCATCGCGAGATCGTCCTCGATCAACCGATCCCCAAAGAGACCTTCCATTTCGCACCGGAAAAAGAAGTCGCTCCGAAGAAACGCTAACCGCCCACGCTTATGAGCACAGCAGCCAAAGCCGACAAACATCCCAAGGGACTTTACGTCCTCTTCGCCACGGAAATGTGGGAGCGCTTCAGCTTCTACTCCATGCTCGCGATGTTCACGCTCTACTTGCGTGACGATACCGGGCAGGGCTTCGGGTGGTCATCGGATGCGGCGACCGGGCTCTACGCGAACTACTTGATGTTCGTTTACCTGAGCCCGCTGATCGGCGGCTGGCTGGCGGATCGGAAGCTCGGTTATCGGCGCGCGGTCATGATCGGCGGTTTGTTTTTCATGGCGGGACATTTGCTGCTTTCGTTCCGCTCCATCCCGATCGTTTACGTGGCGCTCGCGTGTCTCGTGATCGGTAACGGTTTGTTTAAACCGAACGTCTCCACCCTGGTCGGCAATCTTTATCCCGATGGCAGCCACCTGAAAGATCGCGCCTACAACATCTTCTACATGGGCATCAACGTCGGCGCTTTCCTCGCGCCGGTGGTGGCGGAATTCGTCCAGAGCAAATTCGGATTCCATCCCGCGTTCGCCGTCGCCGCGGGTGGCATGGCGATCTCGGTTTTCATCATGTGGAAATTCAAGCGCCACCTCGAAGTCGCGGAAAGCTCATCGCTCGTGGATGCGCGCCAGGCCGCCGACTCGGCCGCGGTGGCGGTGGATGCGCCGCCGGCCGGCGTGAGCTCGCAGGATGAACTCAACACCGGTCGCCGCGAACGGATGGAAGCGGTGCCGGAATGGAAACGCATCGGCGCGCTCATCGTCATCTATTGCATCGTGATCGTCTTCTGGATGGTCTTCCACCAGAACGGCTCCACCATGACTTATTGGGCAAACGAGAACACCGATTGGCAGGTCACCGGCATTATCTCGAACTCGATCAATCCCGGCTGGGTCATCTTGCTCACCTTCCCGCTCGTCTGGTTCTGGGGCTGGCTCGATCGCAAAGGCCTCGAGCCTTCCACGCCCACGAAGATGGCGTTCGGCATGATGCTGACCGGCCTCGCATTTCTCATCCTCTACTTCGGCGCGAAATCCGGCGAAGCCACAGTGGTGGGCGACGATCCTTACGCGTTCAAAGTCTCGGCCGCCTGGCTCATCGGCGCCTACGGGGTGCTCACGCTGGGCGAGCTGATGTTGTCGCCCATGGGCTTGTCGCTGGTCTCCAAAGTGGCTCCGGTGCGCTTCCGCGGCGTGATGATGGGCGGCTGGTTTTTGGCGACCGCGATCGGGAACAAGCTCACGCAAATCGGGGCGCTGTGGGATGATTGGTTGCACTCGACCTTCTGGCTGCTCTTAAGCGGGTGCGCGGTCTTTATGGCTATCGTGCTCCTCCTCCTCCTCAAACCGTTGAAGAAGGCGATGCCGGGCGTGTAGGCCTCGTGGGACAAGTTTGCGGCGCGCTCGACAGATTTTTGGGCGCGCGATAATCTCCCGGTGTGGCCAAAAAAGATCCGCGCCTTGACGCGTTCATCTCCGAGGCGGCGCCGTTTGCGCGGCCGATCTTGAAACATCTGCGCAAGATCGTGCACGCGGGATGTCCGCAAGTGGAGGAAACGATCAAGTGGGGCATGCCGCACTTCGATTACAAAGGGATGATGTGTGGGATGGCTGCGTTCAAAGCGCATTGCGTCTTCGGTTTTTGGAAAGCCTCGCTCATCTTTCCGGACGATCCGAAGAAGGAGGAAGCGGCGATGGGCCAGTTTGGCTGCATCAAATCGCTCGATGATTTGCCGTCCGACAAAGTCCTCATCGGCTACGTGAAAAAAGCGGCCGCGTTAAACGACGCCGGGATCAAGGATCCGAAGAAGGTAAAAAAAGCCGAGCCGCTCATGGTGCCCGATTACCTCACGGCCGCGCTGCGCGCGAACAAGAAGGCAGGCGCAACGTTCGAGAAATTGAGCCCCAGTTGCCGCAAGGAATACGTGCAGTGGCTCACGGAAGCGAAGCGCGAAGCGACGCGTGAAAAACGTCTCGCTACGACCCTGGAATGGCTTGCCGAAGGCAAGTCGCTCAACTGGAAATATCAGGGCTGTTAGCCTGGCAGCGTCCGCTCGCTATTTGCCGAGCAGGATCAGAATCCCGGCCACGAGCGCCAGAATGCCGGTAACAATCGGAGGGATGCCGATGGCAACGATCGACATCAGTCCGATCAAAATCAGATAAATCGCCAACAGGAGCATGCCGATATTTTTTGTGATCATGGAGCGAGCATCCTCTCTCGCCTCCCGAATTTGTCGACGCTAAAAGACGCCACTTCCGCCTTCGGTCGCTAATCCGGCAGAATGGCGAAAACGCGCGCTGGAAATCCCGAGCCGCCTTTCGGTTTCGGGAAGCTCACAATCACAAGCGCGCCCACTTCCGGGACCTGGTCTAGATTCGTCAGCAACTCGATTTGATAATGATTCGTGCCCAGGACGTAAGTCTCGAGCGAGTAATCGTCCTTCGAAGTCGCGAGCCCGGGATCTGTGTCCGTCGTCTCATGCCCGCTCGCCGTAATCTTGCGCTCCTCATACAAATATTGGAGCGCCTCTTTGCTCCAGCCCGGGTAATGCATCACGCCCTCGCTGTCTTTGTTTTCCATCTTCGCTGTGTCCGGCCAGCGTTTTGACCAATCCGTGCGCAAGGCCACGAACGATCCCTCTGGGATTTTCCCGTGGTCGGCTTCCCATTTCTTCACCCGTTCGAGCGTGAGCGTGTAGTCGCTATTCGCCTCCACCTCTTTATGCGCGTCGATCACCACCAACGGCAGAATCATTTCCTGCAACTTGATCTCGTCCACCGTGCGCAGACCCTTCACAAAATGCGCCGGCGGATCAACGTGCGTCCCCCATTGCCCTACGATCGTATAGGTCTCGGCGAAAAAGCCCGCGCCCAGCGTTCCCTCTCCTTTTTCGTAGCCGTAAATCGTCTCGCGTTTCTCGTCTGGAAATCCAGGCCAGCGCGGGATGCCAGGCGCAAACGCGTGGGTCAGGTCCACCATTTTTTTGCTCGTCAGGATTTTCTGGATCCGAGCGAGGCTGGGTTCCTCCGCCCGCATCGGGCTGGTCCACGCGAGCGCGCCCAGGAACGACGCGCAAACAATCCTGATTCCTCGATCCACCCATTTCCTTTTACTGCGCAGAATAAGAATCGAACAAGTTCGAATAAGACCTAATAGATTCCGTCTTTTCCCCTCCAGGGTTTGTTTGCTCATGGCTACAGGTAGTTTATCAACAGGCTTCCAAAGGGTCCACCTTCCCGGGGAGAGGCCGTGTTTTATCAAGGTTGTTGGCCAGATTAAGATGAAGAGATAGGTTTGGTTTAGAAGATTTAATCTCAGAACAGTGTGAACAGACCGCGCCGCCAAATCGAAACACCATCCCGAGCGAACGGGTGTAACCCATGAGCCAGCTCCTCCAATCTGACCCCGCACTGGTGACGGCGGTGCCAAGCGCGCTCGAGAACGCTGCGGTCCCCCAGATCAGAACGAGCGCGCCCCGCACAACCGCGACTGGCGACGACAGCCTCTTCGAGCGGTTCGCCTGGCTTTATGTTTTCTTTCGCGAACGGATTTTTCGGGACGACACCGACCGGATCAGCCGTGCTCTCTGGCCCACCGGCGAACCGTCAGCCGCGACGCGCCTCCTGGAACTTGGCTGCGGGCCTGGCTTTTATTCCTGCCAATTGGCCGCGCGCTTTCCCGGGATTGCGGTGCTCGGGGTGGATCGCTCGGAGCGTCAGTTGGAGTGCGCGGAAAAGAAAGCCCAAGCTTGGAATCTCGAGAACTGCGCGTTCGAAACCGATAACGTCCTCGAACTTTCCCATCCCGACGAATCGTTCGACGCACTCGTCGCGGCCCGGCTCTTCACCGTCCTCCCTGATCAAGCGCGCGCCATCAGTGAGATGCATCGCGTTCTCCGACCGGGCGGCCGATGTTTTGTGGCCGAACCGCGCTACGCTTTTTGGGCCTCGCTCCCGCTCTTCGCGATGTGGATTCTCGCCGGGATTACCGGGATGAACAACGGCTGCCGCGAACCAGGCAAAGCCACCGTCCTTTCTCGCACCGGTTTCGAGAAACTCTTCGCCTCCCAGCCATGGCGCAAAGTGGAGACGTGGCAGGACGGGCGCTACCAATACGCGCTCTGCGAAAAGGGTTGACGCCTCCCGCGATCAAACGCAAACAGCACGGCTCATGAAAACCGTGCATCGCGTGCTCGACCCGAGCATTTCCAAGCAAGTGCCGCCCGGGATCTGCGCGCTCGCAGTCATGACGAAGGCCCCGCGGGCCGGCCAGGTTAAAACGCGGCTCACACCGCCACTCACGCCCGAAGAAGCCGCGGCGCTGAATATTTGTTTCCTGCGCGACACTACAGCGGCTCTTTCCGAAACGGTGCAGGTGGGCGGCGCCAAAGGCATCGGCGTTTTCACACCAGCGGGTGCGGAAGGGACCTTTGCCGACATTTTACCAACGGACTTCGAGCTCGTCTTGCAACGGGGCCAGGCCTTCGGCGAACGTCTTATGGCCGCGGCCGAAGACCTTTTCCAAATCGGGTTTCAATCGCTTTGCCTGATCGATTCCGACAGCCCAACCGTGCCGCGGGCCGCTTACCGGATGGCGGTCAAGTGGCTTTCGGAACCGGAAGACCGCATCGTACTCGGGCCCTCGGACGACGGCGGATACTATTTGATCGGGATGAATCGACGGCACGCCCGATTGTTTACCGAGATTGATTGGAGCACAGAGCGCGTGCTCGAGCAGACATTGCAACGCGCGAAGGAAATCGGCGTAGCAGTGGAACTGTTGCCGACCTGGTACGACGTGGACGACCGCGCCACGCTCCGGCGGTTGTGCGACGAACTGCTGGCGGGTAGAAAGAGCGGAGATCCCGCCCCGGAAACGTCTGCCTTTCTCGAGAAGCTGATCGAAAAGGAAGGGCGCGAACGCGTCTGGCCCCTGGAATGACGACCAACCCTAAAGGAAAGCGCGCCCTGGTGACCGGCGGCGCGGGCCTCATCGGCTCGCATCTTACCGACCTGCTCGTGCGCGAAGGCTGGCGCGTCCGGATTTTCGACAACCTCGAGCCGAACACACACAAACTCGGCAAACCCGCCTGGATCAACGAGGCCGCGGAATTCATCCAAGGCGACATGCGCGAGCGCGCCGATATCACCGCCGCGTTGCAAGACATCGACATCGTTTTTCATGAAGCCGCTTACGGCGGATACATGCCCGAGATCGCGAAGTATGTGCAGGTTAATAGCTTCGGCACCGCGCAAATGCTCGAGGTTATCCGCGAGGAAAACCTGCCGATAAAAAAGGTCGTCGTCGCGTCGTCGCAGGCGGTTTACAGCGAAGGCGCAGCCACCTGTGCGCAACACGGTCTCGTCTTTCCCGCCGTGCGTCCGATCGAACAATTGCGCGCGGGCGATTGGTCAGTGCATTGCCCTCTCTGCGACGCGAAAACCACGAGCGCGCCGACCCCGGAGGAAGCGCCGGTGGGAGGCGAGACGGTTTACGGTCTAACGAAAGTCGATCAGGAAAAACTTGTCCTTCTTTGGGGAAAACAGGCCGGAATCCCGACCGTTGCGTTGCGTTACTCCTGCACCTACGGGCCGCGCCAATCCATCTTCAATCCCTACACCGGAGTGATCGCGATTTTCTGCACGCGCCTGCTCAACGATCTCCCGCCGTTCGTTTACGAAGACGGCGCGCAGACCCGCGACTTCTCCTTCGTGGAAGACATCGCGCGCGCCAATCTGCTCGCCGCCACCACCCATCAGCTCGATGGCCTGCCGGTTAACGTGGGCAGCGGCCGGGGCGTCACGATTCGCGAAGTGGCGGAACAAATTTCCGACGCGCTCGACATCCACATCCCGGTGGAAGCGAAGGGCGAATTTCGTCCCGGCGAGATGCGCCATCTTACGAGCGGCACCGAGCGTATCCGCGCGGCCGGCTACGCGCCGCAGGTCGATCTCGCGACCGGCATTGGGCATTACCTCGATTGGATCCGCACCCAGGCGGACGTGAAAGATTACTTCAGTGAAGCGGCCGATATTCTCCGTGCCAAAGGCATCGTGCATCGCGTTGCGACGTGATGAGTGTCTCCGTCATTATCCCCGCGTTGAATGAAGAGGAACCGATCGCCGACGTGGTACGTGCGGTCCTGGCCACCGGAATTCCACGCGAGGTAATCGTGGTCGACAACGGCAGCACCGATCGCACCGCGGAGCGGGCGCGTGCTGCTGGCGCGCGTGTGGTGGAAGCGCGGCGCGGTTACGGTCGCGCCTGTGCGACGGGAGCCGCCGCTGCGGCGCCAGAGTGCGACGTGCTGGTGTTTCTGGATGGCGATGGGAGCGATTGCGCGGAATTGATGCCGCGGCTCGTGCAGCCGGTTTTCGAGGGCGAGCAGGATTTCGTGATCGGTTCGCGCACCCGCGGCGAGCGCGAACCCGGGAGCATGAACACGCAGCAAGTCTTCGCCGGTTATCTCGCTGGCTGGCTCATCCGTCCGTTGTATGGCGTGAAATACACCGACATGTGTCCCTTCCGCGCGATTCGCCGTGAGGCCTTCGAGCGGCTTGAGATGAAGGAAATGACCTACGGTTGGAATCTCGAGATGCAGATGCGCGCCGCGCGTGCCGGATTGCGCATTCTGGAGGTGCCGGTGAATCATCGCTGCCGGACGGGCGGCGAGTCCAAAGTGTCAGGCACGCTGCGCGGGACGTTTGTAGCCGGGACGAGAATCGTGGCTACGCTTCTGCGCGTCGCGGCGGGACGGTAGCTCCTCAGTCATCCTTCTTCACGTCGGATGCTAGGGTGTCGTTCGCCCAGCTTGGAAGATTAGGAAATAATCGACGTCGTCGCCTTTTACAAAATCGTGTTGGGACGTGAGCTTGAAGCCGGCCCGTTTCGCCTCCTGGGTGACGACCGCGGCGTCGAGGCCGTGGTCATCGCCTTTCCCTTTGCGGTCGATGATGCCGAGGCGTGCGCCAGGACGCATCGCGGTGCGCACTTTGTGCAGGAGCGCGACCGGTTGCGCGACTTCGTGATACGTTTTCAAGAGCAAGACTGCATCGACGCTTTGCGGATCGAGACGTGGGTCGTCGGCTTTTCCGAGGACGGTCTGAATCATCGGCAGGCTCTCCTTTTTCGCGCGCTGCTGGATGTGCTTGAGATAGGCGCGGTTGATATCGACCGCGTAAACGCGGCCGCTTGCGCCGACCCGGCGTGCGCTGCGCACTGTGAACCAACCGGAACCCGCGCCGATGTCCGCAACGGCGGAGCCTGCTTTGATCCCGAGCAGATCGAGCACACGTTGGATCTGCAATTTCTGGTCGCGCTGCGCGTCCTCGAAAATAGAAAGGTCGCCGCGATAAGGTTGGCTGGTCGGTCGCTTGATTTGATCGGCGCGTGGCGCTGCCGGAGCGGCCGAGGCGGAGACAAAAAGCAGACCGGCGAGGAAGAGAAGAAGAGACTTTGGCGGGCGCATCCTTCAGGATACGCGTCATCGCTGGCGGCGGATCGGAATATTCGGCCGCCGCTGGCTTCCTACGAGCCATGAGCACAAGCGCTTCCGCGGTGGCGATGCAGCCTTTGTCCGGCTGGAAATGTGCGGGCGCGGGCGCGCTGGCTGGTTTGCTCGCGGGCATCGTCATGACGGTAGGGATGCTTTTGCTGGCGCAAATCTTTGGCCTGGCCACGCCGATGGTCTTGTTAGGCGATCGGCTTTCGGTCTTCATTCCGGCGGATGCGTTTTTGCAGTTGATGGGCCGGGTGGGCGGCTACAACCACATGAAGCAGCTCGGGGTGAGCTCGGTGATGGGCGGGCAGCTTTTGCTCGGCGCGCTGGGCGGGATGGTTTACGGACTGCTGGCGCGGGGTCGGAAGCGGCCGGCGCTTTCGGTTGGACTCTTTACCGTGTTGCCGCTGCTGGCGGTGACGGTGGCGCTTTGGCCGGTGCTGGGAACGCACTATGGCGGGTTGCCCATCCCGACGGCAACGGTGGTGACGATCCTTGGTCTGCTGGTATCGTTTGTTCTTTTCGAGCGCACGCTGTCGTTGAGTTACGCGGGGATGACGGGGCGGCCGCGGTCGGTCCCGCCGACAGCGGAATACAGTCCACCGATCGGGCGGCGCGCGCTCCTGGTGGGCGGGCTGGGTTTGATCTTGGCGGGCGGTGGCGCGGGCTTGCTCAGGAAACTTTTTCGGGTGGCCACCTTCAGCTATGACGGGACGCAATATCGTGGTCGCGACGTGCAAGCGATCACGCCTAACGAGGAGTTCTATTGCGTGACGAAGAACGTGATCGACCCGCGCGTGAACGCGGCGGTCTGGCGGCTCGAAGTTACCGGACTGGTCGGGAAGGAGCGCCGCTTCGATCTGGCGGAGTTACTGGCCCTGCCGGCGGTAACTCAGGAGACGACGTTGATGTGCATCAGTAATGGGCTGGATGCGGGCTTGATGAGTAATGCGGTCTGGAAGGGTGTGTCGATGGGGGCGCTGCTGGCGGCGGCGGGTGGACCGTTGCCAGCAGCGCGAAAGGTGAAGCTGCACGGCGTCGATAATTACACCGATACGTTCCCTCTGGAGAAGGCGCTCGAGCCGACCACGCTGCTCGCGTACGAGATGAACGGTGCGCGGCTGCCGGATCGGCACGGGTTTCCGATGCGCGCGATTGTGCCGGGATATTTCGGCGAGAAACACGTGAAGTGGATCACGCGGATCGAGCTGGCCACGGAGGAGGCGGAAGGATTTTACGAGAAACAGGGCTGGGGGCCGGATTTCACGGTGCCCACCCGGACGCGGGTGGATCAGCCGGCGCACGATGATTGGATCGCGCTGGCGGATCTGCGCGCGCCGGTGCTGGTGAAGGGGGTGGCGTTCGGCGGCGATCGCGGGATATCGCGGGTCGAGTTCACCGCGGATGACGGTCGCACTTGGGCGGATGCGCGGCTGGATTATCCGGGGACGCGGCTGACTTGGGCGCTCTGGAGTTTTGATTGGCGGCCACCAGGGGCCGGCGATCACGTGCTGTGGGCGCGAGCGACGAATGGCGATGGCGTGGTGCAGACGTTCGATCCGAAGCGGGAGTTCAAGTCAGGGACGAGCGGGTTTCATAAGATCGTCGTGCACATTTCTTGAGGCGTGGAGTGGTTTCCGGGTAGCGCAGGCTGCTGGTCGCGGCAGCTTGCCGCGACCTCTGCGCTTTGGTGAGCGAGTTCTTCTGAGCGCCGTCCGTTAGCGGATGTTTCCGGCAGGCTGCCGGAAACTGCAGGCTGGCAGCCTGCGCTACCCGGATTTCTGGCAACGCGCACACCAGGCGGTCGTTCGGCCGCCGATGGTGGCGCGCTGGAGCGGAGTGCGGTGCCGTGGGCAGACGCCGGTCTTTTTCCAACGTTCGTGGATGAGCCACGTCTTTGGCGGATCGGAGTAATCGTGGCCGATGATGCGGAGCGATTCGCTTGCGACGAAACGCGTGGCGCGTCGCAACGCGGTGCGCTGTGGCGCGATCAGATCGGCGGCCTTGGTGGCGGGTGCGATCTTCGCGCGCCACAGGATTTCATCCGCCATCCAATTGCCGATCCCCGGGAAACCGCTCTGCAAAAGAACGACCGCTTTGATCGGTGCGCGCCCGTGACGTTTCAAGAACGTCGCGACGTAGGCGGCGTCGAACTCTTTTGCATCGATCGCGGGCGGCGCGGCGGTCCACCAGGCGGGCGCTGCTTTTCCTTGGTGAAATTTCACCCGACCAAAGAGGCGCGGATCGCGGAAGACGAGCGAACGTTTCGCTTGCTCGAGAACGAGGTGATCGTGTTTCTCCGGGCGGAAATTATTTGGCTCGGTGCGCAACGTTCCGCTCATCCCGAGGTGCAGGCCCAGCCAGTTGCCGTGGGAAAATTCGAAGAGCATTTGTTTGCCGCGCGCGGTCGAGCGCAGAAGCCGGCTCCCTGTGAGGCATGTTTTTATCTCGCGTGGATCCGCACCGCGGAAGATTCGTTTTAGCGCGTGCAACTGCACCGCGCGGACGCGTGCGCCGAGGCCCGCGTCCCACTGTTTGCGATAGTATTCGACCTCGGCCAGCTCCGGCATGGCCGCTAGTTTAGAGGTCGATGTTCAGTCGGCAACGCGAAGCCGAGATCGCGGCATTTCCTCGATCTCGGGTCGCATGCTACTCTTTCCGGCCATGGAAAAAGTGATCATCGTCGGGAGCGGTTGTGCGGGACTGACGGCCGCCATTTACGCGGCGCGCGCCAATCTGAGCCCGCTCGTTTTGGAAGGCAGCCATCCCGGTGGGCAACTCGCCACGACCACCATGGTCGAGAATTTTCCGGGTTTCCCGGACGGGATCGACGGTCCGCAGTTGATCATGAACATGCATGCGCAGGCGGAGAAATTTGGCGCGCGCTTTTCGTATGCGGAAGTGAGCGAGTTCGAGATGCGCGACGATCACCTGCGGATCAAGGCGGACGACGAGTGGCTGGAGACGCAGGCTGTGATCATCGCGAGCGGCGCGTCGGCGCGCTGGCTCGGTTTGGAAAACGAACAGAAACTGATTGGCCACGGGCTGACCTCCTGCGCGACGTGCGACGGCGCGTTCTATCGCGATGTGCCGGTGTGCGTAGTGGGCGGTGGCGACTCCGCGGCGGAGGAAGCGCTCTTCCTTACGCGGTTCGCTTCCAAGGTTTACTTGATTCATCGGCGCGATCAGTTGCGGGCCTCGAAGATCATGGCGGATCGGGTCCTGGCTTGTGAAGACATCGAGCCGATTTGGGACACGGCCGTCACGCAATATATCCCGGATGAGAAGGGCGAGATGCGGGCCGTGAATCTGCGCAATGTGAAGACGCACGAGGAGCGGGTGTTGGAAGTGGCGTGCGTGTTTGTTGCGATCGGCCATGATCCGAACACGAAGGCGTTTGAGGGAAAACTGGAGACGGATCCGGATGGTTATTTGATTGCGCGCCATCTGGCGGAGAGCAAACACCCTGGCGTTTTCATCGCGGGTGATGTGGCGGATCGCGTTTACAAACAAGCGATCACGGCGGCGGGTTCCGGCTGTGCGGCCGCGATGGAAGCGGAGAAATATCTGAGCGAGTTGGGCAAGTGAACAGCCACGTTAGGGGAAGCTGCCAGCTTCCCGTGTTTCAAACTGGGGAAGCCGACGGCGTCCCCTCCAATTCTGTGGTGTGTGACCCGGTGTGAAGATTTGTGACGTGACGCAGTTCTACTCGCCGCTCAGCGGCGGTGTGAAGCGTTACCTGCACGAGAAGATTGCTTACATCGAGCGAGCAGAATCCGACGATGAGCATGTGCTCATCATACCCGGCGCGCGGACGGAGATGACGACTGGAAAACGCAGCCGCGTTTACTCGATTCGGTCGCCACTCGTTTCGCGTGCGACGCAGTATCATGCACTGCTGAATCTCGGCGCGCTGGAGGAAATCATCGCGCGTGAACGGCCAGATATTATTGAATCGAGCGATCCGTATCAGGTCGGCTGGCGTGCGGCGCGGATCGGCGAACGACTGCGCATTCCGGTGGTGGCTTTCTATCATTCGCACTTTACGCAGGCTTATCTTCGCGGCCCGGCCGCGCTGCTAGGGAAACGGGGCGCCGCGATCGCGATGCGCGCCGCGGAGGCCTACACGCGCGCGTTGTATAACCGTTTCGAAGCCACGCTCGTGCCCTCGGCGAAATTGGCGGAAGTCCTGCGGACTTGGGGCGTCATGAATACGGAATCGATGCCGTTGGGCGTGAACACGGAAGTTTTTAGGCCCCGTCCCGATGCCGCTGCGACGCGGGCGCGGCTCCGGATTCCAGCAGAGCGAAAATTGCTTTTGTATGTCGGCCGGCTCGCGCCGGAAAAGAATACGCGAACGCTGTTCTCCGCGTTCGAACTTCTCGCGTCCAAAAAGTTTCATCTCCTTGTGATCGGCAGCGGCCAGGAGCGTGGTCGTTTGCAGAAATTAGCCGACACGACGGGCGCGGTGACATGGTTGCCCTACTGCGCGGATGCGAGTGAGCTGGCGCAATATTACCGCGCCGCGGACCTCTTCGTGCATCCAGGAATCGAGGAAACGTTCGGGCTGGTGGCCCTGGAGAGTCAGGCTTGCGGGACGCCGGTGGTGGGAATTCGCGGCAGCTACATGGACGGCGTGATTTTGCATTCGGAGGAAGCGTGGTCGGCGGAGAACAGCGCGGGCGCGCTCGCAGCAGCGATCGAGACGTTGAGCAAATCCGAACTGACGCCACTCGGCGGGGCCGCCGCGGCGCAAGTGCGGGAAAAGTATGCCTGGCCACGCGTCTTCGCCCGGCTCTTTTCCGTTTACCGGAGAGTACTCTCGGATTACAAGGGTGCCCGAAGCAAATGACGAAGAGCGGCCAATTTACCATCCGAAGCTACCGGTCCACTGATCGCGAGGCGGTGCGGCGTTTGTGCTGCTTAACCGGTTTTCTCGGCACTCCGATCGATCCGGTTTATGAAGATCGGGAATTATTCGCCGATTTTCTCACGACCTATTACACGGACCACGAGCCGCAATCCTCGTTCGTGATCGAGAAGGATGGCGAACTGCACGGTTACCTGCTCGGCTCGCGCCGGCCGTTGCTGAATCAGCTCTACTCATTTTACCAAAACGTCTGTCTCTTCCTGCGCGCGCTGCTTCGTTACCCGCGCTACAACGCGCCCTCGCGGCGTTTCATTATTTGGCTGCTCAAGAATGGCTGGCGCGAAGTGCCGGCCGCCCCGCGGCGCACCCCGCATTTTCACATCAATCTCCTCGCCGACGCGCGCAAGATTTCCACCACGCGCGCCTTGCTTGATGCGTATTTCAGTTACCTCTCGCGCTCGGGCGAGAAGCAGGTCTTCGGGCAGATCGTGACCTTCGAGAGCCGGCGCGGCGAACGCATGTTTGAGCGTTACGGATTCAAAGTCATGAATCGCGCCGAGATCACGAAGTACAAAGCTTTCTATCCGGAGTCGGTCTATCTCAGCACCGTGATCAAGAATCTCGAGGTCGGGAAACCGTTCGCCTCGATTCGGTAGGGGAAATCCCGAGCCGCCGCGCGTTTTACAGCCGGCGCCAGCGCGGTGTAGCTTGAGGGATGAAAAATCTGCTCTCCTTTACGATCGCAGCCGCGATCCTTTCTCTCGGCGCCTCCCATGCGGCGGCCGCTGAACCCACCAAAGCCATCGCCGTCCTGAGCGCTGCTTCGGGCAGCGAAGTGGCAGGCACGATCACCTTCGCCAGCGGCAGCGACGGCGTGAAAGTGGTGGCGGCCATTACCGGCTTAAAGCCCGGGAAGCATGGCTTCCATGTGCATGAGTTTGGCGATTGCTCCGCGAAGGACGGCACGTCAGCCGGCGGCCATTACAACCCGACCAAGCACCCTCACGCCGGCCCCGACGCCGAGATGCGCCACATGGGCGATCTCGGTAACCTCGAGGCCGATGCTTCGGGCAAAGCGCACGTCGAGATGACCGACAAGACCCTCAAGCTCAGCGGCGAAAACTCGATCGTCGGTTACGCGGTGATCGTGCACGAAAAAGCGGACGACCTGAAATCGCAGCCGACCGGCGATGCCGGCGGACGCGTCGCCTGCGGCGTGATCGGGGTGGCGAAACCGTAGAGAGTTGCCTCGCACGCCGTGTTGGAAGCAATGACCCTAAAAGAGGTGCGGCGCCGCGCGCAGAGCGGTCTGGTGGAAGCGCGCGTCCACGTCCAGGTGGACGCCGCTGCTCCCAAGGTGACGCGCGATGGGAAACCGTACTGCGAGCTCGCACTGGCGGATTCCGCCGATCGCATGACGCTGCGCGTCTGGAGCGATCATCCGGAATATCGCGCCTGCGAGTCGTTACAAACGTCCGACTTCATCGAGCTGAGCGGCGAGTTCGTGCAACACCAGCAATTCGGGCTCGACGCGCGCGGGTGGAAGGTGCGCGCGTTGACCGCGGCGGAAATCGCCGAACTCCTGCAAGGCCCGCCCGAGTTGCGCGCGAAGCAGGCGGCGGACTTCGCGCTCATCAGCGAGAGCGTGCAAGCAATCGTCGATCCGCGGCTGCGGGCTCTGGGTGAAGCGTTTCTCGCCGATTACGGCGATCGTTTTAAGCGCACCGCGGGCGCACGCAGTTATCATCACGCGCGGCGCGGCGGCCTCGTCGAGCACACTGCGCAGATGATGCGCACGGCGACCGCGCTGGTCCCGCTTTATCCCCAGCTCAATCTCGATCTGCTGATCGCAGGTATCCTCTTCCACGACTCCGGCAAGCTCTGGGAAAATCATCTCCCGGAGACCGGCTTCACCATGGGTTTCGATGAACGCGGTGAGTTGATGGGACACATTTCCATCGGGCTTGAGTTGGTGAATTCGCTCTGGCGAAAATTACAGACGTCCGATCTGGCGGAGAGCTGGAATGGGATGGCGCCTGCCTCTGAGGATGTGCGGTTACATCTGCTGCACTTGATCGGCGCGCATCATGGCGAACCGCAGTTTGGTTCGCCCGTGAGTCCGAAAACGCCGGAAGCGATGGCGCTCAATTACATCGATAATCTGGACGCGCGGCTGGAGATGTTCG
>JBDSNB010000109.1:0-14264 GCA_039915555.1 Chthoniobacterales bacterium | reverse complement strand
CCCGACCTGACGCGCTACCACATGGAGGTGCGCGGGATCGGGATTATCAATGTGGCGTCCATCTTCGGCATCGGCAGCATCCGGATCGAGAAGCGGCTCGACATGGTGGTGACGTTAAAAGATTGGCAGGATTTGGAGGAGGTCGATAGGATCGGGCTCGATCAAGAGTTCTACGAGATCCTGAAATTGCAGATTCCTCACACCACCATTCCCGTTCGACCCGGTCGCGATGTCGCGCGGCTCGTCGAGGTCGCGGCGATGGATCAGAAATTGAAATCGCTCGGGCGCAACAGCGCGGTGGAATTCAACGAGAAACTGCTCGATTTGATGGGCAAGAAAGAAGGCTGATGGGATTGCTGCACCGCAAAGCCGCCGGCGAGAAGATCGAGCACGAGGTTACGATCGTGAACCGTCTCGGCATGCACGCGCGACCGGCGGCGATGTTTGTGCGGATCGCGAGCCGGTTCCGGTGTGAAGTGTGGGTGGAGAAGGAAGGCGAACAGATCAACGGGAAAAGCATCATGGGATTGATGATGCTGGCGGCGGGGCAGGGCTCGAAGCTCTGTATTCGCTGTGAGGGCCCCGATGCGGCGGAAGCGATGCGAGAGTTGGAGGCGCTGATCGCGGGGCGGTTTAACGAGGACTGACGTTGCCGACTCCGCGTTCAATCGACGGCTCGAGCGAAAAGAAGGCATTATTTCGCGGAAGGATTTTCAACACTTCAGCTCCCCATCTTCACTAACCGGAGGCCGAGAGCCGGTTCCATTGCCTCAAAATCGCGGTCGTTGTGGAGGAGTTCGAAGTCGTAGTCCAGGCAGGCAGTGGCGATAAACACGTCGACGGTTTTTCGGACGGTCAGGCCGCGTTTCTTGAGCAGACGGTAGTTTGCCGCAGTGGCCAAGGCTCGCTCGTAACCCGCCAGCGGGAAAAACGGCAGTGCGATCAGGAGCGTCTTCGCCCGCTGGTAGTCGGCGTCGGAGCGGAATCCTTGCAAAATTTCAGCCAGGACAAGGTCGCCCATCACGATCACCTCGGCACCGAGGAGAGCGTCGAGCCGATCGGTCTGCCAATTGCCTACGCCATTGAAATAATCGATCCAGACCGAGGTGTCAGTTAGCGTCATGCCGCATCGCTGCGAGGTCGCCTTCCCAGGTTAATACGCCGCGCAAAGCGCGGATCTTCGCCTGCCGTCCCAATTGGGCAAGAAGCCGGAGACCCTCCTCAACCACCGCCTTCTTCGTTGCGCCGGGCCTGACCCGCTGCGCGTCTCGCATCAGACGGTCGTCGATCACGATGTTGGTTCTCATGTGTGTATGATGTGATCCTGCCTTACACACTGTCAAGCGCCAAGAGGGTCCGCATCTTTTCTCGCTTTGGCAGTGATTGACACCCGCGTTACTCTCGCTCCGACATGAGTGACGCCGCCATCCCCGAAACCCGCCTTTATGGCGTGGGCGTCTCCCCTGGGTTGGCCCATGGGAAGGTCCAAGTGGTGGCGGACGATTTTGAGGAGATCGAGCGGCGCAGGATTACGCCGGAGGAAATTGCGGGAGAGATTGGTCGGTTCGAGACGGCGTTAATCCAGACGCGCGCGCAAATTTTGGAGATGCAACAGCGGATCGCAGAGGCGATCGGGGCGAAGGATGCTGCCATCTTCGATGCGCATTTGCTCGTGGTGGAGGACCGGACGTTAATCGACGAAGTCTTGCGCAAGCTGGAGGGCGAGCTGTGCAACGTGGAGTTCGTTTTCAACGAGGTAGCGACCAATTATTCCGAGACCCTGAGCAAGATTGACGATCCGTATTTGCGCGAGCGCGCGATCGACATCCAGGACGTGACGCGGCGGGTGATTTCGAATCTCCAGGGCAAGGCGCCGAAAGCCTTCGTGGAGACAAGCGAGCAGCACATCCTGGTGGCGCACAACATCACGCCATCCGACACCGCCACGATGGATCGCAAGCAGGTGCTGGCGTTTGCGACTGATCTCGGCAGCCGCACGTCGCACACCGCGATCATGGCGCGGTCGATGGGCATTCCGGCGATTGTGGGATTGCACGATGCGACCGCAAAGTTGGAGAGCGGGCAGGAGGTTTTGCTCGATGGATATAACGGGCTGCTGATTCTCAATCCGACACCGGAGACGCTGTGGCATTACGGCGAACTGAAGCATCGGCAAGAGTTGGTGGCGGAGCAGCTGAGCGGGTTGCGGGAGACGAAATCGACCACCGCGGACGGGCGGCACATCGTCCTCTCGGCAAACATCGAATTGCCGGACGATGTGGAGTCAGTAGTGGAAGGCGGCGCCGAAGGGATCGGACTTTATCGGACCGAATTTCTATACTTGAACCGGCCCACTTTGCCGACGGAGGAGGAACAGTTTGCGATTTATCAGCGCGTGGCGGCCCGCGTGGCGCCGCATTCGCTCATCATCCGGACGTTTGATTTGGGCGGCGATAAGATCGCGTCGCACATGGATTCGGACGATGAGCAGAATCCGTTTCTCGGTCTGCGCGCGATTCGCTTTTCCCTCGAGAATCTCGATATCTTCAAGACGCAGCTTTGCGCCATCCTGCGCGCGAGCGCGGCCGGCAATGTGAAGATCATGTTCCCGATGATCTCAGGTGTGATGGAACTCCGCCGCGCGCTCGTGGTGCTGGACGAGTGTAAAGCGGAACTGCGCGCAAAGGGCGTGGCGTTCGATGAGGAAACGGACGTGGGGGCGATGATCGAGATTCCGAGCGCGGCGTTGTGCGCGGAATCGCTCGCCAAGGAGGTGGATTTTTTCAGCGTGGGGACGAATGATCTGATCCAGTACGCCGTCGCGGTGGATCGCTTGAACGAGCGAATCGCGCATCTCTACGAGCCGACGCATCCGGCGGTGCTGCGGTTGCTGAAGATGGTTTCCGACGCCGCGCACGCGCACAATATTTGGGTGGGAGTATGCGGCGAAATGGCGGGCGATTTGACGATGGTGCCACTGCTGCTGGGACTGGGAATGGATGAGCTCAGCGTGAGCGCGTCGCTCGTGCCGCGGGTGAAACGCGCGGTGCAGAGTCTCACCCTCGCAGAGTGTGAAGGGCTGGTGTCGGAGGCGCTCCTGATGGACACGCCGAATGAAATTCTGGCGCGTTGCGGCCAGGTCGCGTTGCGGAATTACGGCGATTTAATCGGGTAGGATTGCGCGTCGACGTGCCGCGAAGCGGCTACTCCTCTTCATCGCCCATCTCCGGATCGGTCTTAAGCCCTTCTTCTTCCATTTTCCGGAGCACGTCGCTCATGTCGTCGACCTCGTCCCACACTTCCTGGCTGACGTAAATGGGCGCTTTCTGCTGCGTGGCCATCGCGATGCAATCGCTCGGACGCGCGTCCAACTCGACGATTTTTTTCTGCTGCAGTTCGTTCTCAGCCCGGATGATCATGCGCCCGTAATAGGTGGCGTTTTTGAGATCGTTAATGATGACGCGCTCGACGTGCGCGCCGATCGCGGTCATGAGGTGCCCCATGAGATCGTGGGTGAGCGGGCGCTCCTTCGAGATGTCGCGCATGAACATCGTGATCGCGCTCCCGACGGTTTGATCGACGTAAATGATGAAGACTTTGTCGTTGTTCCCGAGGAACACGGCGCAGCCTCCGGCGGTCGGCAGCACGGCGCGCACCTGGACTTCGACGACCGTCTTGTTCATCGGGAGATGTTATGTGTTTCGCTCGCGGAATACAAGCAAGGGAGCCGGCCCGTCCTTGGGCCGGAAGAGCGGCAGCGGCTGGATCCTTCGGCGGGTGGGCGCGCCGCCTCCAACCCGAGCGCGTCGAAATGTGACAATTTCGTGACCATGGCTTGCATGTTCTCCCCACTGCTTGAATATGCGCATTGCGTTGCCTGCCGTGACTGAAAAATCGAAGCCCGAATGGGACATTGAGTCCGCCATTTCGACCTACAATGTCGAGGGCTGGGGGACGGGCTATTTCACGATCAACGCCGCCGGAAACGCGGAGGTCCGGCCGCGGCGCGAGAACGGCGGCTCGATCGACATTCTCGAAGTGGTAAACGAAGCGCGCGCGCGCGGGCTCGGGTTTCCGCTCGTGATTCGCTTTCAGGATTTGCTGCGCGATCGCGTGCAATCTGTGAACCGCGCCTTTCACAGCGCGATCGCGGAGTTCGGCTACAAGGCGAATTATCGCGGCGTGTTCCCGATCAAGGTCAACCAGCTGCGCGAGGTGATCGAGGAAATCGTGGACGCCGGGCAGGAGTTCCATTTCGGACTCGAAGCGGGGTCGAAGCCGGAATTGATCGCCGGGCTCGCGATGCACAAGGATCTCGAGAGCCTGATCATTTGCAACGGCTACAAGGATCGCGCCTACATCCGCGCGGCCATGATGGGGCGGCGGCTCGGTAAATCTGTCATCATCGTGGTGGAGAAAATCGAGGAACTCCAGCAGACCATCCGCGTCGCGAAAGAGATGGGGGTGGAGCCGCACATCGGCATCCGGGTGCGGTTGCACAGCAAGGGCTCAGGCAAGTGGACCACGAGCGGCGGCGAGGACGCGAAGTTTGGACTCGATACCGCGAACCTCGTAGCCGCGAGCGAACTGCTCAAAGCGGAAGGTTTGGCGCATTGCCTGAAGCTGGTGCACTTCCACGTCGGCTCGCAGGTGCCGGATATTTCTACGATCAAACGCGCGGTGCGGGAAGCGGCCCGCTATTACGCGAAGCTTTCGAAGTTCGGCCACGAGCTCGGTTATCTCGACGTGGGCGGCGGGCTGGGTGTGGACTACGACGGCTCGCGCACGAGCTTCGACAGCTCGACCAATTACTCGCTCCAGGAATACGCCAACGATGTCGTCTGGAACATCATGGACGTGTGCGACTCTGAAGGCGTGGCGCATCCGGCGATCGTGAGCGAAGGCGGTCGCGCGATCGTGGCGCATCACTCGGTGCTGGTGGTGGAAGCGTTCGGTTCGATCGAGAAAAACAGCCAGACAGAGAAGGTGGAAGCGGTGGAGGCGGATCACAAATTGGTCCGCGACATCCTCGAAGTGCAGCAAAAACTGCGGCGCAATAACCGGCGCGAAACGCTGCACGACGCGCAGCAGATCAAAGAGCAATCGCAGCAATTATTTTCCGTGGGGCTGCTCGAGTTGGTGAGCAAGGCGAAGATCGAAAGCGTCTATTGGCAACTCGCCGAGCAGATCGTGGCCTTGCACAAAGGACTGCGCTACGTGCCGGAGGAAGTGAAGGAACTTGAGACGTCGCTGAGCGATCAATACATCTGCAATTTCTCCGTCTTCCAATCGCTCCTCGATCACTGGGCCCTCGGCCAGCTTTTTCCCATCATGCCGATTCATCGGCTCGATACGCAACCGTCGCGCAACGGCACGATGGTCGACATCACCTGCGATTCGGACGGGAAGATTTCGAAGTTCATCGATTTGCAGGACGTAAAGGAAACCCTTCCGCTCCATCCCATCATCCCGGGCGAGATGTATTACCTCGGCGTTTTCATGGTCGGCGCCTACCAGGATATTATGGGCGATCTGCACAATCTCTTCGGCCGCGTCACGGAAGTGCACGTCTTCCTGGATCCGGATGAAGAGAGCGGCTGGTACATCGAGGAAGTGATCGAAGGGAGCACGATCGCGCAGGTTCTCGCGCTCACCCAGTGGGACAAGATCGAGTTGCTCCGTTTGGTGAAGTTGCAAGTCGACGCCGCGATCAAGGGCGATCGTTTGAAGCCGAACGAAGGGATGAAACTGCTCGCCGATTACGAGCGAGGACTGCAGGAATACACCTACCTTTCGTTAGCCGACACCTCTGGGCCAGTTGGCCCCAGCGACGGACAAGCGCGGCTTTTGTAGCTTCGCCGAGTTCCCCCATTAGCCAAAGCACGGGTCGTCCGCGTGGACAATCGCCTTGACTTTCTGCGCTCGGGAGGGCGTTCTGGAGCTGGCACCCGCAGTGTGCGCGCGGCCAAAATCTCAAGGAGACAGCATCATGAAAGCAAAGAAAAGCGCAGCGACGAAAAAGAAAAATCCGAAGGCGGTGAAAGACATCAAGCCGAAGGGCAACCCGATGGGTGGGGCCAAGACCTCCTCCAGCGGGATCGATCGAGCCGACCTCTGATTCTCGAGCGCCTAGATCGCCGGAAATCCGGCGAGAGCTGGCGACGGACCAGACGCTGCGGCATCGGTTACGTTTTCGATTGTTCGCCTCCAGTACGCGAAGCGAACTTTTCTGGCTGCTGTCCCCAGCGGCCCTTGGCTTTCCTGTCCCCCGCTCCTGTTTCGCGACCGTGTTTTTGAAGTTATGAATCTACCGCGCCACCAGCGTTCCCGGCCGGCGTTTGCCGACATGTTCGAGCGCGACGATGCCGAAACGATCGCCGCAATGGACGGGGGCGGTTACGACATTCCGAACCAAGCGCCGCAGACGCCTCTTGCGCTCCAGCGTGTGGGCGTGAACCGGAGGGCGATTCCCGTCCAGATCGTGGATCCCTTTGGAGGTTCGCAGCCCGCGCAGCTGTCCTGTGCGGTGGAGGCGCATGTCAGTGTGGCAGACGATCGGCGGGGAATTCACGTTTCGCGGATCGGCCACCTGCTCGCGGAGATGAGCGATAAAGTTTACCCGAGCTTGCAGGATTACGCGGCGCGCTTCGCGGAACTGCTGCTTGAGACGCAGGAGAGTCGCGGTGCCGGCGTGTCGGTGGATGGCGTTTTGACTTATCTGGAGCAGGTGAGCGGCGTGAAGGAGAAGGCTTCGCTCGAACATCTCGATCTCTTTGCGAAGGCGGATTTCGTGGATGGCCGCATCTCGGTCGCGAGCGGAATCGGGTTCACCCATATCACGGCGTGCCCGTGCGTGCAGGAAACGTATCGCCACAGCTTTGCCTCGGCGGCCGTTGCCTCGGGCCGGGCGCGGAGGGCCGATGAGATGCCGCTCCTCACGCATACGCAACGTTGTCGGACGCGGATTTTATTTTCGCATGGTGCCACCGCGCCGCCGGGATTGGGCGAACTGTTGCGTTGCCTCGATGGGGTGGTGGTCCGGAGCCTGAACACGCTGCCGCGCGAGTTCGAGTTGTTGAATGTCTACCGCGCGCACGCGGGACCCCAATTTCTGGAGGACGCTCTGCGCGATCTGCTCTTCGCCGTTTATCAACTGCGCCGCGGCGCTGATCCCAGGGAGGCGATCGAGATCAAGAGTGTGAGCATGGAATCGATTCACGACTTCGACATGGAAGGTGAGATCAAATTTTCCCTGAAGGAACTCGAGCGCATTTTTCATTCGCAGTCGTCGATCAAACTCGTCTCCAACGGCGCCCACTCCAACGGCGACAGGCGCATCGTCCGCGTTCAAAAGGCCGGGCGAAAGAAGCCGGGCAAGCCGTTCCCGATGAACAAATCGCCCCAGGCACACTCCAGGCGATCATAGCCAGCGGCGTTTCGGCGTCGCATGCGACCATCGATAATGAGCGGCTCGGCGTTTTCGGGAAGTTTCGCCGCGCGGGCGCCAAGCGCGCGCCAATCCACCTGCCCGAGGAAATAGGCGATCGCCTCATCCGTGGCCAGGCCCTTCGGTTTCCTCCGAAAGAGCGGCCGCACGCCGAGCGAATCGATCGCCGCTTGTTGCCAAAGCTCGAGATAGCGCTGTTCGACCTGTTCGGTTTTGTAGCGCGGGAAAAAGCGTGCCAGCGAGGTGTTGATCGCCCAGACGAAACCGTAAAGGCCATAGCGTTCCACGGTGTCGAACCCACGTAGCACCCGGCGCCGGCGCGCATTGGTGCGGTAGTCGGCCGCATTTCCGGCGACGGGGAAGGGGGCGTCTTTCGGCAGAAGCCCGGGCGCGAAGATGGGAAGCGGTCTCTTTTTTGCGATGCGAAACGCAAGGTTGACCGACGTATCCGCAAGATCGCGCAGGATGAGGCGCCCTGTCAGCCGCCCCCATGGGTCGAGTTCGTAGAGCACGTTTTGCGAGTGCCCCTCGTATTGCAACCCGTGCTCGAACAGGAGGTAGGAGAGCGCGGTGACGTAGGGGCGCAGGAGACGCTCGACCACAAAGTCCTCGGCTCGCATCCGTGATTCTCGGATGAAGCGGACGAGCAACGGCTGGCGCCCTTCTTTGCTCGAGATAAGCGAAAATGTCGGAAGCAAGGTGGTCGTTCCCGGTTTCGTGAGAGAGCGCGGCCATTTCCGCAGCAACCACCCGTGTCGGCTGCGTGTCTCGACCATCCCGGCGGGTTCAGCAAACCAATCGAAACCGACGCGTTCGCGCGCGCGGATCGGGATGGTGTCGAAGACGGATGAGATCACGACGGCGCGCGCGACCTGATTCTCGCGCAGAGCGCGTTGAGTCAGGGCGATGATGGCGCCGAGCGAGAGTTTAAGAAGCGCGGGGGCTCGCTTTCCATCGCGCGTCCAGACGACGACCGACCGATACGAGGAGGTGGGAGTGACCGACGTGCCCGTCAGGCGTTCCGCGCCGAATTCATGGCGCAGACGTCGATGCGCGGCCGGCGTCTGCGGATGAAGAATGAGCGGAGTGTGGCGCGGTCGTGGTTCGAGGCCAACACTCGCACGCACTTCGTCGTGGACCGGTCCGTAGCGGCGCACCAGATCATCCGGTAGCCAGACGACATCCTGCTCCCACACCGGCCGTTGCTCCGGAGAGAAAATCGCCCGGACGGTGTTGCTCCGTTGATCGATGGGGCGCAGCACGACGTCGTTAAAGATGCGCTCATTGAGGGTCTGTTCGTGATCGAGCCAACGGCGTGTCCGGGCATCAAGCCCATCGAACTCCGCAATGCGGACGCTGCTCTGTGGCATTTCGCGACGCTAACAGGAGGCCGCGTAGCTCGACGACCGGAAAAGACCGATAATCGCTTGTCCGCCCGTGAAGAACCGGCAACTTCCACGGATGCTTTCCCCGACATCGATCAAGAGTGCGCTCCAGAGCACAACGGCGCAGGAATCGATTGTAGTGCGCGGCTGGGTGCGCACCCGCCGCGATGCGAAGACGTTCTCTTTCATCGAACTGAATGACGGCTCGTCGCTGAAGAGTTTGCAGATCATCGCGCCCGATACGCTGGCAAATTACGCGGACGTTCAGCGGTTGATGACGGGCGCGTCGGTCTCGGTGCGGGGCAAGCTGGTGGCGTCCCAAGGCAAAGGCCAGAGCTGGGAAGTCATGGCGGACGAGCTCACCATAGTGGGCGCTTCCGACGATACTTATCCGCTGCAAAAAAAAGGACACACCCCGGAATTTTTGCGCGAGATTGCGCATCTGCGGCCGCGTTCGAATCTCTTCGGTTCGGTCTTTCGCGTGCGCAGCCGGCTGGCGTTTGCGATTCATCAATTTTTTCAGGATCGCGGGTTTGTTTATGTGCATACGCCGATTATTACCGGCAGCGATTGCGAGGGGGCGGGGGAGTTGTTTCGCATCACGACGATCGATGCGAAGAATCCGCCGCGGACGGACGATGGTGGGATTGATTACGCGCGGGATTTTTTCGCACGCTCGACGTATTTGACGGTCAGCGGACAACTCGAAGCGGAAGCGTTCGCCTGCGCTCTTTCGAATGTTTACACGTTCGGCCCGACCTTCCGTGCGGAGAACTCGAACACTTCGCGGCACGCGAACGAGTTTTGGATGATCGAGCCGGAAATGGCGTTTTGTGATCTCCAGGGTGACATGGATCTGGCGGAGGAATTGGTGAAATACCTCATTCACGACATCCGCGAAAAGTGCCCGGATGAGATCGAGCTCTTCAGCAAGTTCGTGGACAAGGAACTGCTCGGCCGACTCGACTTCGTGCGGGAGCGGCCGTTTCAGCGGCTCTCGTACACGGATGCCGTCGAGCTCTTGCTTAAGAGTGGCGAGAAATTCGAGTTCCCAGTCGAATACGGGACGAACCTGCAATCGGAACACGAGCGCTGGCTCACGGAAAAGCACTTCAAATGTCCGGTGACGGTTTTCGATTACCCGAAAGAGATCAAGCCGTTCTACATGCGGTTGAACGATGACGACAAGACCGTGACGGCGATGGACGTGCTGGTGCCTGGCATCGGCGAAATCGTCGGCGGTAGTCAACGCGAAGAGCGCCTCGACGTCCTGGAGGCAAACATGCGCCGGCACAATCTCGATCCCGCAGACTACAAGTGGTATCTCGATCTGCGGCGCTACGGGACGGTGCCGCATGCGGGTTTCGGGCTCGGGTTTGAGCGGATGCTTATGTTCGTGACCGGCGTCTCAAATATTCGCGATGTGATTCCGTTCGCCCGCACGCCCGGCAGTGCGGAGTTCTGAGATTCGCGGGCCGAGAATTGCAGACACGGCGCACGTAAGCTGCTTTTAGAGAGCGACCGGGCTTTTCGGGGCCACGGTGCGCATGCCCGCAAGACGCTTCATCCAAGCCTGGTCCGATTTCCCGCTGCGCGGGAAAGGCATCATCGTTCTTTCGGGACCGCTCGTGGCCATGATCCTCTCGACGGCGATCTTTTTCGCGGCCCGGCACAAGAGCGAAGTAGCGGAGGCATGGGTGAGCCACAGCTTTCATGTGAAAGAGCAGGCGCAGGAAGTTTTCCGTTTGTTGGTTGATAGCGAAACCGGGATGCGCGGCTTCTTGCTGACGGGGGAAGCCGATTTCCGTGCCCGACACGAAAGCGCATTGACGCAATTGCCCCTCGCGCGAAAGCGCCTCGGGCTGCTGGTGAACGACAATCCCGGGCAAATGCAGCGCCTTGCGGGCCTGATCGATCCCTTAATGCGGAAGCGGATCGAGCTGGAAAAGGAGGCGTTGCGCCAGCGCGCGGCGGAGAAGTCGCTGCTCCGGGTCTTGGAGCGAGGGAACGGGGTCATGAATGAGGTCCGGGAGGAGATTGCATCTTTCCTCGAGGAAGAAAATCGACTCTTGCTGGCGCGCCAGAGGCACGCGGCGAGCCTGCGGCAACGCACGGCGATCGCCCTCTTGGGCGTGATCCTTTTCGGGGTGATTGTGGGGCTCGCGTCGGTGTCCGTTTTTACCCGCAGCATTGCGGCGCGAATCGATCGGATCGTGGCCGATACCGAGGCGTTGACGCGGGGCGAAACGCTGGACGCGCCGCCGCCGGGGCAGGACGAAATCGGACAATTGGGCCGCGCGTGGTACCGCGCCAGTCATTTGCTCGCGGAGCAGCGGGCGCAATTAGTGAGCGCGAAGGAGGTCGCCGAGGCGGCGAATCAATCGAAGAGCGATTTCCTGGCGAACATCAGCCATGAAGTGCGGACGCCTTTAAACGGGATCATGGGGGTGACGGATCTGGCGCTCGATACGGAATTGACGAGCACGCAGCGCGACTACCTCGACATGGTGAAGCAATCGTCGGGCGATCTGCTGCAGTTGATCAATCAACTGCTCGACTTCGCGAAGATCGAGGCGGGGAAGCTGACGCTCGAAGTGGGCCCGTTTGGATTGCGGGAATGGTTGGAACGCACGACGCGGCCCCTCGCGGCGCGGGCGGGTGTGAAGGGTCTCACATTAACGTGCGAGATTGCGCCTGAGGTGCCTGAGCACGTGACGGGTGACGCGATGCGGTTGCGGCAGGTGATGATCAATTTGATCGAAAACGCGATCAAGTTCACGCCCGCGGGTACGATTGCGATCCGTCTGGGGACGACAGACGTCGCGGGCGCGGAGACGGGCTTGCTCTTTTCGGTGCAGGATTCAGGCATCGGCGTGCCGACGTCCAAACAGGCACTCATTTTTCAGGCGTTCGCGCAGGCGGACAGCTCTACGACGCGGCAGTATGGAGGGACCGGGCTCGGGCTGGCGATCTGCGCGCAGCTGGTGGAGTTGATGGGTGGCCGCTTGTGGATGGAGAGCGAAGCGGGGAAGGGCAGCACCTTTCACTTCACCGCCGGTTTTCGCCGGGCAAGCGCGCCGACGGGGGAGCATGCGGCGCAAGTGATCCGCGGTCCGTCGATCGTGGCGCTGCAAATTTTGGTGGTGGACGATAACGCGGTGAACCGATCGGTCGCGGCCGGCATCCTCGAAAAACAGGGTCACAAGATTTCGCTGGCGACGAATGGCCGGGAAGCTGTGACTCTGGCGCGGCGGGGACGGTTCGACGTGATCCTGATGGATGTGCAGATGCCGGAAATGGATGGGCTTGCCGCGACGGCGCGCATCCGGACGGCAGAGGCAGCGGGCGATCGGCGGACACCGATCGTGGCCATGACGGCGCGCGCGGCGGCGGATGATCGCGAGCGTTGCCTGGCCGCCGGGATGGATGATTACGTTTCGAAGCCGGTCTCGAAGGAAAAGCTTTTGGAGGTGATCGGACGGCTGGGCGAAATCGCGCCCGTTTTGCCAGAGCGCGCGGCCCCGTCCGTGCGTCGCTCGGAGTTCGAATTTTCCGCTGCGCGTCTGCTGGAACAGTTCGAGGGCGATGAAGCGTTGCTCCTGCGCGTGGCGGATTTGTTTCGCGAAAGCGCGTCGGAATTGATGGAGCGGCTGGAAGAGGAAAGCGCGGCCGGCCACGCGAGCGGGATCGCCCGCGCGGCGCACACTTTACGGGGATCACTTGGCAATATGACTGCACAGCACGCGGCCAGGCTGGCGGGAGAAATCGAAGAGCTGGCGCAAAAAGAAATGCTCACCGGAATCGGGGAGCGCATCACGGAGTTGAATTATGAAATGGATACCATTCGAGCCGAACTGGAGCGCTTCGAGCGTTCTCACACCGCCGCCCTCGCCTGAGGCGTCGCCTAACGCAAAACCGAATGCCGGCCTCACCGCGTTGCGCAAGATCGTGATCGCGGAGGACGATCCCGTCTCGCGCGAAATCCTGACCACGCTGCTGGGTAAGTGGGGTTTTCACGTCGTCGCGGCGAAGGACGGACAGGAGGCGATGGCGATCCTGCGCGCGGAGACTCAGCCGGTGCTCGCGATTCTCGACTGGATGATGCCGGGGATGGAAGGCACGGAGATTTGCCGGCGCGTGCGCGAGGTTAGCCGCTCGGTTTACATTTTGCTTCTCACGGCGCGCACCGGGAAGGACAGTGTGGTGGAAGGCTTGCGCGCGGGCGCGGACGATTACCTGACGAAGCCGTTCGATAAGGATGAATTACGGGCGCGCTTGAGCGTGGGCGCGCGGATCATTGATTTGCAGACGACGCTGACGGCGCGGGTGCAGGAATTGGAAGCGGCGCAGACGGAAAATCGCGAACTGCGGATGCAAATGCCGTTGTAGGGCACCCGGCAGAATCGTCGATCAATCACACGGTATTTTTCGCATCGGAAAATCGACGGCCTTTCCCTGGCCTTTGATTTCGCCTTCGATGCGACCGTGGAGGGAGCCGTCGTCTTGTCGGCGATAGATGACGCGTTGCGGGAAATCGTGCGTTGGGTTTTCGAAGATGGCTTCGCGTTTGTCGTTCTTTATTAGCTTGAAACGCGTCTTGTCTTGCCCTGACGGCTCGGCGATGAAGTAGATCTCGCCGTCGCCTTCCTGCGCGATGCGCATGAATTCGAAGTCGAGCGTCTTGTCGCCGGCGATCGTTCGGTTCATGCCGAGCATGGTTCCGCCTGCAGCCTTCATCCAATGCTCGGTCGTTTGTCGTTCGCCCGAGGTAGCGGACGCCCAACAGCCTTGCAGCCACCCGAGATCAGCGATCGTTCCCGCGGCAGCAGTTCGCGACGAGGCCACGCCGAAAACGACGGAGGCGATTACCAGCAGGGTGAATGCTCGTAATCGCCTCATCGATTTTTGCCCACTCGAGGTGAGCCGGGGGTCGGCTACTTCTTGGGCTGACCGGGACGGTAATCTTCCTCGGCGGCTTCGAACGCTTTCTCCAGGCCGACCATGTCTTCGCCGGGGCGCAGACTGTCGAAGGCTTCGGATTCGCGCTTGAGATCTTCCTCGGAATAGTTGGCGGCTTTGATCGAGAGACCGATGCGGCGCTCGACTTTGTCCACCTTGATGACGCGGGCTTCAACTTCCTGACCGACCTTGAGGATGTCTTTCACCTTCGTGACGTGCTCTTCGCTCAGCTGTGAAATGTGCACGAGGCCGTCGATGTCGTCCTGCAGTTGCACGAACGCGCCGAAGCTGGCGAGTTTGGTGACTTTGCCGGTAACGAGATCGCCGATTTTGTATTTCGAATCGATTTCCTTCCACGGATCGTCGCTCAGCTGTTTGATGCCGAGGCTGATGCGCTGGTTGGTTTTGTCGATGTCGATGACTTCGGCTTCGACGTCGTCGTTCTTCTTAAAGACTTCGCTCGGGTGATTGAT
>JBDSNB010000148.1:0-19010 GCA_039915555.1 Chthoniobacterales bacterium | reverse complement strand
GGTCGGTGGTTCGCAACTGGGCACCAACCTGACCTTGAATGGCACCACCTCGGGCACATTCAACGGCAATGTCACTGGGAACGTCACGGGGAGCGCCGCGAGCTTCACGGGTTCGCTCGCCGGAAATATCACTGGCCCCCAGAATGCCACGGTCGTCGCAACGGTGGGTGGTTCGACCGCGGCGAACATTAACCTCGCCGAACTGGCCGCCAATGCGGCAACGAGCGCGAACACCGCCAACACGATCGTGAAGCGCGACGGCAGCGGGAGCTTCTCCGCCGGGAACATCACCGCCGCCGGCGTCTTCAACCTGGTGACAACGTCGGGCGCCGGCATCGGCATGATCTCTCAGAGCGGCACCCCCCTGCTGCACACCTTCGGTACGCAAAACTTTTTTGCGGGGACAGGGGCGGGCAATTTCACAATGACCGGAGCCGCCAACACCTCCAGCGGCTACCAGTCGCTCGCCTCCAACACGTCGGGCGCGGGCAACACCGCCAGCGGCTTCCAGGCGCTCTACTCCAACCTGTCGGGGAATGAGAACACCGCCAACGGCTACCTGGCGCTCTACTCTAATACGACTGGCACTTCCAATACCGCCACCGGTTACCATGCGCTCTATTCCAACCTCGCGGGCATTTACAACACGGCCACCGGCTTTCAGGCACTCTACTCCAACACGTCGGGCGCGGTGAACACCGCCAGCGGCTTCCAGTCGCTGCGCTCGAACACCGTGGGTGCGAGCAACTCTGCCAGCGGCTTCCAGGCGCTCTATGCCAACACGACGGCCAGCCGGAACGTGGCCTTGGGCAACACGGCCCTGTTCACCCAGTCTTTCGCCAATGGCGGCGTGGCCTGGGACAGCGAGAACGTGGCCGTGGGCTTTGAGGCGTTGTATTCCAACCAGCCGACTTCCAGATTCAACGGGTATGAAAACACCGCAGTGGGCACCCAGGCGATGCGCTATAACACCACGGGCTTCTTCAACACCGCCAGCGGCCACCAGGCGCTTTTCTTAAACACGATGGGTGCCCGCAACACCGCCAGCGGCACCTTTGCGCTCTACTCCAACACATTGGGCGTGGCCAACGCCGCCAGCGGCGTCCAGGCGCTCGCCAGCAATACTACGGCCAGCCGGAATGTGGCCATCGGAGACGTGGCCCTGGCCAACCAGTCCTTCAGCAATGGAGGCGTGGCCTGGAACAGCGATAACGTGGCCGTGGGCTTTGAGGCGTTGTATTCCAACCAGCCGACCTCCATAACCACCGGGTATGACAACACCGCAGTGGGCACCCAGGCCATGCGCTCCAACACCACGGGCTTCTATAATACCGCCACCGGTTTCCAGGCGCTCTACTTCAACACCACGGGCCGCGAGAACACCGCTACTGGTTATGCCGCGCTTGCTTACAATGGGGGCGGCCTCTCCAATACGGCCACGGGCTGGGAGGCCCTGTTTGCCAACACTTCGGGCAACTACAACACCGCTGTCGGCGGGTATGCGCTCATCAACAGCACCGGCAGCGGCAACACGGCTGTCGGCCGCTCAGCGCTCATCAACAACACCTCAGGCGACAACAACACGGCTATCGGCTATGTCGCGAATGTGAACGGAAGCAACCTGACCAATGCCACGGCCATCGGATACGGCGCCCTCGTCAGTGCCAGCAACACCATCGTTCTCGGTGACAGCAACATCACCGCGCTCCGCTGCAATGCGACTCTTACTGGACTCTCCGACCGCACCAAGAAGGAGAACTTCCAGCCCGTGGACGGCGCGGACGTGCTGCGGAAGATCCGCGGCTTCGAGCTCACGAGCTGGAACTTCATCGGCCAGGACCCCAAGACGTTCCGCCACTACGGCCCGATGGCGCAGGACTTCTACGCCGCCTTCGGCCACGACGCCGTGGGCACCTTTGCCACGCCCACGACGATCAACAGCGGGGACTTGAGCGGCATCCTGCTGATCGCCATCCAGGCGCTCGGTAAAGAGAATGCCGCGATGCGCGATGAGAACGCAACCATGCGCGCGGAGAGCGCTGCGATGAAGACACGCCTCCTCGAACTGGAGACAAAGGACCAGCAACGCGAAGCGCGGCTGACGAAGCTGGAGCACAATCTCTCCCGCACGACCCCCGTGTCCCTGCCCGTAGCGGAGTTCGCCAGAAAATAAATGAGCAGTTTAAGCCAGATTGTTTCTTGCCCGCTCACCGCCACCCGCGGCCCGGCAACGCCGATATTCCCATGATCCCGACCAGAAAGACCGCAGGTTTTGTATTGTGTGGCCTCATTTCCGTGGCCAGTGCCTGGGCTGGATCTCGGACCAGTGCTAACTATTCCATCTTAGCCGACACCGTCGATTCGGGTGGAAAGTCCGCTGCCAGTGCCAACTATTCGCAGATCGGCAGCTTGGGCCTGCTTGCCGGTATCTCGACCGCGCCCAGCGGGACGCAAATACGCGCGGGATACGTCGCTCAGGTTAACGCCGACGCGGTCCAGGCCTTGAGCGCGGTCTCTAGGAAAACGCACGGCACCGCCGGGACCTTCGACGTCAACTTACCGCTGAGCGGATTGGCGGGTGTGGAATGCCGCGCGGCAGGCTCTGGCTCCTCCTATCAGGTGATCGTGACCTTCGCGACTCCGGTCAGCCTCAGCGGCGTCTCCGTCATGAGTCGAGATGGTCTGGCTGGCGCCACCACCAGCGCCAGCGGCGCTACTGTGACGGTCAACCTCACATCCGTCGTCAATGCCCAGACTCTCGGGATTTCACTACTCCAGGTTAATAACGGCTCCACCGCCAACGATGTGTTCGTTTCCATGGGCGTCCTCCTGGGCGACACAAACGGCGATGGCATAGTCAATGGCGGCGACGCGATCCAGACCCGGAGCCGCTCCGGTCAGCCGACCGATGCGACCAACTTACGCTCCGACGTAAACGTCGACGGCCTCGTCAACGGGGGAGATGCGATCGTGGTCCGCGCACGTTCGGGGACATCTCTGCCGTAATGGGCCCTTCCGAATCGCGCAGCTGCAGAAATTGCGCCTTGCTGCCGCCAACGTGATCGACGCATGATCATTGCCTTGGTGTGCTGGGCCAGGCGTCAGGGACGGGCAGCGCAGGCGTTTCCGGCTCGGCCTCGGGCACGAACAGCGCCGGCGTATTCGGCAGCAATAGTGATTCGGCGGCCATCTGGGGATTCAGTATTGGCGTGGGCTCGGCAGTTTACGGCCAGAATACCAGCACCGGCTTCGCGGGACAGTTCATCGGACCTGTGAACGTCCAGGGGACCCTGACCAAATCGGCGGGCTCCTTCCAGATCGATCACCCGCTCGATCCGGCGAACAAGTTCCTCTCGCATTCGTTCGTCGAGTCGCCGGAGATGATGAACATTTACAACGGCAACATCACCACCGACGCAACCGGGACCGCCACCGTTACCCTGCCGGCCTACTTCGCCGCGCTCAACCGCGACCCTCGTTATCAACTCACCGTGCTAGGCCAGTTCGCGCAGGCAGTGGTCTCCAGGGAGATGGTCGCGGATAACACCTTCGCGATTCGGACGGACAAGCCTGGCGTCAAAGTTTCCTGGCAGGTCACTGGCATTCGCCAGGATGCCTATGCGAAAGAGCATCCGATCGTGGTCGAGAAATCCAAATCGGCTGAGGAGCAGGGTAAGTATTTGTATCCCGCAGGATTCGGCGCGGGTGAGGAGGAGCGCATCGGCCATTTGCAGGGACCCGCGCCAGCGGCGGGCGCTCAAGATCCATTAGGCGCGGGGCCAAGCGATCCGGAGGACAATAGATGATCACTTTGTGCCCTCGTTTGTCGCTTTCATCAGTAGGAGAACAAATATGAAACACAATTCCGTCGCCCCGCTGAAATCCATCCGGCCAATCAGGCTCACTTTTTCAATCATCTCGATCGTTTTTGCGATCGCCCTCACTCTCGCGGCCTTCGGCGTGCCAGTGGGGACCTCCTGGACCTACCAGGGACAGTTGCGGCGCAGTGGCGCGGCCTATACCGGAACCTGTAATTTCCAGTTCACTCTCTGGGATGCGGCCAGCGGTGGGGTGGGCAACACGATTAATCGACCGAGCGTCAACGTGGCGAATGGCTTGTTCACCGTGGTGCTCGACTTTGGGGATATGTTTAAAGGCGACGCGCGATGGCTGGGGACAAGCGTGCAGTGCAGTGGAGATGGCGGGTTCACTGCGCTTGATCCGCGTCAACCCGTCACCGCCGCACCTTATGCGCTGAGCCTGCGACCGGGAGCACAGATCAATGGCTCTGCCGATTTCGCGTCGATGCTTAGCGGCAACAACTCTGGTGCCGGCTTCGGGATCCTCGGGAGCGGTCAAATCGGATTGTATGGATCGAGCGCTAATCCGTCCGGGTTCGGGGTGGTGGGCGAGAACAGCACCGGCTATGGCATGAAAGGCAAGGGCTCTGTCGGTGTGTTCGGCCAGCCGATCGCTGATAGTGGCACTGGTGTCTACGGCGATGCACAAAATGTAACGAATGGCTTTGGTGTGGTAGGCAGGGGCAAAACCGGAGTGCTAGGCGAGACGTACTCTTCTGCTGGCGTTGGTGTGTCTGGCTACGGGAGCGGGGCAAACACCGTAGGCGTATACGGTTCCACCTTTAACGGGTGGGCGGGACGGTTCAACGGGCCGGTCGATATCATTGGCAACCTGTTCGTCGCGGGCAGTGTGTCTAAACAGGCTGGCTCCTTCAAAATCGATCACCCGCTCGATCCGGCGAACAAGTTCCTGTCGCATTCGTTCGTCGAGTCGCCGGAGATGATGAACATTTACAACGGCAACGTCACCACCGATGCGACCGGTAGCGCCACCGTCACTCTGCCGGCCTACTTCTCGGCTCTCAATCGCGACTTTCGCTATCAACTCACTGTGATGGGACAATTCGCGCAGGCGATAGTCTCCAGAAAAATAATCGCAGACAACACCTTCACGATTCGCACGGACAAGCTTGGCGTCGAAGTCTCGTGGCAGGTCACAGGCGTTCGCCAGGATGCCTATGCGAAAGAGAACCCGATCGTGGTCGAGGAGGCGAAGTCCGCCGCGGAGGACGGCAAGTATTTGTATCCGGCAGGATTCGGCGCAGGTGAGGAACAGCGCATCGGTCATTCGAACGGGCTGGGCGCTCCAGATCGGTCAAGTCCAGCGAAAAAAGATCAAGCGGAGGGCAAGTAACAGATGCAAACAATTTACGGCCAGATGAGATCTGCGGCCTATCACCTCGAATGGGTGATCGCGCTGCTCCTGCTTGCAATTGTGCCACAGGCCATCGCGCAAACTGGCGGCGTTTACGACCTGAGCTGGCACACCAATGATGGTGGCGGCAGCACTTCCGCCGCCGGTGGCGCCTACAGCTTGGGCGGAACGATCGGGCAACCGGATGCGGGAGCTGCCAGTGGCGGTGCGTATGCTCTAACCGGCGGTTTTTGGGGCATCGCCAATCTGCCTCCTCCCACGCCTCCAACTCCCAGCGCAGTCGTTTCTCGAAAACTGCACGCCGGGGTGCCTTTCGACATCGACCTTCCGCTGACTGGAAATGTGGGGATCGAATGCCGGAACGGAGGCGCGAGCAATGATTACCAGATGGTCCTGACTTTCGCCTCGGCTGTGACTTTCACCAGCGCGTCAATCACTTCCGGAGCGGGCAGCGTCTCCTCATCGAGCGGCAGCGGGACGACCAGTGTGACCGTCAACGTCACTGGCGTAACCAATGCGCAAAGAATTACCGTGACGCTGGCTGGCTTAAGCAACGCCTCGGGCACCGGAGACCTAGGTGTGCCAATGGGTATTCTCATCGGCGATACTAACGTCAGCGGCTCCGTCAGCGCGAGTGATGTCGGCCAGGCCAAAAGCCAAAGCGGGCAGCCGGTGACACTCTCCAACTTCCGCGCCGACGTGAACGCGAACGGTTCGATCAACGCGACCGACGTAGGCCAGGTGAAGGCGCAGTCTGGGACGCTGTTGCCGGCCAGACCGGCGGTGAAGCCGATTACGCCAGGTTTTTGAACCACGCGGACTGCGGCATGGCCGAGTGTACCCGATCAGCGCTCATAGCGATTTTCCGCGCAGAAAAAAATCGCGAAAATTTATGAGCAGTTTCGATCCGGATTGTCGCTTGCATGGGTAGAGCCCCGCTCCGTTTCACCAAAAAAACCGATTACCTTATGAACTTCATCAACCGTTTCGTCATCCTTGGCGCATGCCTCCTCTCTCCCCTGCTCCCTGCGCCAGCGCATGCGCAGGTGCCGCAGATCATCAATTACCAGGGCCGTGTCGCCGTCGGCACGACGAACTTCGAAGGGACCGGGCATTTCGCTTCGCCCTCGTCAACGCCGCGGGCACGACCACATTTTGGAGTAACAACGGCACGAGTGTCAACGGCAGCTAGCCAACCAACGTCGTTTCGCTTTCGGTCGCGAAGGGTCTTTACTCAGTGCTCCTGGGCGATGCGACGGTGACGAATATGACCGCCGTCCCGTCCACGGTCTTCAACAACTCCGATGTACGGCTACGGATCTGGTTTAACGACGGCACCACGGGCTCGCAACTGCTCCCGCCCGATCAGCGTCTCGCCGCCGTCGGCTATTCGATGACGGCTGGCACCGTCACTGATGGGGCGATTACGAGTGCGAAGATCGCGAACGGCGCGGTGGGTTCCCCCAAGATCGGTAATGGCGCCGTCGGCGGCACGCAGCTCGCCACGGGCGGTGTCGGCGCCGCGCAAATTGCCGATAGCAGCATTACGTCTGCAAAAATTGGCAGCAGCCAGGTGGTGAAAAGCCTGAATTGATTGACCGATGCGCCCACTCTGGCGGCAGGCTCCAATATCAGCATCACCCGTTCGGGCAACACCCTCACGCTCTCCGCCATTGGCGGGTCGAACATCTGGCAGCTCAACGGCTCGAATGCCTATTACAATGGCGGCAAAGTCGGGGTAGGCACGAACACTCCGGCCTACAAACTCCACATTTCCGAGCGGTTCCGATCTCCGTGGCCACCTCACTCATTACGGTGCACCGATCACGCTTAGCTCGGAGGTCCGCCAAATAAGATCCGCCAGACGTTTTTGACCGCAATTACGCCGATGACGCAGATAAAGAGATCGGGAACATATCGGTTCCAATTTCTCGCTGTTCCCCATCTGCGTCATCCGCGTAATCTGCGGTTAAGAAAGTTCTTCGGCATTGGCGAAGCGCGGCAAAAAAATGGGCGGGACAGTACGCGGATCCCGCCCAGCAAATGAGCCTGGTCGCCTACCGATCCGGATGCTGACCGAGTACTCGTCCCGCAGGGGTTGCCCTTCTTCGGGATTCGCGGCTTCGGGATTGCCGGCGCCTTCGGACTGGGCGCGTTCCTGGAGCGCGGCTTTGCGGCTAAATTTCACCCGGCCCTTTTCGTCGATCGCTGTGCGAGCGCCCCGGTCGATGACGCTCTAGTTGATCGTGAAGTTCGCGGGCGAGATGGAGAAGAAGACGTTGTCGACCGCTTCCACTTTCACGCGCGCGGTGGTGGAAGTGACGCCAGCCGGCAGCGTGACGGTTTCATTCCCGTCGTTAGGCGTGTTTGCGAGCAGCACGAATGGATAGGCGTAGCCGCCGTCGGTCGAGAGCGAGATTTTTACATTCGGCGCATTGACCGGAGGCAGGTTCGTTCCGGTGACGTTCCAGTTCGCGTTCACATTCGACCCGGCGAGCACACTGCCCCCGCTCGGCGCGGTGACCGAAAAGCCGGCCCCGTTTTCGATCACGGTCACGGTCATGTCCGCGGTGTTAAGGCCGCCGCCATCGGAGCGGTTATCGCGCACGCTGAGGCGGAATTTCAGCGCGCGATTCGTGATCGGTAAGGTCTCTCCGTGCGGTGGGGCGACATTGTCGAAAATGCCAGCAACGAGATTCGCCATCTTCGGAAACGTGCGCGTGGGTGTGTAGGTCGGGTAGAAGGAGCGGAAGATCGGACTGGTGCCGTTATCCGGGACGTTGCCCGCCTGCGCGACGCCGAGGTCGCGCTCTTCCCAGCAATAAGTGAGGAGGTCGCCATCGGGATCGGACGCGATGCCGGTGAGAGCGAATGGCGTGCGGCTGGGGATGGTGTAATTGGCGCCCGCGCTCACGATCGGCACGGTGTTTCCGGTCGGGACTGGCGTGGGGCAATTGCCGAGGCCGGTCGTGCTGTAGGTGATGATCTCGCTCAAGCTTTCGAAGCTGAAGTAGGCGTCGCTATTGGGCGCGAGGTTGTCGTTCGCACCGCAAATTCCGGCGTAGGCCATGATGGTGGTCCCGCTGCCGGGCTCGTAGGCGTGCGTGCCGCTGCGGTTGCTGCCGGAACAATTGCTCCCGGTGCCGTTGAAGGTGTGGTTGCCGCCGAATTGATGGCCCATTTCGTGCGCGACGTAGTCGACGTTAAACGGATCGCCGATCGGACTGGGCAGGCCGGTCGTGCCCCGCGCCTTGTTCGAGGTGCGGCAGACCACCCCGAGGCCCGCCACGCCGCCACTGCCGGTGGTGAAAACGTGACCGATGTCGTAGTTCGCGTTCCCGATCTTCGCGTCCAGATTTGTCTGGTTCTGGCTGAGCGCGGCGGTGCTGTTGCTGTAAGGGTCGGCACCGTTTACCGGGTTGCCGGTGGTGGGATAAATGATGGTGTCGTTGTTCGGGACCAATTGCATCCGCACCCCGACCTCGGCTTCGTAGACCGCGCTGACCCGGTTCATGATGACGACGATCGCGGCCAGGCCGGACGCCACGGTGTTGCCGGTAAAGTTGGTGAAAGTGCTGTTCGCGGCGCAGGCGAGCCGATAGGTCCGGAGCTGTGCGCCGGAAGTGGTCTCGGGCGCGGCGGCTTTGAGGTAGGGCAAAATCAACCGCCGGGCGTCGCCGGGCGTTTCGCACAAAAATTGGCTCTGCCGTCCGTTCGGCAGGATGTCGGCCTTGTAGTAGCTGGCGTAAACGCGGTCGTTCTCCCGGAAGGACGGATCGATGTAGATCGTGCTGTCAGCAGAACGAATCTGCGCGTGCATCCCGGCGGGTGTCACATCGAGCGCGAGCGTGGCCCGCGGATCATCAAGACCGCGGCCCCGGTAGGTTTTGATCTCGGGAAATTTCGCAGCCAATGCTGGATGCATGAGCGCGATTTCTTCCACTTCGAAACGCGCAAACCTCCCGCCGGACGGCAGCGGGAGCGAGAGCTCGACCCTTTGGCGAGGAGAAAACGAACGCGAAGCGGGCGCGACGTTTGGATCTTCGGGCGTGGCCCGGGCCAGGATTGCCCGGATGCGTTCGATGTCGGCGGTGAACGGTTGGGAGCCCATCAACTCGACGAGCGCCGGCTTCTGGCCCCGGGCTTGCGAGGGAGTGGCCTGCATTTCGTAAAGGCCATCAGGCGATGCCCCGGAAGCAGCGGCCCATGCGGAAGAAGAGGCGGCGAGAAGGCCCAGAGTGACACCGTAGGCGCGGCGACTAACGCGAAAGAAGTTCCAGATTTTCATAGAAAGAAGGATGACGATTTGCTTTTGTAAAAATTATTTTTCGCGGAATTGGCGGCCGACAGCGTATTGCCGGACGTGGCCTTTACCTGGCCGACATCCGTCCCGTTAATCGTTCCGTTCGCGTTGAGATCGCTGCGGAAATTCGCGGCCGTCACGGCGACCCCTGATTGACTCTTAACCTGCGCGATGTCGGTCGCGCCGACGCCACCACTGCCGTTCGCATCGCCGAGGAGGAAGCTCGCGTTAATGTTCGTGTTCGGGAAGACCTGCGCAAAACTATCGGTCACATTCGTTAGAGCCACAGTCAGCGTCTGGGCATCGGTCACGCCCGTGAGATTCACCGTCATGGTGTTGCCGGAGAAAACTGGCGCGGCCGCGGTGCCGGTGCCGTTCGTGACGGTGGCGTTGCCGCTCACGAGATTGTTCGTGAAGGTGAAGACAAGTTGGTGGCCGGACGCGCCCGTGCGGCATTCCACGCCCGGGAGGGGAATGTCGAAGTTGCCCGCGGCTCCGTGTGCCTTCCGGGAGACCGAGCTGCTCAACTGCAATGCTGCCGGGCCCGCGGTCGTGATGGTCATCGACCAGCCGCCGGCGAACTGCCCGGAATTGCCCGCGACGTCATCGACAATGAAGAGGCGCCAGGCTCCATTCGGATCGCTGTTCAGGAACGGGCTAAACGAGTTTCCGTACGGTCCGATCATCGGCGCGGGCGCGGGGAAACCGTCGACGTTGCCGACCGGATCAAAATTCGTCGGCGCGAATGTGCCGGAAGCCAGCATACCTCCGCTCGGCATGTTCGTGGTCGCGCTGTTGGTGAAGGTAAAATTGAGACCGCTGACCGGGAAAAACGAACCTACATCCGACATCAACATCACGTTTTGTCCCTGCGGGCCCACCAGCAGCACATCCACGTCCGCGGGATAGAAGTGGGAGAAATTGGAAAGCGTGACCGAGATGGAGGTCAGTTCCGTGCCCACGTCGGAGACCGTGATGGCGGACGGATAAGGCGCTGCCGGGCCTTGGTTAAACCCCGGATTGGGAATCGCGACCGAGGTGGAATTGGAGAACGTTTGCGCGGAGGAATGACCGACCATTCCAGCGAGCGCGAGCGTGACGAGTGCGGTCCGAAGAGAAGTTTTCATGAGTTCGTGGTCGACGATTACGCCGACGAGCACCGGCGGTATGCCCGGAAGCGGAAGCGCTGTCAACAATTACGTATAAATCGCACGAATGCGCGGCGGCGCTACTTGCCGCGCGGCCCACGCGGCTCGTATTTATCGACCGTTTGCCAGTGCTTCTGGCGCACGGAATAAAAAGGAAATGTCACCACCGTCCGTGCGCTGGCTTTGCTCAACCGGAGCAGGCGGTTCCCCGGGTTCGGCTCGAGTTCGTAAGTGAAACGGAAAGTCGTGACGCGGGCGATGAGCCAGAAAAGTGGACACGGCGTCTGGAGCGCGACCTCTGCTTTCACAGTGGAGTAGTCGCTTTGGCTCACCCACATCTTGCCGGCAAGCAGACTGAAGAATCGCTCTTCCCGGGTGCGCGCCTTCTGGTTTGGCTTCGGCGCGAAGGAGAGGACGTAGGCGCTTTCGCCCCCCATACTGGCGTCCGGCAGACGCTTCCACTGATAGCGCTCACGCAGTTTATACTTCCGCACCGCGGCGACGGCACTCTCGGCGCGATTTGTTTCCAGCTCGCTTTCGGTTTTCGGCTTCGACTTGGCGGGCGGTTTGCCCGTGCCTTCCTCTTCTGAGCCGGAGGCGAAGAAGGATAATTTTCCTTCCATGCTTTTGAAGGTGTACTCCGGGGGCTTCGGGTCGCCCGGTCGCACGATTGATTTCCACGTGCCTTTCGCGACGACCTTCCCATCGGCGTCGAGTTGCTGGGTCGTGAGCGTTTGATGATATTGCCAAGGCCCAAGCGCATCGCGATCACGTTCGAACTTGGTCAACGCCGCGTCGAAGATTTCGAGTGCGGTGGGTGTTTCCTCTTGCCCTGCTGCCGGGATTGCCAGCAGCAGGGCGAGGAAAATTAACGCGACGTATTTGCGCGTTTTCAGAAGCAGGGCGCTTAGTGCACCGGGTGCTGGCCGATCCGCTCGTCCTGCATCGGCTGGCCTGCTGGAGCGCCGGCGCCTTCGGATTCCGCGCGTTCCTTGAGCGCGGCTTTGCGGCTCAATTTCACGCGGCCCTTGTCGTCGATCCCGATGCATTTCACCCAGATCATCTCGCCGATTTTGGCGACATCCTCTGTGCGGTTGACGCGGAAGTCGGCCAACTCGGAAATGTGGACGAGGCCGTCTTTGCCCGGAAAGACTTCGACGAAGGCGCCGAATTCTTTGATCGAGACGACCTTGCCGTGGTAGGTCTGGTTGACTTCGATCTCGCGCGACATGCCGCCGATGATTTCCTTCGCGCGCGCCATCGACTCGGGGCTGGTGGCGTAGATGTGCACGGAGCCGTCGTCTTCGATGTTAATCTCCGCTCCGGTTTCGGCGACGATGCCCTTAATCGTTTTCCCACCGGGCCCGATGAGCGCTCCGATTTTCTCGGGGTTAATCTTGAGCGTCTCAATCCGAGGCGCGTATTTGCTCAGGTCGCCACGCGGTTTGTCGATCGCCTGCGCCATGATCGCGAGGATTTTGGTGCGCGCTTCTTTGGTCCGCATGGTCGCTTCAGCCATGATCTGGTGGCTCACGCCGCGCAGTTTGAGATCGAGCTGGAATCCGGTAATGCCGTTTTCCGTGCCGCAAACTTTGTAATCCATGTCGCCGAAATGATCTTCGGAACCGAGGATATCGGTCAGGAGTTCATAGCGTTTCATCTGGCCGCTCTCGTCGTTTTCGGTGACGAGACCGACGCTGATGCCGGCGACCGGCGTCTTGATTGGCACGCCCGCATCCATGAGGGCGAGGACGCCGCCGCAGACGCTGGCCATCGAGCTGGAGCCATTCGATTCCATGATCTCACTCGTGATCCGGACCGCGTAACGGAAGTTATCCATCCCGGGGACGACTGGCTCGATGGAGCGTTCGGCGAGCGCGCCGTGGCCAATCTCGCGACGGCTGGTACCGCCGGTGCGTCCGGTCTCGCCCACGCTGAAGGGCGGGAAGCTATAATGCAGAAGGAAACTCTTCGAGGTCAGGCCGCCACCGTAGGCGTCGATATTCTGCGCTTCTTCGATCGGCGCGAGGGTGACGAGCGCGAGTGATTGCGTTTCGCCGCGTTGGAAAATGGCGGAACCGTGTGCGCGTGGGAGCACGCCCACTTCGCATTCGATCGGGCGGAGATCCTGATAGCCGCGGCCGTCCATGCGCTTCTGTTTATCGAGCACGCTGATGCGGAAGGCTTTCTTCTGCACGTAATCGAACGCTTGCGAGATGGAGAACTTGTCGGCCTCGGGGAATTTCTCGAGCACCGCGGTTTTCACTTCGTCGGCGAGGGCGTTGACCGCCTTCGAGCGATCGACTTTCTTCGCGTTGTAAAGCGCGGCTTCGATGCGATCGCCAGCCACTTGATAGGCGATCTCGAGGATCTCCTGGTTCACCGTCATGAGCGGCATCTCGCGCTTCGGTTTGCCGACCTGCGCCACGAGTTCCTTCTGCGCGCGGATCATTTCCTTCGCGTGACCGTGCGCAAATTCCAGCGCCTTGATGAAGTCTGCTTCCGGAATTTCGAGCGCGGAACCCTCAATCATGAGCACGTCGTTTTCCGTCCCGACGTAAACCAGATCGAGATCACTCTCGGCGCGCTGTTCGTGGGTCGGGTTGGCGACAAACTCGCCATTCACGCGACCGACGCGCACCGCGCCGATCGGGCCGTCCCAAGGAATGTCGGAAACGGCAAGCGCCGCGGAAGCGCCGTTGATCGCAAGGATATCCGGATCAATCTGTCCGTCTGCGCTGAGCAGCAGGGAAATAATCTGCGTGTCGTAAAGATAACCGGCCGGAAAGAGCGGACGCAGCGGGCGATCCGTCATGCGGGAGGTGAGCGTCTCTTTTTCGGAAGGACGACCTTCGCGTTTGAAATAGCCGCCGGGAAATTTCCCGACTGCGGCCGCCTTCTCGCGGTAATCGACCGTGAGCGGGAACCAATCCTGTCCTTCTTTAACTTTCGTGGCGGAAACCGCGCTCGTGAACACCATCGTGTCTCCACAGGAGAGAACGACCGCGCCGTCGGCGAGTTTCGCGATTTTGCCAGTCTCGAGCGAGATCTGTTGGGACCCGATTTGGGCCGTGACCTTGTTTTGCATAACTACTTTCTGGAATTGGCGAGGTTCCAGGCCGGTCACTTCTGATCGTAGGTTTCAACCCCGGAACGCTTTCGGGGCTGAAACCTCAAATCAGAGGGTGACGTGTGGCCCGGAGTCGCCGGGTTTTACTATCGGTCGAATGGCGCCGAAAGCGGCGAACCGACAGGACGGAGGGAACCAAAAAATCGCCTGCGTATTACTTACGCAGACCGAGCTTCGCGAGCAGGCTTTTATACCGGTCCGAGTTCGACTTGCTCAAATAATCTAGCAAGCTCCGGCGCACTGCCACCATTTTGAGGAGGCCGCGGCGCGAGGAGTGATCTTTGGCGTGACTCTTGAGGTGGTCGGTCAACTGCGCGATCCGGTGTGTCAGAAGCGCGACTTGAACGTCAGCGCTGCCCGTATCCTTCTCGTGAAGTTGAAACTCCTTCATGTCCATCGTGTCACTGCTTTCTGCCATAACGAACGGCCAGTGTAGGTGAAGAATTTGCTTTGGCAAGGGGCGGCCTGCGGCAGTTGTTCCGCCCCGTCCATCAGGTCATCCTGCAACTCCATCCCGGCCATGAGCAGCTTTCAGTTTTTGCGCCCGCGGTTTTTCATCGGAAAATCGGAGTTGCCCGATGGCCGTCAACGATCTCATCTCAGAAATAGCTCAGCCACGCGTCGCGGCGACGTTTTTTCAAATCCGCGAACCAGCGGCAGAGCGGGTAGAGCAGCAGAATGACCACCGCCCAGACCGCGTAAACGCCCAGCAGCCCATAGCCGTAATCTTTCGGATACGCGGCTAACGTCTCCGGATTCCACGGCGGCCCCAGCCAGACTCCGCCTGCCGCGCCGTGTCGCAAAGACGCGAGCAGGACCGCGATCCCGTGGATGAGCGGCAGATGCAGCAGATAAAAAAACAGCGGCACGCGTCCGAAGACGATGACGGGTTTGGACCAGTTCCCCAGAGCGCGATCGAAGAGGGAAAGAAAAACGATCGACGGTCCCAGTGTCATTAAGAGATAGAGCAGAGACGGCGGATATTTCGTCGTATTCACGAACGAGAAAACGCTGAACAAGAGAGACGACTGCGTTTTCCAAAGACTCGCGTCGCCGTAAAGATTCGTCGCCCGCAGGACCACAAACGCGGCCATCAAACCAAGACCGAGCCACAGTAAGAGCCGCTTCCGTTCCGCCGGCTCGCGTCGCACCAGCGCGCCAAAACCAAACCCGGCTGCCATCACCCCGATCCAGGGAACCAACGGGTATGTAACCCCAAACAAGTAGGTCGGCGCGATTTGGATCATGCTTTGCACATGCAACACCTGCCAAAGCCAGGCCCACCCTCCGAACGCTTCCGGCCGGATTGGGTCCAGCAGATTATGCCCCGCGATGATCACGACTCCAAACGTCGTCACCGCCCACACGGGTAGATGCACCAGAGCCGCCAGGCACACCATGGACCAGCCCAGCGCCCAGATCACGGCACCGTCCAGAAAGTGTGGATCGATCCGAAACGTCCAACCAAATTGAACCAGCGTCAGTTCCAAAAAGATGAGCCAAAACCCGCGGGTGAAGAGGAACCAGGAGAGATCCCGCGTCGTCTTGCCGCGGCCTAACGAAAGGAACGCTCCCGTTCCGGCCAGAAAACAAAAGACCGGCGCACAGAAGTGCGTGATCAAGCGAGTCAGGAAAAGCGCGCCATGCGTCCGAGTCAGATCAGTCGGATCAAAGAGCAGCGCGTCCCGGCTCAGGAAATCGCGGACGTGATCCAGCGCCATGATGATCATGATCGCGCCGCGCAAGAGATCGAGTGCGTCCAGCCGCGGACGAAATCCGGCGGGCCGAATGGGAATGGCAGACTCGCTGACAGGCTTCATGAAAGAGTCATCAGCTGATATTCCATCGCGGCTTTTTATTCGAGCAAAATACTGCGCAGAGGCGAGATGCGGTCCAAGGGCTCACCCGCGCGCAGTCGTATTAATTGACGTTCGACCTCGGGCCGCTGCGGATCCACCGCATCCATTTTTTGCCAGGCGTGTTCGTAGGCCTGGATGGCGCCGGCCGCGCGATTGGCCTTCAGGCAGACGTTCCCGAGCAGAATGGCGGTGGCAGCGCTCCAATCGAGCACTTGCGAGACCTCGACGAGTTTATCCGCGAGCAAATTCCAATTGGGCTGCGGATCCTTGTAGATGGCGTCGATCACATTGCCGCGCAGGCTGTAGGCCCGCGCCATGGGAGCGACCCAGCGCCCGCGATAGACCACGAGATTGCCGAGCCGCGCTTCACGCTCCAATCCGAGGTAGGCGGTCGCCGGGTCCCAGTGCTCATGCGGGGCGGGGACCAGACTGCTCGCGCTCACCAGGTAGTAGCCATCGAAAATCGCTTCCGTGTTTTTGTCGTCGAGTGTCGGACAAAATCTCGAATACTCGATGTGATCAGCTTTCGCTTGTTCTTCGATAAAGGCCCAATAGCTCGCGGCGTAGATCGGTTTGCCCGACGGCTTCAGGACGGTGTCGTAGAGCGCTTTGAATTCGCGGTAACGCTGCCCGAGGTCCTGCCCCTCGTTCGTGAAATATCGGTAGGCGCCTTCGCTTCCGCCGACGAGTTGGTTGCTGTACTCCCAGAGGCGCGGCTCGCGAATCGTGGTCAAAAGGGCGAGCAGCCAGCAGCCCGCGACCGCGAGGCCGACGGCGCGGCTGCGGAGTTGCCAGGCGCGCCAGAAAGCCGCTCCCGCCAAAATGGCGAGCGCCGAAATCAGAGGCAGCGCGTGCCGTATTCCACCCCAAGTGCCCTCGGAGGAAAGAAGCGCCAGAAGATGCGCCCCGCCCATGGATGCCGTGCAAAACAGCAATGCGCGCATTTCGCGCGTGAGCGGCGCACGCCAGAGAGCCGCCGCGCCTAACAAAGCCAGCGCGAGCAGAAAGAGCGGCACCTTGGCCGCGACCAGACCCGGCCAGAAATATGCAGGCGGGTGTCCGGTGTACCATTTGCCGTAAAACAAATGGTGCAGTCCGCGACCTTCCACGCCGGTGCGGACGGTGTCGGCCAAGCCCCAAAGGTAGGAACGCGGGAGCAAATGCGAGCGATCAGCCAAACCGATCACGGTCTTCGCCAAACCCTTCCTCAGGTCCTCTACCTTCCGCGACATCGGGACGTTGAAGGGATCGCTGCCATCGCGCGCGGCGTGAAAGCGCCCGCCGTATTGCGCCCAGAGCAACACCCAACCGAGCAACCCCGCGAGCGCGAGTTTTCCCAACCGACCGAAAACCACCCGCGCGCCGCTCCGCCAACCCGAGATGAGCGCGGCCAAACCTGCGCCCGCGCCCAGGCCGAGCAGGCCGGGCAAGGCGGAATGCTTCGCTCCCAGCGTGAAACCAATCGTTAGGCCGAGAACCCCCACCCAGCGCCAGCGCCAGTTGGAAATGGTCAACGCCGCGGCCGTCGCTGCGATCACCAAGGTGAGCGCGAGAGGTAGATCCGTCATGGCCACGGGCGCGTGCGCCATCATGGTGGGTTCCAGCGCGATGAAAGCGAGCGCACCCGCCGCCCAAGCCAGACCCGCCGCACGCCAGAGCAGCAGCCCCAAGGCAAAAAGCAGGAACGCGTGAAGCGCCCACATGCTGACGCGGGTGCGGGTTTGCGCCGCGGCCGCGTCGTTGTCGTAGAAAATGGTTTCCTCGGTGAAGTCGCGCTCCTCCACTTTTTCATTGAGCGAACGGAATGGACGCAGCTTCAAACTCTCCGGCATCGAGGCCCCGAGCCAAAGTTTCATCAGCGGTGGATGCTCCGGATTGAGACGGAAATCACCGGTGCGCACGTACGATGTCCCGGCCACGATGTGATACGGCTCGTCGAGCGTGAAGCTATCCAGCCGAGTGCCGAGGTGAGAACGAAAAACGGCGAGAGCCACGAGTGCCGCCAGAAGCAGGCCGCCTTTCCACGGAAAGCCGCCTGGGCGTGCCTTCGAGTCGTTAGCCATCCAACCATTATCTAGCAGAGAGGCGCCATGGAAGACAAGTGAGCCGGTTTGCAACTTTCCGGACAGCGGGAAGGTTCGCACTTGGAGGGATCATTGCCCATGCTGCCCAATCATGACCCGCGAAGGTCGAGAGGAATCGCACTATTTTGGGGCGCGTTGCTTTGGCCGTTTCTGGCGGTCGCGCAAACCAATCCTCCCGAACTGCTGAGTTTAATAAGTCTGCGCGGCGTGGCGCAGGCCGAATTCAATCACGACGCCTCGCGGGTGCTGACCCGGCTGCGGACCGGAGAGATCGGGCTCTGGGAGACGGCGGCCGGCACGGCCGTGGCTAACGAGCTCGGCGCGGCGAAAGCGATGTGTTGCCTTATGAGCCCGGACCGGAAACGAGTGCTGCTTGGTTTCGAAAGCAACGCGCGCATTTTCGACGCGACCACCGGCTCAGCCGTATCGCCCGTCCTGCCGATCAAGGTTGACCAGTATCAACCCACGCCCGCCCTCTTCTCGCCCGATGGCGAGACTTTGGTCATCCTGCGTGAGGAAGAGGCATCGATCTGGCGGGTCGGGACCGGAGAAAAAATCAAGGCCATCCCATTGGCCGCGGGTCCGCACGAAGAAGCGCCGCCTGGGGCCTTTTTCACCGCGACCGGCGCGCATTGTTTTATCATGGAGCCAAACGGAACCGTGACTCGCTTCGACACAAAAACCTGGCAGCCCGTCGGCAAAGTGATGCGTCACCCGCCCACAGATTTCAGCTACGAGTTCGGTTTCAGCGCGAGCACGGATGGAAAGTGGGTCGCCACCCACGATGGGGGTGGCGAGCACGGGCACAAGGCCAGCTTGCAGATTTGGGACGCGCGCACGGGCCAGCCTCTCGTCGGGATCACCCCAGGTGTCGGCTATTTTTTACCGGGCCGAGACCGCATCGTCGTTAGTTCCGATCGCGGCCAGGGCCAGGTGCGCGAGCTGCCTTCGATGAAACTCGCTTACCGCATTCGCGGCTTCGATGACTTGAGCGGTCCGCCTGTCGCCCTCTCCCCGGACGGGAAATGGATTCTTTCCTGGAATTCGCAGAACGCGTTGGATGCGATCAATGCCAAAACGGGTGCGACCGTCGGCACCGCCTCGGGCAGCGGGAGCGTATCGATGGTCTCCTTCGCGCCGGATTCGTCTGTGGCCTATGTCTTCCGGGACAACCCCGACGACTCGAAAGAGCAATACTCCGAGAACGAGATCTCCAAGGTGACCTTGCCGGATTTGCAGCCGACCGGGATC
>JBDSNB010000084.1:0-16867 GCA_039915555.1 Chthoniobacterales bacterium | reverse complement strand
CCTGGCCCCGCGAACATCTCATCAAAGAACTCCCCGACATTGTATTCGGAGAAAAAATCGCTCACCACCCAGTCTGGCAGTCCGAAAATCCGAAGCAAATGGAAAACCAAACGACCCCCGCGCTCACCCATGAGCAAGCTTGCGACGCGGTGGCCGCGCGTTTCAGCTCGCGTTGGTTGCGCGGTTACGTCGGCGGAAAATTGCGCTCCGACCCCGTTTTCCCTTCCGCCTTTGCACTCCTGGCTGAATCGCGCGCCCCGCTCCTCGATGTCGGCTGCGGCGTGGGACTGCTGCCGTTTTATCTGCGCGAACGCGGTTTCGCCCAACCCATCATCGGTCTCGATATCGATGGGTCGAAAGTTCGGCAGGGCAGCGTGGTCGCGCAGTCTTGTTATCGCGCCATCGAGCTGCGCGAACAGGACGTGGCCACGAAGGACGCCGCCTCTTTTCGCGGCGATGTTGTGCTCTTTGATTTATTGCATTACCTCCCGCCCGCCGCGCAGCAAAGTCTTCTCCTGCGTCTCGCCGGATACGTCCCGCCCGGCGGCTTGCTGCTCATCCGGGATGCGCCGCGCGATGGTTCTGCGCGCTATTGGATGACCTATGCGGGTGAAATTTTTGCGCAGACCGTGAGTTGGAATATCGGAGTGCGGTTGCACTTTCCGGCCCCGCTGGCCCTGCGGGCCGCCTTTCCCGAAAACGAATGGACCGCGCACGAAGAGCCGTCATGGGGTCGGACTCCATTCAATAACCGGCTCTACGTTTTCCGGCGGAACGCGCGGCAAACTGGTTAGCAGCGCAGCTGCTCGGGCTGCGGGAGAATACAGCGATAACCGCGCGCGCTCAGGCGTTGCAGAGTGAGTTCGAGGCACTGCAGACCAAACTCCGGATCGCGCGCGGTGTGATGCCCCTCGTGCAAAAGAATGATCGCGCCCGGCATGGCGCCTTTCTCAATCCGTTCCGCCACCTGTTGCGCGTTGCGTTTCACGGTGTCGAGGCCGCGCACCTTCCAGCCGATCAAGCCCAGCCCCCGTTGCGCGAGCACCGGATGGACGAACATGTTTTTAAAGCCCGCGGGCGCGCGGAAAAAATCGGCCGGCCGCTCCGGTGCGGTCCGCAACGTCTCCGCACACCGTGCAATCTCGCGCCGGACGCGCGCCGGCCCCGCGCACCAAAAACTCCGCGCCGGGTGGCTGAAAGTGTGATTGGCGAGCGCGTGGCCGCGCGTCAGGATTTCCGTGATGAGGTGGGGATGCGTTTCGGCTTTCGCGCCCACCACGAAGAAGGTCGCGCGCGCGTCAAATTGCGCGAGCAAGTCGAGCATCGCGATCGTGTGCGCGGGCGAGGGACCGTCGTCGATCGTTAGCCAGACTTCGCGTTCCGCCGTTTTGAAATGGGTGAAGACCGGGCCCCACCACTGGCAGCTCGGGACGAGCGTGGGATAGAGCAACAAAAGGTGAGAGGCGAAAAGCGGAGCGAGCGCCAGAACGAGCGGCGCCCCGCGCAGCGCTAGAACGAGAGAGAGGACCGGCGCTGCGAAAGCGACGAGTAAGAGCGCGGCGCGCATCGGGTTCGTGTCACGCGGGGGAGCTTCCATGGCGCAGGAGAAAGGCTAGCACAGCGGCCGCCAGAAGATTGAGCAAGACGGCGGCCACCCAGAGGCCTCCGATGAAAGCCAGCCATCCGCCAGAGCGGAGGAGATCAAACGCGAAGACGGTCGTCATTAATCCAATCAGAAAACTCTGCGCCCGATCATCGGGGGTACGACGCAATCCACCGAGCGCGCGGGCAAGACGCACGAGGAGCGCGTTCAGGTAAAGAACCGCCAGCCATCCGAGCCACAGCAGAATGGCCAAGGGAAGAAGGAGGAGGAGCTGTTGCCAGCCCGCGAGGCTTGCCAGGAGCCATCGCGCCGCGAAAAGAAACGCGATCCCGAAAACGGCGGCGCCCACGATGTTCGTCTCCAGCCAGTTCGTCTCCACGGGCGTCGCATTTCCGCCACGCGCGCGCACGACCAGACGCGGGAGGGAAAAATAAAATGTCGGCTCAGCGTTTGGCATGGGCGGGAAGAATCGGGACGAGGGCGAACCATTGGTGCCAGTACTCGGTGATGGTCGCCTCCAGAACATCGCACCAGGTCGCCATCCCGGTTGCGACATCCTCGTCGCGCGTGCGCTCCGTCCGTCGCAGCCAGATCGGGGCGCGCGTCACGATGCGATAACGGCGATAGCCCGCCCGCACGAAGAAGAGCGGATAAATCGGCACCTGCGCGACGAGTGCGAGCGTGAAGGGACCGGTCGGCAGCGGCACGCGCTCGCCGAATAATTCCATCTCCGCGCTGGCCACGCCGGGAATCACGCGGTCGCCTTGGATCGAGACAATTTCGCCGTCACGCACCGCGCTCAGAAGATCGAAGGAAAGCAGTGCGCCGCTTGTGCTGTAACTCACCTTCACCGCGCCGTCGCCCGTTTCCCCGAGCGAGGTTTGCACGTGGCGCGCCGTATCCGCATCCGCTTCGGGCGCGCGCACCATCCGGATTTCGCGTTGGAATTTCTGCGCGAAGATCGCGGCCCCGAGATCGTAGCTGCCCATGTGGGCGGTGAGCACGATTGCGCCCCGCGCGACCGCGAGCTGGTCGAGGTATTCCGCGCCTTCGATTTCATAAGCGAACTCATTTTTTGCAAAGCGGAAATGCGCCGCGTCGCGGATCGTCCACGCGAAGTTAAGCAGGGTGCGGAAGGCGCGGAGATGATTCATCCAGGAAGAAGAGCCTGGGAGTGCGAGGGAGAGATTGGCGACCGCAGCGCGGCGCACCGAGCCGGCGAAGAAAAAGAAAAACGCCGACATGCAGAAGATGAGGATCGGCTGCAGATAGAACGGAACGTTGCGCACCGCCCAATCGAGGTACTCGCGCCAAAAAATGCCGCGCGTCGCGAAGCGGCGGAGGGAAGAAGACGCGGGCAAACTCATACGGGGATTCGAGGGGTCTGGTATAGCACGTCATCCCGAACCGCGCAGACGGCTGAGGGCTCTCCCCGTCGTTCAGGCTCAGTGCTTACGAGGACGAACGCTGGGCGACGCGGGGCTCGAAGATGGCTGGAGAAGGAACCGGCCGGCGCGCGGGCCGCAGCATGAGACGCAGATTCGTGAGCTCGGCTTTCCACCAGCGGAAGAGTCCTTTTTGAATCAGCTTTCGAACCCGGATGTCGGGCACGAAACCGTCGTAGAGTTCGCGCCAGCCGGCATTGCGCTGTCCGTAGGTGCCGGTCGCCAGGCGGCGTTTCGCGAGCGTGACGAGGCGCCGATTATAAAAGCTCATCAGGCTCGCCACGATGCGGCCGGGTGTTCCCTCGAAGGGCAATCGCGCGAACTCGCGTTCCGGATTTTTGTAAACCGGCGTCACCAGCCCGACGAAATACGAGCCGACATCGAGGAGGAGCGCAGCCGACATCAACTCGGCGTCGCCCATGTAATGATACTTGTCCTTGTAGAGCGTCTCGAACCAGAGCCGATACGTGATGGGATACTGCGTGTTGTAATAAGCGATGCGGTCGGTGATGTCTTCGCCGGCCAAATCCGCCGCCAGCATGTCGGCTACGGTGTAAGTCGTGTAGGCGCAGAAATCCAAACCGGGGCTGTAAAGCGGATCGATGAACCCCGCCGCGTCGCCCACCAGTGCCCAACCCGTGCCGCAGACTTGCGCATTCGAATACGGCAGCGCGGAAAACGCGTGCACATCGCCTTCCACGATTTTCGCCCGCGAAAAAATTTCGCGTCCCACCGGATGCGAGAGCAGATGAGTGCGCAGCCGCTCGCCAAGATTCGCGCCCTCCGCGAGCTTGAAGATGCGCGAATCGTAAACCAATCCGGCGCTCACATCGCCGCCTTTTAGCGGGATAATCCAGCACCACCAACCGTGGCCCATGAGATGGTTCGTGGCCCAGTTGCGCCCCGTGCGGCAGGCGTTTGCGTAATCCGGAAACCGCTCGCGCCAATCGTAGCTGTCCCAATCTTTCACGCCCGAGAAGCGCGCCCAGACGGCGTTGATCGGGTGCTCGGTGTTCTTGCGGAAGTGGCCCAGCTTGCGGCCGAGGATGGCAGCGCGTCCGCTCGCATCCACCACCCAACGTGCGTGGACGGTTTCCTGGGCCGTATCGGTTGTAAAGGACAGATGGTTCCCATTCGCGCCGTCCATTTCCAAGCTCGTCACTTTCGCCGGCCGCCGGAGATCGCAGCCCGCCGCGACCGCCATTTCCAGCATGTGACCATCGAGCGTGGCGCGATCCACCTGGAACGTCGGCAGCCGCGCCTGATAACGCGCGCCCACTTCCACGCAATCGTCGAAAGGTTGGTCGGCGCGATTCGAGAACCACATCCGCAGGCCCTGCTTCACCAATTGGTGATGCCCCAGATACGTGCTCAAACCGAGGATGCGCGTCATGAAGGCGCTGCTGACCTCGGTGGTCGATTCGCCCACCTTGCGATCGAACTCAGCTGACTTCTCGATCAGGAGGACGCGGGCCGCGGGATGCTTGCGTTTCAAGACGAGCGCGCTTGCCGCGCCGGAGAAAGCGCCGCCGATCACGGCCACGTCATAATCGAAATCCATCGTCGCGAAGATGGTGGACTTGGGGGCGAAACGCAATGAGCGCCCGTTTCACTTCGTGCTCCTTGTCCTCTTCGATCAGGGGCAAAAGCACTTCAGCGCTAGCGCGAACCACAGTGCTGACGGCCGGATCGCGCACTCGCTAGCCTGCGCGCCCATGAGTTTCTGAGGTTGGCTTCGGACGAACATCCATGGGCTGCGCCGCGCAGACTGCGGCGCCGGTTTTTTCGCCCGCTCATTTTTCTCGCGGGACTTTTCCGCCCGCCAGCGTTCGCTGCCTCGCGATTGCCGCTCTGGCGATCTCAACGATGTCGGCTGCGAAAGGTCAGATCGTTCTCGTCGCGCTTCCACCCGGCGCGCACCGTGCCATCGTGTCGGGGAGCGGCGGCGCCACCGGGGTTGCGCTGGTGGAGATTTAGCGATTGCAGTAGCTCCCAGGGCTCCCACCGGGATTGCCAGCCTTACTCCTCCCGGATCGTGCTCGTAATCAGTGGCGGGAACGGATTCGATTACGAGCACGATCATGAGCAGGAGCACGAGTCAGACGCGCCGGATCGATATGCATGTCCACATGGTCGGCAACGGTGTCGCGGGCTCCGGCGGTTGGTTGCGGCTCACGGGCGGGCATCGCTGGCTGGCCCGCTTCATGGTGAGGCACCTCGGTCTTCCGGCGGAGGTTTTGCGGAAGGATCTCGAGTCGATCTACGCACAGCATTTGCTCGAACTGGTGCGCACATCTTCGTTCGATGCCGTGGTCCTTCTCGCGCATGAACGCGTCTACGATCCCGACGGAACGGTGCGCGAAGATCTCGGGTCGATGTATGTGCCGAACGATGTCGTGCTCGATCTCGCGGAACGACATCCGGAGTTTCTTCCCGGCGTCTCGATTCATCCCGCGCGGCGCGATGCTTTGGAAGAACTGGAGCGCTGTCTCGCGCGTGGTGCCGTGCTGATGAAGTGCCTGCCGAATTGCCAGAACATCGATTGCTCGGACGCGCGTTACCGTCCGTTTTGGGAACGAGTGGCGGCAGCGCGGCTCCCGTTGCTCGCGCACACCGGCGGCGAGAACACGGTGCCGGTAGTGAACGGGCGGCTGGCCGATCCGAAGTTTTTGCGGTTGCCGCTGGAATGCGGCGTAACCGTGATCGCCGCGCATTGCGCGACGAAAAGTGGGCTGGCCGATCCGGATTATTTCGAGGATTGGAAGCGGATGCTGGTGGAGTTCCCGAATCTTTTCGGCGACATCAGCGCGATGGTTTCGCTTAATCGTTGCGCGCATTTGCGCGATTGCTTGCAACCGGAAATTCTTTCGCGCGTTTTGCATGGCAGCGATTTTCCGGTGCCCGTTTTGGGACACCGGTTATGGATGAGCGGGGCGTTAGGCTGGCGGGAATTCCGTCGCCTGCAACGGATCGCGAATCCGCTGGAGCGCGACTGGCAGTTCAAACAAGCGCTCGGCTTTTCCGAAGAAACGCGCGCCAGTGTGGGCCGCTCGCTGCGAATGAGCGCGCGCATGACGCAAACATGATTCTTACCAACGCTCGTATTGTTTTTCCGGATGCGGTGAGGGATGGACTGGATGTCGTTTGTGACGACGGAACGATTTCTGGCATTCGGCCGCGCAACGGTTCCCAAGCGGCAGACTCGATCGATCTGGCCGGAAACTATCTCGTCCCGGGATTCATCGATCTTCATCTGCACGGCGCAATGGGGCGCGACGCGATGGAAGCAACGCCGGAAGCGTTTCGCGCCATCTGCGACCATCACGCGACGGGCGGGACGACATCGTTGCTCTTGACGACGGCGACCGCGCCGCTTGCCGAAATCGTAAACGTCTTGCGCGCGGTGCGAGAATGCCGCGCCGAGTTTCCGCAAATTGCCGGCGTGCACGTGGAAGGGCCATTCATTTCGCCCGAGCGCGCGGGGGCACAACGCCGCGAATTTATCGTGAACCCAGATCCGACTTCCGTCGCGCAACTGGTGGAGTACGCGGACGTCGTGAAACGCGTCACGCTGGCGCCGGAGCTGCCGGGCGCGTGGGAAGCGATCGGACGCTTCCGCGCGGCGGGGATCGCGGTGAGTGGCGGACATAGCAATGCCTGGGACGACGAGGCGCGGGTGGCGTTCGAGCGGGGGATGCGGCACACCACGCACACGTTTAATTGCATGTCGTCGGTGCGCCGGCGCGAGGGTGAGCGCGTCGCGGGTTTGCTCGAATACGCGTTGAGCGAACCGGAGATCAGCTGCGAGTTGATCGCGGACGGGCATCACGTTTCGACGACGTTGATGAAGATGCTGTATCGCGCGAAGCGGGCGGAGGGAATTTGTCTGGTGACGGATGCGACGGCGGGCGCGGGTTTGCCGGATGGTTCGATGTTTTTGCTTGGAGGTCGGGATTGCGTGGCCAGCGAGGGCACCTGTTGGGTGTCGGATCGCTCGGCCCTGGCAGGCAGTGCCGCGCGCATGATTGATTTGATCCGTGTCCTGGTGACTAGCGTGGGTGTGCCGCTCCACGAGGCGATCGGAATGGCGACCGCGAATCCCGCGCGCGCGTTGGGCATCAGTACCAAGGGGAGGCTGGCCGTCGGCGCGGATGCGGATTTCGTGGTGCTCTCGCCAGAGTTGGAAGTCCGGCAAACGTTCGTCGCCGAAAAACGCGTCTTCTAGAGTGGAAGCATGCGCAAGCACTCGTGCGCGAATTTTGGCCGCAGGGCATTGAGGTGTTACATATCGTGTCGATTGATTGATCGGGGGAGAGTGGCGATCGGCGTCCGCACCACGAGAAATTTTTCGAGTTAGAATCGCCATGCCAGAGAAGATCACGGTCGCCATTATCCAGCACGCACCGGTTTTCATGGACCTGGCGGCGAGCATGGACAAGGCGGTCGGCTTGATCGAGGCGGCGGCGCGAGATGGCGCGCAAGTGGTGACGATGGGCGAAACGTGGCTGCCCGGTTATCCCGCCTGGCTGGACCATTGCAGCGAGATGGGCCTGTGGGATCATGCGCCGACGAAAGCGGTCTTCGCGCGATTGCGTCAGAACAGTGTGCTCGTTCCCGGCCCGGAAACGGAACGGCTGGCGCGGCTCGCGGCGGAGCATCGAATAACGCTCGTGATCGGTGTGAATGAGCGCGTCGAAACCGGACCCGGCAACGGCACGCTCTATAATAGTCTCCTAACCTTTACGCCGGAGGGCGGGCTGGCGGTGCATCATCGCAAACTCGTGCCGACGCACACGGAGCGGCTGGTTTGGGGACCGGGCGATGGGCGCGGGCTGGAATCAACGGCGACCCCGGCGGGCAGGATCGGTGGCTTGATTTGCTGGGAACATTGGATGCCCTTGGCGCGGCAGGCCTTGCACCTTGCCGGGGAACAAATTCACATCGCGGTCTGGCCCACGGTGCACGAGATGCATCAGCTCGCCAGCCGCCATTACGCGTTTGAAGGCCGATGCTTTGTCCTCGCCGCCGGGTTGATTATGCGAGCGAAAGATTTGCCGGTGGAGTTCGCGGCGTCTTCTGTCTGCGAAGGAAATCCGGAAGCCTTCTTGCTGCGTGGCGGCAGCGCCGTCATTGGGCCGGACGGGAAATATCTGGTCGAGCCGTGCTTCGATCGGGAAACGACGATCCTCGCCGAGATTGATCCTGGCGCCGTGGACGAAGAACGGATGACGCTGGATGTGGCTGGCCATTACAGCCGGCCGGACCTCTTTGAATTTCGGATTCGTTAGGCCGGAATGACGTCGCTGGCTTGCAGGCGCTCGTCGTAGAGATCGCTCCAGCGTTGTGAATTCATGGCGCACATCGGGACGGCTTCCCATTCACAGGTGGCGCGGTTCTTCACCGCGCCCTTGAAGACGCACGCGTCTAGCCGGAGCTGCGTTTCGGGATCGGCGGCGGCATTCGCCACTTGCGCGGCGTCCATAAAGTTGTGCGTGCCGGTGTTAATGGTCTGCGCACGACCCGTCGCGAGTGCGCAGGCGAATTCCAAGGGGATTTCTCCCGTGGCCAGCAATGCCACGGCGCGCAGGAGAAACCGCCCGGCCAGCGCGGGATGGCGCGCGAGCGCGCCAGCGATGCGGTAGGGGAGCGTGCCTTCACCGTCCGTCATGGTGGAGATGGCGCCGAACGCGGACATCGCTTCGCTCAAGAGCGCGCGCGATTTTGGGTCGTTAGGCAAGGCCGACATGACCCGACCGGACGGCCGCGCGATGAGCAGGAAGGCTCCGTTGTTGCACTCGGAATGGCCGAAAGTGGCGGCCTTGCGTTCGAGCGCGACTCCGGCGCCCTCGCAGATTTTTTCCCAGACGGTGTCGGGCGTAACGGGATGCGCGGAGATGCGGGTGCGGCCGGTGTTTGCTTCCGGGAGGAAACTGATATTTCGCCAAACCCGCGTGCGTTCGGGCGTGGCCATGAACCAGCGCAGGACTTCCGGGACGTCGTCGAGATTGCGCTCGGTGACGGTGCAATTATGCGCGAACTCGAGCGGCAGACCGGTCTTCCGTTGCATCTCCAGCGCGAGCTGGGTGAAAGCTGCGCGCACCGGATGCAAATCGGCCTCCCGATTCACCCGGCCGATGGGAAACCCGTGACGGCCGGCCTGGGTCACATCGATATGCACCGCGATCTGGCGCAGGCCCCCATCGCGCATCAAGGCTTCTAAAAAGTCCGGCTGTTCGATCAAAGTCTGCCCGTGCGTCATGAGCATCGGCACCAAACCTGTGCCGACCGCATAGCGCACAATGTCGATTAACTCCGCCTGCCGTCCGGTGCGAAAATAGGCGTCCGCCACGTCGCCTCCGGTGATTTGCAAGCCGCCGCCCGGCCCTTGAAAACGGCGATTCGCATCGATCTGTTCCTTCATCTGCGCGAGCGACGGCATCGGAACCTGGTTCGCGTTTTTCGGCAGGTAACAGTGCGTGCAGTGAAACGAGCAGTAGCTCGCGCCGGTAGTGAAACCGCAATGCGTCAGATGCCGTCCGCTGACTTGATTGTCGGTGCGGAGTTCTTCCGGAAGCGCGCGCCAGCGTTCGCGCAGAAGCGCTTCCTTTTCGCGATCGACGGGATGGCGAAATGCTTGCCAGCGGGCAGTCCAGGGCGATCGAGTGGCGGTGTCCGGCATCATCATAGGAACTTGGGAATCCGCGCATTATTCCGAAAGGCGCTGGTCGTGTCTGCGAATGAATTAATCCGTCGCGGAAACGGACGATGAAAGCAAAGTCATAAAATTTTGCGGCCCCGCGGTCGCGATTTCGCGCCTCGGTTCCGACACCACCACCGCGCCTGCCTGGAAATGGAGGCGCCCTTTGTTCGTCTCCTAAAGCGAGAGGAGAAACCGCGCGGTCTCGAGCGAGGCCGCGGGGCGGCTGAGTTGCGCCGCATTCGCCGACCATTCCCGCCAGCGCGCGGCGTTCTGCGCGAAAACGGATTCGACGGTCGCGATGATGTCGGCGTGTTTGATCGCGATCGCGCCCGCGTTCATCTCGACCAGAAAACGCGCGTTGCCTTCCTCCTGCCCGGGGATGACGTGGTTCACGATCATGGGACAACCGGCGGCGAGCGCTTCCTGCACGGTGGCGCCGCCGGCTTTGCTGATGAGGAGATGACTGGCGCGCAGCAAACGCGGCATCTCTTCGCTCCAGCCGACGATTTCGAATGGACGGGGCGCGAGGTTGCGGACGCTTTCGATCGATTTGCGCAGGCGCCGATCGCGTCCGACGGCGACGGTTAACTGGATGCCGCGCACCGCGGCGAGGCGCAGGACCAATTCGGCGGCGGCGGTTTTGCGCGCGTTGACGAGATAGAGGACGCGGCTGGCGTGTGCGGTCGGCGCCGGTCGGACGGCTCCGGGTTCGGCGAATTCTGAACTGACGGGGAAGCCGAAAGTGCGCGTTTTTTCCGAAGCGATGCCTGCTTCGTGCAAGACAGTGGCGCTGCGCGCGTTCGGGAGGAGGAAATAGTCGGCGCTGCATTGATACCAGATCGCGTTCACGGAAAGGGAGTCGGTGATGACGACGACGCGCTTGCCGCCGGTCGCCCCGATCGGCCCCAGCATCTCGTCGAGCATGTGGGAGTAGGCGGGGTAAACAGAGACGATGACGTCGGGCTGAAAATCGGCGAGCAGGCGGCGGAAATGTTTTTTGAGGGTGAAGAAAACGCGGAAGCCGCCCGCGAATTTTTGTTGGCGATCGAGCCAGCGATAGACGTGGCCCCAGGTCTGCGGCCATTGGTTGATCAGGCCGAGATACATCTCGCGCGCCCAGGTGTTGGCCGGGCCGTAGGTCTCGGCGAAGAGATCGTGCACTTCCACGCGCACGTCGTTTTCCGCGAGTTGCAGCAGGCCCTGGCGGATGCCGCGGGCAGCGCTGTTGTGACCTTCGCCGAAGGCCGCGGTCAGGATCAGAATTCTTTTCAAAACTCGTTAGGCTGCGTTCGTTGACCTCGCGGCTCGCGCTGCGCGCAAGCTCGTCGCCCCGGCGTCTAAGACAAACGCCCTCCAATCTGGAACCCTGCATCGCGTCACGGAATGAGTTCTAATGGATATTTAGGCGAGGCAAAGTAAACTCTGGCCGCAGATGAGACGCCTCAAATTCGTCGGCCGGGTCACGCGTCGCCTCGTGTGGGAGACCGCGATGGACAATACCACCGGCCTCGCCGCGCAGATGGCGTATCAATTTCTTTTCACCCTCGCGCCGGGGCTGCTTTTTCTCTGGCACCTGCTCGGGCTTTTCGGCACCGATCCGGCGAAGCTCCATCAGATGTTCTCGATTTTGAAGAGCTTCCTCCCGCCTGATCCGAAGGTGCAGGATATTCTCGACGCGGCGGTGGCGAACGTGGTCACGACGGCCGGTGCTGGGTTCCTCGGGAACGTCGGGATCGTGCTCGGCGTTTGGTTGGGGACGCTTTTTATCTCCACGATTTCGCACGCGCTCAGCCGCACCCATGGGGTCGCGGAGGATCGCAATTGGTGGTCGAAATACGTGATCTCCTTTTTTCTCCTCTTCTGGTTCGGGATCACGATTTTCATTTGTTTCAACGCGATGGTCTTCGGCGAATTACTGGCCGGGATCGCGGAAGTGAATTTTCAGCTCACGATTCCGTTGCAGGCCTGGGTGGCGTTTCTGAGCCTGCCGTTGACCTGGCTGGCGCTGGTGATTCTGGCGCTCGGGCTCTATCTCTTGACGCCGGAAAATTATCTGACCATCCGGCAGGCGATTCCGGGCGCGGTCTTTTTCGCGATCGGCTGGATCATTGTGACGAAGCTGTTCCAGTATTACGTGACGAAGTACGACCGCTACAACCCGACGTATCTGGCCCTCGCTTCCATCATCGTGCTGCTGACCTGGATGTATCTGACCTGTCTCTTCCTCTTGTTGGGCGGGAAACTGAACGCCATCCTGGGGCGCGAACGCGAACGCGCGATCGCGCGCGCAGAAGCTGCGGCCAACGCTGAACCCGAGCCCGCTTGAAACGGCTCCTCTCTTTCTCGCGGTGGAAGGGCGGCGCGCGATTCGTTTGTCTGCTTTGTCTTCTGGTGGCCTGGGGCAGCGCAGTAGTCGGCACGCTTTTGCAGGCGCAGATCAGCGATGCGGCCAAGAAAAAGCGCGACGCATTTCTGAAAGCGCGGGAGGAGATGCGGACCGTCGGTACGCCGACTCCGAGCAAGTCGCCGAAGCCGAAGGGCAAGCCGAAAGCGGCCAAGAAAAAGAAAAAAGGCAGCGCGGCTTCGTCGAAAAAGAAGTCGTCGAAGCGCGACGATGACGATGACGACGACAAGGCGACGCCGCGTGCCTCGAAGCGCCCGAAGGCATCGGAGGACGACGCGACGTCTTCCAAAAAATCGAAGTCAGAGGAGGACGATGACACGCCGCCGCGCGGCGCTTCCACCCCGAAGGCGACGCCTGATTTGAGTCCGCCGCTGCCCAAGCCGGAACCGTCGCAAAGCCGCAACCTCCCGCCCGCCGACATCACCATCCAAAAATCGGGCGTGGAAGAAGAACAAGGCTTCGAGCCGCCTCCGCCTCCTCCGCCGAAGCGGAGTTTTTGGTCGCGGCTTTTCGGCGGCGGCGGAGGCGAACGGAATTATCGCTATCTGAATCGCAGCGTAATCGACGCCATCCGCCGCGCGCCGGTGCAACGCTCGCGCTGGAAATTCATCATCGTGCACAACAGCGGCACGCGGCAGGGGAACGCGAAGGCGTTCGATTACTACCACAAGAAAGTGCGGCGGATGCAAAACGGGATGGCCTATCATTTTGTGGTCGGCAACGGGCGGTCGTCGGGCGATGGGGAAATCGAGATCGGCAGCCGCTGGACGCGGCAGATCAACGGCGGCCATGTGCACAGCGATTATCTAAACAACATTTCGCTCGGGATTTGCCTGGTGGGCGATTTCAATCGCGACAAACCGACCGCCGCGCAGTTGGCCGCGACGGAGGAGTTGATCAGATATCTGCGCGATCGGTGCGGAAAGGCGGATGGCCGCGCCATTCCGGTGCGACCGCATCGCGAGATGAACCCTCCGCGCTATGCGACGGATTGCCCGGGCGACGCGTTTCCCTACAGCTGGTTCCGGCGCTTTTAGGAAATGTGAGCCGTGACTGGCGATCGGTGAATGGAGGGAAACCATTTACCATTCACTGATCACCATCCTCCCGGCGGCGGCCGCTCCGCATTGCCAATCGCGACGGCGTGGCGGATAGGGACGGCTCCGCTTTTTTATGACACCAGTTAAAATTTGGCTCGGCTACCCGTATCCGCTGGGCGCGACCTGGATGGGGAATGGAGTGAATTTCGCGATCTTCTCCGAGCACGCGACCTCGGTGGATCTTTGCCTGTTCGATCAGGTGGATTCGCCGCAGGAGAACATCCGGATCCCGATGACGGAACACACCGATCAGGTGTGGCATATTTTTCTGCCCGATGTGCGGCCGGGGCAGATGTACGGCTACCGGGTTTACGGTCCGTACGATCCGGAACGCGGGATGCGTTTTAATCGCTCGAAGTTGTTGCTCGATCCGTACGCGAAGGCGATCGCGGGACAGATTAACTGGGCGGACGAAATATTTGGCTACGTGGTGGGTGACGAGGCGGGCGATCTGACGCGCGATTTCCGCGACGACGCGTGGGGGATGCCGAAGGCGGTGGTGATTGAGAACGGCTTTGATTGGGGTGGGGTGAAGCCGCCGCGCACGCCGTTAAACGAATCGGTCATCTACGAGATGCACGTGAAGGGCTTCACGCGTTTGTGTCCCGATGTGCCGGAGGAAATTCGCGGCACTTATGCGGGCGTCGGCAGCGCGGGAGCGATCAAGTATTTGAAGGATCTGGGCGTGACGGCGGTGGAGCTGCTGCCGGTGCACAGCTTCGTGAACGACCGGATCCTGGTGGACAAAGGTCTAACGAATTACTGGGGCTATAACTCGATCGGCTTTTTTGCGCCGGAAGCGCGCTACTCGAGCACGGGCGACATGGGCGGGCAGGTCGCTGAGTTCAAAGGCATGGTCCGCAACCTCCACGCCGCGGGGATCGAGGTGATTCTCGATGTGGTTTACAATCACACCGGCGAAGGAAATCGAAATGGGCCCACGCTCAGCTTCCGCGGAATCGACAATCTCGCCTACTACCGGCTGGTGCCGGACGATCCACGTTTCTACATGGATTTCACGGGGACGGGGAACACCTTCAATCTCCTCCACTCGCGCACGCTGCAGCTCGTGATGGATAGCCTGCGCTATTGGGTGATCGAGATGCAGGTGGATGGTTTTCGTTTTGATCTCGCGTCGACCCTGGCGCGCGATGCGAAGGGCGTAAATAAGCTGCACGCTTTTTTCGAGATCATTCACCAGGACCCGGTGCTCTCGCAGGTGAAGTTAATCGCGGAGCCGTGGGACGTGGGCGAGGGCGGATATCAGGTCGGAAATTTTCCCATTCTGTGGGCGGAATGGAATGGGAAATATCGCGACGCGGTGCGGAGTTTTTGGAAAGGCGATGAGGGAAAAATCGGCGAGCTCGCTTATCGCCTCACGGGCAGCCCGGACCTTTACATGCACAATGGCCGCCGTCCGTATGCGAGCATCAATTTCATCATCGCGCACGATGGTTTCACGCTGAACGATCTGGTCAGCTACAGCGACAAGCACAACGAAGCCAACGGCGAAAACAACCAGGACGGCGACAACAATAATCACTCCTGGAATCACGGGGTCGAAGGGCCGACGGACGATCCTGAGATCAACACGCTCCGGCGCCGGCAGCGTCGCAATTTGCTCATGACGCTGCTGCTCTCGCAAGGCGTGCCGATGTTGTGCGCGGGAGACGAATGGGCGCGAACGCAACAGGGCAACAACAACGCTTATTGCCAGGACAACGAGATCAGCTGGCTGAATTGGGAGCGAAACGACGAGCAGAAACAGCTGCTCGAGTTCACGCGAAAATTGATCGCGCTGCGGCGCGATCATCCGGTTTTTCGGCGTCCGAAATTTTTCCAGGGGCGGCGGATTCGCGGCTCCGAGATCAAGGATGTGATGTGGTTCAATCCCGGTGGCAACGAGATGAGCGACGAGGAATGGTCGTCGCCTTTCGTGCGCTGTCTGGCGATGCTCTTGAGCGGCGACACGATCGACGTCCTCAGTTTTGAAGGCGAACCGATTCGCGATGAAACTTTTCTGCTTTTGATCAACGCGCACCACGAGGCGATTCCCTTCGTCCTGCCCGGCGAGAAGGATTTGGAGTGGCGGCTCGTCATCGACACCGCAGACGAAAACGGATTCATCGAGAACGGTCACAAGTACGCCTCGGGCGATGATTTCGAAGTGGAAGGTCGCGCGATGAAGCTATTGTGCCTCACGACCGGATCGCAGGCGAAAGCGCGGCACGAATCGTGGAAGAAACGGCAGGTGGAAATTCCGCATGAGGAACGACCGGAGACGGCCGAGCCCGCCACGGAACCCGCAGACCGCCTGCCGAAAATCAAAACCGATCGACCGGAGGATAGCCCATGACACCAACCTCACTTCTTATCGTGACCGATCGCGGCAGCCTGAAAGCGTACAAGGTGCGCGAGACGCCGAACCGCGGCGCCGCCCTCACTCTGACGCAGGCCTTCGATACGACCGACGCGCACGGCCGTTATCAGGATAAACTGACGGACCAGGCGGGCCGGTTTCCCACCGGAAAATCGGGCGGCGGAACGGCCGAGCGGCAGGGCATCGAAACGGAAAACGACAAGCGAATCGTGCGCCAGCTGGCGGATAACATCGCGGAAACCGTGAAGCGTGACGGGATGGACGGCTGGTCGTTTGCCGCGCCCGCGTCGATTCATTCCGCGGTCGTGGACTTGCTTCCTGCGGAAGTGCGCGCCTGTCTGGTCGAGCACGTGAAGTCCGATCTCGTCAGCATCGAACTCGCGGATTTGCCGAAACATTTTCGCTCACTGCAATCGATCTGAAATGATGGCGCGGGGTGCCCGCCGCTTGACATGAAGATTTGCTGACTGGACTTCGTTAGCATGCAATTGCCTCTGAAAGTTACCTATCGCGGCTTGGAAAAGTCTGCGGAGATCGATCGCATGGTCGTGGAAATGGCCGGTCGTCTCGAAAAGTTTTGCGACCATATCAACCGCTGTGACGTGGCGATCGAGCAACCGAATCACGGCCACAAAAAAGGGAATCCGTATCGCGCCCGGATCGACGTGACTGTGGCGGGCGGGCACGAACTTGTGTCCGACGAGAGTCAGACAGCCGACGATTCATTCGAGCCGCTGACTAAAGCGGTGCATGACGCCTTCAAGACGATGGAGCGTCAGTTGCGGCATCTGGTGGAAAAGCAGCGCCGCGAGTAACGCTTCCGCTTTTCAGACGAACGCTGGGGGCGCCACCTGCTGGCCAAAGGCGCGCTGGCCACCGGAGCGGCGCGCAAGAAAGCGATCGTGGCGGTGGCGCGGCAACTGGCGGTGGATCTGTGGCGCATCCGGACCGGGCGACTGAGCGCCGAAAGCCTGGGATTAAAGGCCGGGGTTTGAGGGGAACAGAAAAACAGCAACCGACCACCCAATGACAAAATAACCTGAGCGCCGAAAGAAAATGAACCCTCTGGAGCGTGGGCGCAGCCCGTTGTCTAACCGGATCGGCCGCCGTGGCCAGATCGACGCCATAGATTGGGCGCGCCCCCGTTCCTCTTCCACCAGATCGGATCGATCAAATTGCTGCTGTCGCTCACACGCGACATGCACGGATAGGAGTCAGAGCCGTGGAAAACAAAG
>JBDSNB010000156.1:0-4018 GCA_039915555.1 Chthoniobacterales bacterium | reverse complement strand
CCATGCCTTTGCGCAGAGCGCGCATACCCCCGCCGCGGGCAGCGAGGAGCGGAAAGGAATCATGGATGCCATCAGGCAGCCTGCCGAAAAAGACCTGCAACTGAAAGTGGTCTTCAAAGTCGACCGTTTGCGCGTGGCGGGCGACTGGGCTTATGCCCGGGTTTTGCCCATCCGCCCGGATGGCGGCAAAATTGATTTCTCAAAAACGAAATACAAAGAAGACCTCGATCTCGGCATGTTCGATCCTCAAGGCGAAGCGCTTCTTTTTATGAAATCCAGCGGTGAGTGGACGGTGCTCGAGTGGGTCTTCGGCTCGACCGATGTCCCGAGCGTCGCGTGGCCGGATAAACACGCAGGGTTACCGAAAGCGCTGTTGCAATAATTCGGCCCTTTTCTAAAATCCCGGCCAGTGGCTCTGAGCCCACGAAGGGCCGTGATGCGGCCGCGAAAAACTTTTCGGGTCTTCGTGCGCCGGCGGTTGTCATCGCGGTAGCCGGACGGCAGTCGTGCGTATCTACCCGGAATCTGTGACGCGTCTTGCTCTTTTAAATTGAAGTTATTCAGGGCAAGATCAGTTGTCCCAAATCGCACCGGATGGGCCCTCTTCTCGTCCTTCTCGGTTGCGAACAGGACGCAGAAGTAGAGACGGACACATCTCGCCGTGCAGTAACGTGAATTACACACCCGCCCTCGCCATCGCTTAACGCTCGGCGAGTACATCCGCCACCGGGCCGGTCGGCCGCGCCCGGGCGGCGCGCTTTGGAACATGCTCTACCGGTCGTTTGGGGCGGTTTCGTTCGCCGGGTTCTGGCGCGCCTGGAATCCACTCTTCGGATATTACCTTTCGACGCGCGTCTACTCGCCAGTGCAACGGTTCGTTTCCGAACCGGTCGCGCTCGCCATCACCTTCGTCGTCTGCGGGGCGATCCACGATCTGGTCACAGCGCTGGCGCGCGGCTCGGCGGCTTTCTTTTTTATCCCGTGGTTTTTCTTCCTCGGCCTCGGAGTATTATTGGGCCGGGCATTGGGAGTGAACTTGGCGCGTCAGCCGTGGGCGATCCGCGCCGGCGTGAATCTCGCCTATCTCGCGGTCTGTCTCGCTCTGACCCTGGCGGCCGCGCGGCTCTTCAGATTTCCGTGACCTTCTGTCGTTGATCCTCTATTTTTGGCCGTTCACGCGAATGTGTTTACGCTCGCGAATCCTTTTCCATCATGAAGACCGGCGCCACTCAGTCCTCCCCCAACCCACTCCGCGAAGGCATCGTGAGCCGGAGCGTTCCGGATGCGTGCACGATCGTGATCTTCGGCGCAACCGGCGACCTGACGCACCGGAAATTAATTCCAGCGCTCTACAATATCGCCGCGGATGGCGAGCTGCCGCCGCAGGTCGCGGTCGTCGGGATGGCGCGACGCGAAAAGACGGACGATGATTTTCGGAGAGAGATGGGCGAAGCGGTGCGGAAGTTTTCCCGCCAGACAGTCCGCGATGAAATTTGGGACGGCTTTGCGAAGTCGCTCTTTTATCACGTGAGCGAGTTCGGCGACGCAGACGGTTTTGTGAAACTGCGCCAGCGCCTCGAGACGATGGAGAAGGAACGCGGCATCGGCAGTAACCGGCTGTTCTATCTCGCGGTCGCGCCGGATCAGTTCGAGCCAATCCTGAAAAACTTGAAGGATGCTGGGCTTAACAAATCCGAGAAAGGAAGCTGGGCGCGCGTGATTGTGGAGAAACCCTTCGGAACCGATCTGCCCTCGGCGCGGCGTTTGAACGAGATCGTGCATCGCGCGTTCCCGGAAGGGAGCACGTATCGGATTGATCATTTTCTGGGCAAAGAGACAGCGCAAAATATCCTCGTGCTTCGTTTCGCGAATGCGATTTTCGAGCCGCTCTGGGATTCGCGTTACATCGATCACATCCAGATCACCGCCGCGGAGACGCTCGGTGTGGAAGGACGGGCCGGTTATTACGAAGGCGCCGGAGCGTTGCGCGACATGGTGCAGAATCATCTCCTGCAGCTGCTTTGCCTGGTGGCGATGGAACCGCCGACCGATCTCGGCGCCGATAGCGTGCGCGATGAAAAGGTGAAGGTGGTGCGGTCGCTTCGTCATCTGAACGGGAAGGAAGTGGAGACGAATGTGATCCGTGGGCAATACGCCGCGGGCGCGATTAGCGGCAAAGCGGTCCCGGCTTATCGCGAGGGAAAAAACGTCGACCCGAAATCGCAGACGGAAACTTTTGTGGCACTGCGGATGCACATCGATAACTGGCGCTGGGCCGATGTGCCGATCTACCTGCGCGTCGGCAAACGGTTGCCGAAATCGGGCACCGAGATTTCGGTCCACTTTAAGAAAGCGCCCTCGGTTCTCTTCAATAAAGAATCGCAGGCGCTCGATCAAAACGTGCTCGTGATCCGGATTCAACCTGACGAGGGCATCTCGCTGCGGATGCAGGCGAAGGTGCCGGGGACCAGTTTCCGGATCGAACCGGTGAAGATGGATTTTCAATATGGGACCTCGTTCGGGAAGGCGAGCCCGGAGGCCTACGAACGGTTGCTGCTCGATGCGATGAGCGGCGATGCCACCCTCTTCGCGCGGCGCGATGAGGTGGAGCAAGCTTGGGCGTTTATCGACTCCATCGAGGAGGCGTGGAGGGCAACGGAAAATGCGCCGCCGCTCACTTTCCATCCCGCCGGATCGTGGGGACCGGACGAAGCGGATGACTTACTGGCGCGCGACGGTCGCGCCTGGCGGAGGCTGTGATGAGCGCGGACGCGCCTACCATTGCGGTCGGCATGCCGGTCGAGATCGGCAAGATCGAGCGCGAGCTGAAGAAGCTTTGGGAGCAGGGCGGCGAGATGATGGCGCGCGCTTCGTTGATCAATCTCGCGGTCTACAGCGAGGCGGCGGATTCACTTTCCCAGAACACGCAGCTCATCGCGCAGATCGCGGAGAATCACGCCTGCCGCGCGCTTGTTATCGCGGCCACGCCGTCCCGCGCTGAGGACAAAGTGGAGGCTTGGATTAGCGCGCATTGCCACGTCAGCCGCGCAGGGAGCAAACACATTTGCTCGGAGCAAATCTCGTTTGCCCTGGAGGGATCGTTCGCGCGGCTCCTGCCGAACATTGTCTTCTCACACCTCGATTCAGATCTGCCCTTTTACCTTTGGTGGCAGGGCGAATTTCACGATCCGATGGACCCGCAACTTTGGACCTGGGTCGATCGGCTCATCTACGACAGCCATGATTGGGGCGATTTCGCAACGCAACTACAACTCGTGAACAGCGCGCGTGCCGAATCGAATCATCGCGTCGTCCTGTGCGACCTCAACTGGACGCGACTTGTGCACACGCGTTTCGCACTCGCGCTCTTTTTCGATCAACCGGCCTGCCTGGCAAAGCTGGCCGAGATCGATCGCATCGAACTCGAGTTCGCGCGCGAATTTCGTTCCACCGCGCTGTTACTCATCGGTTGGCTGGCGGCGCAGTTAGGCTGGATCGCTGGGGAGGCGAAAGAGAATTCGTGTACGCTGACTGATTCCAGCGGGCGAACGATTACGGTGACGTTGCAAGAGAAGACGGGCGATCCGGTGGGACGCTGCAGTATCATTTGCGGCGAAGATGAGTTCCGAGTCGTGAACTCACCCGAGACCGATCTGCTCGCAGTGTCACATCACATTGCTGGCAAGGAGCGAATGCGCGAACTGCTGCCAGCCGCCGGGATCGATCCGGTGGCCTTGATGGGGCAGGAGCTGATGCGCGGTGGACCGCATCAGGTTTATCTGCGCGCCATCGACGCGGTGCGCGATTGGCTTTAGATGATCAAAGAGCGACGCCTTGCGAGGCGTCGTGGTTTAAAGATTCGACGGCTCGGAAGCCGTCACTCCTTGTTCTTCGGCGGGCGCGTAGACTTGTGCCTGCTGTAGGAGTTCAGGGTCTTGTAACCGCTTGTCATACACTTCCGACCACGTCTGCTGATTCATCGAGCACATCGGGACGGCTTCCCATTCGCCATTCCGTT
>JBDSNB010000040.1:0-3159 GCA_039915555.1 Chthoniobacterales bacterium | reverse complement strand
CCGTTCTGCAACGAAACCTGCTCCGCCTCGATCCGCGTCACTTCGGTGCCGAGCGCGAGCTTCAACTTCCCGCCCTTCGCGCCGCACATCCCGCTCGTCATCGCGCAATTCACGCGCTCCGAGCTGGGCCGCTCCACTTGCACATCGGCGTCCCCGTTTTCCGCCAGCATCTCGATCTTCGCGATGTTCTCCGGCTTCGCGCGCGAGAGTTCCTTCTTGCGATAACTCAACGTCACATTCGCGCCCGACTTCGTGAGCGCGATCGCGGTTTCCAAAGCGGAGTCCCCTCCTCCGACCACGAGCGAATCCTTCCCCGCAAATTCCTTCGGATCGAAGAGTCGGTTGTAAACCTTGTCCATCTCCTCGCCAGGCACGCCGAGCTTGCGGAAATTTCCGCTCCGCCCGATCGCCACAATCACCCGCCGCGCCACCAGCGGATCGCCCTCGCCCATGTGCAAGGTCAACGCGTCATCCTTGCGTTCGATCCGCTCCACCCGTCCCGCGGTGATTTCGATCTCCGCTGCCCGCGCCTGCTCGTGCATCTCCTCGAGCAGCGCCTCTTTTACATCGGCGGTGAACTGGAGCCCGCCGTCCAGTTTCATCTCCGTCGGGTAGGTGTAGATCGGTTTCGCTTTTGGAAAATTGACCACCGTGGAAAAAATCTCCGTCGCCTCGATCACCACAAAGTTCAGTCCCGCCTTCCGCGCTTCAATCGCCGCGGAAATCCCCGCCACTCCCGCGCCGATGACCGCGAGATCGAGCATCTCGCCCTCACCCTTTCGGAAGTCCGGCTCGCGTAAAATCGCTCGCACCGCACTGGCCCCGGTGTCCGAGGAAAACTTCAGCAGCGGAATCCCGGTCAAGTCGCCCACGATCCGCACCCCCGGAAGATTCGTCACACCGTCTTCGCCCGAGACCGGCAGTTTCTCCACCGTGCCGGCGGGCCACTGGGTGTGCAGCCAATGGGTGTAGCGTTGGATCAAGCCGGGCATTTGAGGAAGTGCGGTTGGGATCGAGGGTGGATGTCTACCGTCGCGGCCGCTAACGAAGCCCGTGGTTTTGGGTGAGAGCCGCCACGAGATAAAACATTCCCGCGGCCGCGATGATGGCCGAACCGCCGCGCAATAGCCAGCCTCTTGCGTGCGCTGCCGTCGTCGAGTTCCGCCCACGCACCAATTTCGTTAGACCAAAAACCGGCAGCACCACGCATTGGTGGCCGATCTCCACCCCGCAGCTAAACGCCACGATGGCCAGCCCGATCCCGAGGCCCGGCAGTCCCGACATCGCATCGAGCAATCCGCCCGCGAAACCGAGCCCATGAAACAAGCCGAAGATAAACGCGATCGCGAGGCGCGGCCCGCCATGACTCGTGCGCGGCCAGAAGACATTTTGCAACGCCACGCACACGATGCTGGCGGCGATCATCGGCTCAACGATATGCGACGGCAGCCGCACCAAATCGATGACGGAGAGCGTGAGCGTGACGGTATGTGCAAGCGTGAAAGCGGCGATCACCCTGGCCAGTTCCCAAAACGAAATCACCGCCAGCGCGAGCGCGCTGATGAAGAGCAGGTGATCGTAGCCGGTCAAAATGTGTCCGATCCCGTGCGCGAAATAATCGCGCATCGTGCGCCACGCGCTCGGCCGGTTGTTTGCCGACAGATTGAGCGGCGTCGCCGAGGTCAGAAGCGCACCGTCGGCCACGATCGTTCCCCCGATCTGCGCCCGCACAATGTAACTCGCCTCCCAGCGATTACCCGGCACGTAATCGAACTCGTTTAGGATATCCTGCTCCAGAGAAAGAGAATGCGGCAGCCGGGAAACCGGGAACGCATAATCGTACACTGCCTGCGCGTTATGCTCGCCGGCCTGCGGAGGCGCAGCGTGCACCAGCGTCCCGCGCAACGCCTGCTCGTCGGCCCGCAGACGCATGTGTTGCAAGAGGTATTCTCCATGCCGCGCGTAGGCCTCCTCCAGCGTCGCCGCGGGCTCCGCCGCGTGCATGTTCGCGACAAAGACTTCCTCCGGCGCGACACGCACGCGCAACAGGACCTTGTCGGCATGCGCATGAAGTTCCATCGCGCCTTGCGCCACCGGATGCGCCAGCGCGGCGGCGACTCCACCCCACAGCGCGAGCATCGTCAGGCACCACTTCATCGATGGACGTGGAATTTTAGGTAACTCGGATTGAGCGTGGCCGTCTCCTCCAGCAACTTCCGCCCGTGCTCCAGATCGCCCGCCGCGGAAAAGATCAAGCCCGCGTGATAAATGACGTGCGCATCCTTGATCCCACTGGCCAGCGCGGCTTCGATTTCGCGCCGACTCTCCTCAAATTCTCCCGCGCGATACAACGCCCATGCCACGCTTTCGTGCGCCGTCGCGCTCTGCCGCAGCGCCAGATCCTGTCGCGCCCATTTCACCGCTTCGACGCCGTCTTCTTGCGCGTCGCAATAGAAGCCAGCCAGATGATGAATGAAATGAATTTCGCCGCGTTCCACGGAAGCGAGGTAACCAGCGAGCGCACGATCGTAATAAAGCCGGGCCCGCTCCGGCTGCTTCATGAACGTAAACAAATCCCCCAGCGCCTGCTCCATGTCCGGCCGATAAGACTGCGCGATCACCTGCTGATAGAGCGCGACCGCTTCTGAAAATTTCTCCTGTGCGCCAAGCAATTCCGCCCGGTGTTCCAAGACCGTAAAACTCTCGGGTGCCAACTCCCGCGCCAGCCGGTATTGCTCGTCCGCCGCCTCTAATTTTCCGCTCCGAAAAAACATCTCACCCAGCCGCACCCGGCTCACTGCAATATCGATCGGCGCTTCCCCGCGCGCCCCAGCCGCCTCCGCCGCGTGCGCGCACAACCGCACCGCTTCCTCATTCTTCCCTTGCAGCCGCGCTACCTCCGCACGTCGGGCCAACACCGCAGGCCTCTCTTCCATTCCATCCAAAAGTTTCGTCGCCTCGCCCGTCCGCCCGAGCGCCAGCCACGCATCACTCGCCAGCAAGCGCGCTTCCGCATTGCGTGGCGCGCGCCGCCTCACTTGCTCCGCCAGCGCCTCCGCTTCCGCAAAGCGATGCAAGGCCAGCCGGACCGACGCCATGCCGAGCAGCGCGCCCGGATGTTCTTCGAACTCACGCAGCGCCGCCGCGAACGCCGCCTCC
>JBDSNB010000151.1:0-2991 GCA_039915555.1 Chthoniobacterales bacterium | reverse complement strand
TCCTCTATTACGACGCGCGCGCGCGCGCTGGCCGACGGGACGAGGAGGAATTGTAGGGGAAGCTGTCAGCTTCCGGGCCGACAAGATCTGTGTTCTGAACCGCAGGAGTGCTTGGACGCTGGCCGCTCCAATCGTGAAGAGGCTCTCGCGATCTTCAGGGGAGCTGATTTGGGTAGCGGGATAAGCGCCATGATTCGTCGGCGCAATCAGCTATCAAGAGTCGCAGCTCTGATGGCGAAAAGTGAAAGGAGCGCGTCTCAAGCTTTAAGTCGCTTCAGGGTGCACGTAGGTGCAGATACGGTAGCAACCCGTGCCGTCCGCCTTCGCGGCCGAAGCCACTTTCCTTGTAGCCGCCGAAGGGGCTGGTCGGATCGAATTTATTGAAGGTGTTCGCCCAGACGACGCCTGCGCGGAGTTTGCTCACGATCTTGAAAATCTTGCTCCCTTTGTCCGTCCAGACGCCGGCGCTCAAGCCGTAGGCAGTGTTGTTCGCGCGCTCGATCGCTTCGTCCGGTGTGCGGAAGGTCATGACGCTCAAGACCGGGCCAAAGATCTCTTCCTGCGCGATGCGATGAGAGGCGGTGACGCCGGTGAAAAAACTGGGTGGATACCAGTAACCTTTGTCCGGGAGTTTGCAGCGCGGCTGCACGAGCTCTGCGCCTTGTTGCAAACCGCTGTCGACCAGTTCGTGAATTTTATCGAGCTGCATGCGCGAGTTGATCGCGCCGATGTCCGTGTTCTTGTCGAGTGGATTGCCGACGCGCAGGGTAGCGATGCGGTCGCGCAGTTTACGGATGACTTGCGGGAAGACGCCTTCCTGCACGAGCAAACGCGAGCCCGCGCAGCAGACGTGGCCTTGATTGAAGTAGATGCCAGCGATGATGCCCTCGACCGCTTGATCGAGCGGCGCGTCTTCGAAAATGATGTTGGCCGCCTTGCCGCCTAATTCGAGCGTGAGCTTCTTCTTTGTGCCCGCGACTGCTTGGGTGAGCATTTTGCCGACGGCGGTGGAACCGGTGAACGCAATCTTGTTCACGTCGTCGTGATCGACCAGCGCCTGCCCGGTGGCACGAGCGCCGGTCACGATATTGACCACGCCGTCCGGCAGGCCTGCTTCCTGGAAAATCTCCGCGAGATGCATGGCGGTGATGCTGGTGGTCTCGGCCGGCTTGAGGACGCAGGTGTTTCCGCACGCGAGCGCGGGCGCCAGTTTCCACGCCGCCATCAGGAGCGGAAAATTCCACGGAATGATTTGTCCGGCGACGCCGAGTGGTGTCGGCGTGCGGCCGGGGAACGCGTACTGCAATTTATCGGCCCAACCGGCGTAGTAGAAAAAGTGCGCGGCTACGAGCGGAAGATCGATGTCGCGGCTCTCCTTGATCGTTTTGCCGCCATCCATCGTTTCGAGCACGGCCAGCTCGCGGGATTTTTCCTGAATGAGCCGCGCGATGCGGTAAAGATATTTGCCGCGCTCGCGACCGGGCATCTTGCTCCAGACATTCTGATAGGCGGCGCGCGCCGCTTTCACGGCGCGATCAACATCATGCGCGTCGCCTTCGGCGATCTCGGCCAGCTTCTCTTCCGTCGCCGGGTTGATGGACGGGAAATATTTTCCCGAGTGCGGCACGACGAATTTGCCGCCGATGAAAAGTTGATAGCGTTTCTTCAGCTCGATGTAGTTGTGCGCTTCCGGCGCCGGCGCATAACTCCAGCGATCGCCAAACGAAAGCCGGCGTTCAGCCGGCGGGAGCGCGGCGGGAGGGTGGAGCGCATTCTCGGGCGCGAGGACAACGGCGGTGTTCTTGGAACTGCGCTTGCGGGGCATCCATGTTTCCTAGCGGTTGGCGGCTGGTGCTGCACGAAAAAATGCGCCGTCTCCGCGGCTCGGGATGTAAGACGACCGCGTCCTAGCGCGAAAACGTGGTCAAGGCGGCGCGGATGTCGGCGTAGAGCCCCTCGGTCCACACAGGCGACCCGGGCGGCGGCGCGAATTGCTGCACGCGAAAATCCACCGGACTGATGATGAGCGGAATCTCGCGAGTTTCCGTGAGCGCTGCGATCACGAACAAGTCCTCCGCGCCCTCGTCGCCGACCGCGAGACACCCGCTGGAGCGCGCGCCGCCGTGAATCATGATGTCGGTTCCGGGTTCAGTGCGGCCTTCCTCGGCGGCGTGTTGGAGATCGAAATCGTTCGGATAACTGACACGCAGTGAAAGATGGTAAAGGCTGTTCGGATTCAAGAGCACGATGCGGTAAACGCCTTCCGGGACCTGCCGATCGCCTTCTCGCAATTTCGGGCCCAAGTTTCCGCTCGCCGCGAGGATGTCGTACTCGCGGACGAAACGCAGGTCTTCGTATTCGTTCGCGGCCCAGAGCTCAAGTTTGCGCGCTTCTTTGATGGCGACGAAGGCCATGCGCGACGGCGGATAAATGACGCCGGCTTTTTGGAAGTGAGGCGCCAGTCGGCTCTGCACCGGCTCGGCGAATTCGGTCAGCCGGTCGTGGATCGTCTTTAACTCTGCCGGCGCTTCGGTGGAGGCGGGCGCAATCTTCTGATCCTGCAGGACGAGGAAGCCGATGGCAACGACTCCGCCGAGGAGGAGCAGGAGGAGGATGGCAGACTTTCGCACCAGGCAAAGTAGCGGCCATCGCGCAGCAGGCACAAGCACCTCGACAGGAAGGATTGCGTTGGCGAGCGCTTCCGTTATACGATCTGGTTTTAGGAGAAAAATATGGAGGAAACCATGGATTCCCAACCCCCCCAACAAGAGCAAACCAACGGCGCAGCGGTGGACGAAAGCCAAAACGTCGACCGTATTCGCGATATTCTTTTTGGCTCGCAAATGCGCGATTACGACGGGCGTTTCCAGCGCGTCGAAGAACGTCTCGTGCGCGAGGCGGCGGAGTTACGCGGCGATTTGCAGAAGCGGCTCGAAGCGCTGGAAGCCTACATGAAAGGCGAAGTCGAATCGCTGACCCATCGTCTGCGCG
>JBDSNB010000055.1:0-10100 GCA_039915555.1 Chthoniobacterales bacterium | reverse complement strand
CGGAAGATTACTGGGGGAACGTGAACCCGATCGGGCCGCGCGGAGTTTACGATGAGGCGAAGCGTTTCGCGGAAGCGATCACGATGGCGTATCACCGCTTCCATAAGATGGACACGAAGATCGTGCGCATCTTCAACACGTATGGCCCGCGGATGCGTTTGCGCGATGGGCGGGTGGTGCCGGCGTTTATTGGCGAAGCGCTCGCGGGCGAGCCGATCACCGTGTTTGGCGATGGATCGCAGACGCGTTCGTTTTGTTACGTCTCGGATTTGATCGACGGGATCTTCAAGCTTTCGCAATCGGATTTTCACGAACCGGTCAACATCGGGAACCCGCGCGAGATGACGATCAAACAATTCGCCGAGGAGATTCGTCGCATCATCGGTGCGAAGTCGAAGATCGTTTACAAACCACTGCCGGTGGATGACCCGAAGGTGCGGCAGCCGGACATCACGCGCGCGAAGAAGGTGCTCGGCTGGGAGCCGAAGGTGGAGTTCGATCAGGGCATTCGCGAGACGATCGAGTATTTCCGCGGTTGCCTGGAGCGCGGCGAACTGGGCGAGCGAATGGGGAAGACCGCGTGAGCCTGCACATTCGCTAGGCGATGAGCCGTCGAGCGGCGCGCGCGGTGCGGGACTCGTACGAACGGTTGCCGTATCCGAAGCTGAGTCGCGCAGAACTGCGCCGGCCACCGTGGCGCCTGGCGCCGCTCGACTGGATCGAAGCCGTGGGACAGCCTGCGGTGTGGCCGCCGCGCCGTATTTTGGTTGCGGGTTGTGGCACGGGTTTGGAGGCGTTCGCTCTGCGTCGGCGATTTCCGCGAGCGGAGATTGTAGGGATCGATTTTTCCGCGCAGTCGATCCGGCGCGCGCGGCAGCTGCAGCGGCAGGTGAAAGGCGGGCGCGACCTTCGTTTTTTGCGCGCGGATTTGCTGGACGCTGGCCTAACGAAGCGAACAGGCGGCGAGTTCGACATGATCTCCTGCCACGGCGTCATGTCGTATGTGCCGGAGCTGGGGCGGGCGTTGCGCCATCTCGCCGCCTGTCTGGCCGGCCGCGGCGTGCTCTGCCTGGGCGTCAATGGCCGCGAACACTTCAGCCGGCGCTGGCGTCCCTTTCTTTCCGCGTTCGGGCTGGAGGTGGATCGATGGAAGGGCGGCCGCGAAGTTACCCAGACCCTGGGGCTGGCGGAGGCGCTGTCGGCGGCGGAGGGCGAAGTGGTGAAACACGGGCCGACTTATTTGTCGTCGGATTTGTTTGTCCCGATCATGCACCACCTGCCGCTCGGGCGTTGGTTACGGATCGCGCGCCAGGCTGGCCTGCACTTGCGCGGCAGCTACGAGACGGAGCGTTCGCTTCGTCCGGCGATTAATCGTGACCTCTGCGATTCGTTCCTCCCGCGCTCACGCGGGCAAGTCGCCGAGGTGATCGATACGCTCCTGCCCGGCGCATTTTATCGCTTCCTCTTCACGCGGGAACCGGAAACCGTTCCGCCGTGGGACGATCTCTCCGCGCTCCTGCGCTGGCGTCCGGTGCGGACCAATTATTTCGGCCGCATCAAATGGCCGGCCCGTCGCGGAGCGCCGCTTCGCTTGCAAAATCGGCAGGCCAATCTCTCCGTCGAGATTCGCGGGCAGGATTGGGAGATCGAGCTTTTGCGCGCGAGCGATGGCGCGCGCGCGGTGCGTGATATCGTCAGCGGATTCGCGCCCGCGACGATTCGTCAGCAGCTGTATCGCTTCTATCTGCTCGACCTTTTGAACTTTCGCGGGCCGTAGTGGCGCCGCGAGTTCCCCAATTTGCCTCTTATTTCTTCGGGAAGGAGGGATAGATATTGTAGCGCGAAACCCCGGCTTTAGGATTTTTCTTCGCTTTGAGGTCTTTGACTTTGACCTTCGCTTTTCCGGTCTTTTTCTTCGCAGTGGCCATACATTTCCTTTCCGTATGCCGCTGGCGTCCGTGCGGCGGTGACACGCCCCTGATCTTGTTTAGCGTCCCGGATTCGGCCCGACAAGGAAATTCGCGCGGGCTTTTTGGTTCCACTTTCGCCTGCGGGCGGGCGACACGGGCTCCGCCGCGGTTCCTAAAAGAACCGCCCGGCGACGGAGCCCGCGGGAACCCTAGAAGCGGATTTTACTGGTCGCGTCTGGGCGGATCTTTGACGCCCCCTGGACGCCATCGTACTTGATATAGGCGGCCCCGCCTTTCGGGCTCTTCTTCGCCTTCAGGTCTTTCACCTTCACCTTGGCTTTTGCAGTTTTCTTTTTCGCTGCTGGCATTTTGATTTCCTTTCTTTGTTTCGGGCGCGACCCACCGCGGGTGCGCCTCCGCTTCTGAATACTTCCGTCGATCGGCCGGACGCGAGACAAATTTCGCCGGGCTTTTTCATTGCTGGGGCGGTTGTCGAGACGGTAGAACGTGGCGTCACTATCCTGATTCTTTTGTGAAACCTGCCGCCTTCGTTTTCGTCCTGGTGCTCTTCGGAACGGTGCAGTCGATCTCGGCACAGTCACGTCCGCCGGTGGAGTTTCAGATTACCAAGATCACCAAAAATCTGATCACCGCTCCGCAGTTTACGCACGAGGGCGCACAACAATACGAGACGGATCGGCGCGCGCTCTGGCTGGAGGTGGAAGTGGAATTTGCCGCGGCCCCGGCGTGGACGGAGGAATTGACCGCCAAATATTTCATCCTCCTCAACGGCAAACTGCTGACGGGAGAATTGACGCACGTAAACGTTCCTGCCGGGCGGGAGCTGCGCTCGGTCATGTATGTCACGCCGCGAACTCTGGCGCGGCTGAACGGTGATCGTCCTCTGGCGGCGAACTCCATTCGAAATATCGCGGTGCAACTGGTGCAAGGCGGCGCGGTCAAAAGCGAGGCCAGTCTGGAACGCGCGCCCGCGGGATGGTTTGCCGCCACACCGCCTGTTTCCGGTTTTCTTCTAAACAAAAACGAAACGCCCTTCGCTCCGCTTTATTGGGAACGGTACGAGCAGATCAAGGCTCGTTAGGCCATTCACATGCCTGCCGCACCCCGTATTTTCAGTCTCAACCTCGGTTCCCAAACCGTCGGGCTGGCCGAATTCCGCACCCAGGCGCAAGGCGGGCTGGTGCTGGTCGGTTATGCGTTGCGCGAAATTCTCGCGGAGGCGGGAAACGAGACTGCGCGCAATTTACAGATTGCCGCCGCGCTGCGCGAAATGCTGGTAGAGCGGGGCGTGAAAGCCGGCACGGTAAATTATTGTGTGGCCGCGCAATCGGTCTTCGCGCGTTTCGTCAAATTGCCCTCCGTCGAAGAGGAAAAAATCGAGCGCATCATTGCCTTCGAGGCGCAACAGAATGTGCCGTTCCCGATCGAAGAAGTGGTCTGGGATTATCAGCTCGTCGGGAGCAGCTCCGATCCGGAATTGCAAGTCGTGCTCGTTGCGATCAAGAGCGATCTGCTGGAAGGAATCAACGGTGCGGTCGAGGGCACCGGCCTGCGCACCGCAGTGGTGGATGTGGCCACGATGGCGCTCTACAACGCCTTCCGTTACAACTACAGCGACCTGACCGATTGCTCGCTTCTGGTCGATCTCGGCGCGCGCACCACCAACCTGCTCTTCATCGAACCAGGGAAGGTTTTTTCGCGCAGCGTCCCGATCGGCGGCGGCTCCATCTCGACCGCGCTCGGGAAAGAATTTAACGAACCCGCTGCGGCCGCGGAGTTCCGGAAGCGACGCGATGGATTCGTTAGTCTGGGCGGGGCCTATGCGGAGCCGTCCGATCCCGAGGTGGCGCGCGTTTCGAAAATCGTGCGCAGCACCATGACGCGGTTGCACGCGGAATTGATGCGTTCGATCAGCCATTATCGCGCGCAACAGCAAGGGAGCGCGCCGGCCCGTGTCTTCCTCTGCGGAGGCGGCGCTAGCATGCCGTACATGCGCGAGTTTTTTCATGAGAAGCTGCAACTGCCGATCGAGTTCTTCCATCCGCTCCGCAACGTCACGGTGGCGGACGCGGCGCGCGCGCCGGAAATGGCGCAGGCTTCGCACTTGTTAGGTGAGCTGGTGGGGCTGGCGCTGCGCGCGACCACGACCTGCCCGATGGAGTTGAACTTGCGCACCGCGAGTGTGGTGCGCGCGCAGGAGCTGACGCGGCGGCGGCCATTCTTCATCCTCGCGGCGGCGTGTTTGATTCTCGGTTTGCTCGGCTGGGGGTTTTACTACCTGCGCGCGGCGAGCGTGACGCGGACGGCCACGGAAAACCTGGCGCAAAAAGTAGAAGGCATGCGCCGCCTGACGACGCAGATGGACGCGGTCCGTAAGCAAACGGTCGCGCTCGACGCCGTCGCGACACCGCTCACGGCGGTGTTGAACGACCGCAGTTTCTGGGTCGAGATCATCGAAGATCTGAACGAGCGACTGCCGAAGGAAAACATTTGGATTACCGAGTTGGTGGCCACTTCGGGCGGGAAACCGCTCGGCGAAGATTTGCAGGCCGGCCGGGTGGCGGCGACTCCCGCGCCGACGCCCGTGGTGCGAGGCACACCCGGGAAGGCGGGCGCGAACGCCAAGCCGGTCCTGCCGTCGCTCGACGGTCTTTTTGTGCGCGGGCTCTATTTGTACAACCCGAAGCAGCAAGAGGTGGTGGTCGATTATTTTCGCGAACTGGTAAAGTCGCCCTACTTCGCGATCGATCCAAATAACCAGGCGAAAGTGATTCGCCCGACGACGCCGACCAACAAAGAGTGGGCCTTCCCCTACGAGTTGCGGCTCGATTTGAAGAAACCGGTGCCGTTGCCATGAAAAAGTGGTTCGAAGAAAATCGCTTTCTTGGGACGTTCCTCGTCGCCCTCGCGTTCGGCACGATGGCAAGCGGTATCTTTCTTTGCTGGAGCATGAGCCGGTTCGGGGACGCGGAGCAGGCCTTCGATCAACAGGCGACGGAACTGGCGGCGTTGCAGCGGCACGATCCTTTCCCAACAGAAGGGAATCTGCGGAAAATGAAAACGCAGGCGGAGGAATACGCGAGCGCGCTCGCCGCTTTGCAGGAAAATCTGAAGACGCGCGTCCTGCCCGTGCCGGCGGAGATGAAGCCTAACGAGTTCCAGGCGCGTCTGCGTCAGGCGATGACGAGCGTGAGCGAGAAAGCGCGCGAGAATAAGGTGAAGCTGCCGGAAAATTTCTTCCTCGGCTTCGAAGAGTTCGGCGCCGCATTGCCGGATACGGAAGCCGCGCCCTGGCTCGGGCAACAGCTCGCGCAAGTGGAGTTGCTCATGAATATCCTGATCGATGCGCGCGTGCAGGGCGTGACTTCGTTAAAACGCGTGCCGCTCGTTGCGGCGCCGAGCCCAAGCGCGACGCCGCCCGCCCGTGGACCGAAGACGAAGGCTCCGGTCGTGCCGTTGATCGAGCGGCCGGCGATCGATCTCGCGTTTACCGGCACGCCGGGCGCGGTCCGGCGGGTCTTGAATCAAATCTCAACCGTCAACGAGCAGCTCTACGTCATGCGCACGCTGCAGATCGTAAATGAGAAAGAGCAGGGGCCGCCGCGTGCAGCGGAGGCGACCGCGAATCAACCGGCACCAGGCGCGACGCCGGCCGCCGCGTCGGCGTTAAATTTCATCGTCGGAAACGAACACGTAAACGCGACGGCGCGGATCGAAATGGTGAGGTTCACGTTTTGAAAACCCCATCTTGGTCATGAACTGGCTCCGCACGCACTATGATCGGGTGGCTCTCCTCGCGGGCGCCCTTTTCCTCATGCTCTGCGCCTTCTTCGTCTGGCGGAGCGCGGCGAGCTTTCACGACAATTTCACAAAGACGACCACGCTCGGCACCCCGAAGCCCGCCGCACCCACCGAGAACGCAGTGGAGTTGCAGGCAGCCGCCGAGAAGCTGCGCCAATCCCCGCAGTGGACTTTCGGCGGACGGTCCGGGCTTTTCGTTCCGGAAAAGCACTTTATCGGACCGGATGGGCTCCCGGCCACGCTCCAGACGAGCGAAGTGCATCCGCCCGTCCCTAACGAGTGGCTGGAACAATTTGGCCTCCCCATCGCGGAGGCGGACGTGCTGACGCAGGACCCGGATGGCGACGGCTTCACCAACCTGGAAGAGTGGCACGGCAAGACCAATCCCACGGAGAAAAATTCACATCCGGCCTTTGTCGCGAAGCTGAAGATGAAGTCGTTTAATCGCGAGCCCTTTCGCCTCGTTTTTGCTTCGCGCACCGATGACACTTTCCTGCTCAACACGAGCGACCTAAAAGAGCCGACGCAGTTCCGGAAGATGGGCGACCAGATTCGCGGGACGAAATTCAAGATCGTGCAGTTCACGCCCAAGTCTGAGGTCAACCAGCAGGGCGGCGAAGTGGATGTCTCGGAATTGACGATCGAGAACATGGAAAACCGTGAGCGACTCAGCCTGGTGAAGGAAAAAATCATGGTCTCACCGGAATCGATCGGGACGTTTGTTTACCAATGGGGCACGCCGCGCGAGCTGGTGATCAAAAAAGATCAGGAATTCTCATTGCCGCCGGAGATGGAGATCAGATACAAACTGATCGACGTGCAGCCCGGGCACGCGGTCATCGTCAACACGCAAAAACCCGACGAGCGGATCGAGATCGGTCCGCTCAATCCTTAAATGAACAGAACCATTTTTTCGCGGCTCGGGTTGGAGGCACGGGCGCTGTCCCTCCCACTGCGCGCCTGGCTCACGGCGCTCATTGTTTTGCAAATCCTGGGCCCTCTGGATGTCCACGCGCAGAGCGCGGCGCAACGTGCGGCCGAGCGCGAAATCGCCCGCCGCGAAGCTGCGCTCCCCCGTGGGAACGAAGCGCTCGCGCGGGGGAAGATCGCGATGCAGTCGCGCAATTATGTGCAAGCGCACGAGGAATTTCGTGCCGCGGTGACGTATCTGCCGGACGCGGTCGTGAGCGGGAATGCGCACGACGAGGCGGTGGAAGGTTTCTGTGAGAGCGGAATAGAGCTCGCCGAGCAATTGGTGCAGGAAGGCAAATACGCGGAGGCGGAAGCGACCTGCCGCGAGCTCTTGAGCGATCGCTACGATCCGAATTGCCGGCCGGCGATGGCGCTGCTGGCGCGGTTGCAAAATCCCGGGCAGGTCAACAAGACGATGGGGCCCAAGTTCATCGGCAAAGTCGAAGAGGTGCGCCGTCTCCTGACCGATGCGGACGGTTATTTCAACAGCGGCCGTTACGATCTCGCCTTCAAAAAATACGAGCAAATTCTCGAGCTCGATCCCTACAACACCGCCGCGCGGCGCGGGCAGGAGAAGATCAACAACCAAAAAACGCGTTACGGCGAGGAAGCGTATAACGAGACGCGTTCCCGAGCCGTCTGGCAGGTGCAGCAGGGCTGGGAAAATCCCGTGCGCAAGTATGGCGAGACCGCGACCCCAGGGGTGGAGGCCTTCGCGCGTGATGCCACCGGCACGGCGCGCATTTCGAACAAGCTCGCCACCATCATCATTCCGAAGATCGAGTTCCGCGATGCGAGCATTCGCGAAGCGATGGATTTCCTGCGCCAGCAATCGGTCGCGAACGATCCTTCGCTGGAAGGCCGCCGGGGCGTCGACATTGTTCTGCGTTTGAGTCAGCTCGGCGGGACGGTCTCGGAAACCAGTACGACGACCACCACCACGACGACGCTCGCTCCGTTGCCCGGCGTGGAGGGTGCCGAGGGTGACGACGAAACCATCACTGCGGCGCCGCCGATTCCAGTGGCTCCCGCGCCTGTCCTGCCGCCCGTGAATCTGGTCTCACCTTCCGAAGCGCGCATCACGATTACGCTCAACGAAATTCCGCTGGGCGAGGCGCTCCGTTACGTGGCGAGCCAGGCGAACTTGAAAGTGAAGATCGAGCCTTATGCCGTTTCCATCATTCCCGTGAACGAGCAAAGCAACGACATGTTCACGAAGGAATATCGGGTGCCGCCGGGTTTCATCACCAATTCAGTCACCATCGGGACCTCCGCCCTGGCGCAGCCGGCCGCGCTCGGCGCGCCGCCCCTCGGGACGGGACGCGATACGCAGGAATCGACCGGTGGCCGGCAACTCGTGGGACGCGAAACCGCGAAAGACTTTCTGGCCGCCCAAGGAGTCGCGTTCCCGCCCGGCGCGAGCGCGAATTTTCTCCCGCAAAGCAGCCGCTTGATCGTGCGCAACACGCAGGACAATCTCGATCTCGTCGATGCGCTCGTGGAGCAGGCCAGCGTCTCCGGACCGAAGCAGGTCGAGATCGAAGCGAAGTTCGTCGAGATCACGCAAAGCAATTTGAAAGAGCTCGGGTTCGATTGGTTGTTAGGCCAATTTAACATCGGCAACGAGCGCCTCTTCGGCGGCGGCGGCACCTCCGGGACCGGACCGACGGTGAGCGGTCAGGATTTTCCGTTCGCGCCGCCGGGCGGACAGCCGGTCGGCCAATTCCCCGTCACTTCCGGCAACCGCAGCGGTCGCAATGCGATCAGCGCGAGTGCGATCGACGCGTTGCTCATGGCGACGCAGGGCGCGAGTGCGCTCGCGCCGGGCATCTTCGGCTTGAGCGGGGTGTTTACCGATCCGCAATTCCAGGTGGTGGTGCGCGCCTTGAACCAAAAGAAAGGCGTCGATCTTCTCTCCGCGCCGCGCGTGACGACGAAGAGCGGCCAGCGCGCGCTGATCGAAATCGTGCGTGAGTTCCGTTACCCCACGCAGTTTGCGGAGCCGAAAATTCCTGAAATCAGCGGCCGCGGGACGAGCAATTCCACTTCCACGACGATCGCGCTGCCGGTCGTGGGCCCGGCTACGCCCTCCGCCTTTGAGACGCGCAACACGGGCGTCACGCTCGAGGTCGAACCAGTGGTGGGCCCGGATGGCGTCACGATCGATCTGAACCTCGTCCCGCAGGTGGTCGAATTCGAAGGCTTCATCAATTACGGCAGCCCGATCCGGACAATTAATCCGGCGCTGCTCGGTGTGCTCGGTTTTCCGGCGGCCGTCACCGGCATCGATTCCAGCATCGAGCTCACGCCAAATACGATCAATCAACCGATCTTCAGTTCACGCAAAGTGACCACCAGCGTGAGCGTGTGGGACGGGCAGACCGTGGTGCTCGGCGGTTTGATGCGCGAGGACGTGCAGAAGACGGAGGATCGCACGCCGATTCTGGGCGACATCCCACTGGTCGGCCGGCTTTTCCGCTCGAACGCCGAGCAACATTTAAAACGCAACCTCATCATTTTCGTGACCGCGCGGCTGGTGAATCCCGGCGGCCAGCTCGTGAATCAGACGGATGAAGTGGAGGAGTCCGAAGACCTCATCATGCCGCCGGAGTTGCCGCCAGTTCCGATGTATAAAAAATAAAACGACCTTTCGTTTTTCCGCCGGCGACCGCTCATCTCAAATAAAAATCATTCCATGAAAAAGCTCCCGCGTTTCCTTCTCGTTCTCCTGACTCTCCTGGTCCTCGTCTCCGCCGCTGACGCGGCGGGCAAAAAAAAGAAAGCTCCCCCGAAACCGCGGGGCACCGTGATTGCAAGCGTGAGCGCGGATTCGATCACGATTACGGAAAACGCTGTGAGCAAAACGTTCGCGATCACGCAATTCACCGAAGTCCTTTTCAAAGGTCAACGCTCCACCCTGGCGGCGTTGCAGCCCGGGATGGCGGTCAGCGTTACGCTCGCGAGCGACCCGACGAAGGCCAGCCGGATCAACGCGAGCGATCCGCCCGTCGCGCACCCGACGAAGTAAGGGAAACGAAGCAGAGGCTTCCCGCTGTGGCGGAGGCGGGAGTCCCGCCCGTGTGGGGCAGAGATTGCCGGACGGGCGAGACGCCCGCCGCCCCACAGGCGGGACGCCTGTGCTACCGTCCACGACATGCCTGCCATCGGAATCACCGGCGGAATCGCCACTGGCAAGAGCGTCTTCTGCACGGAACTGCGCCGCCTCTGGCCGGCCGCGGAGTTTTTCGATGCGGACCAGGCGGCACGCGCGCTGACCGATCACGACCCGGAGGTGCGCCGCCTGCTCGGGGAGACCTTCGGCGCCGATATTTATTCCTCGGAAGGAGACTTGAACCGCGCCCAGCTTCGCACCATAGTGTTCGCCGACCCGGGAAA
>JBDSNB010000065.1:0-2536 GCA_039915555.1 Chthoniobacterales bacterium | reverse complement strand
TTACCGAGATTTCGCCAAAAGAAACGCAGGCGCAGGTCGAGGCCGGGGAAGCGATCCTGTTCGACGTGCGCGAGGCGAGCGAGTTTGCGCAAGAACATGCGCCCGGTGCTCGACACGCGAGCCGGGGAACGATCGACATCAAGATCGAGAAAGAGGTGCCGGATTTGGACCAGCCAATCATTTGCCATTGTGGCGGTGGTGGACGTTCTGCGCTGGTGGCGGATAACTTGCAGAAGATGGGCTACACAAATGTGAAGTCGATGGCCGGTGGAATGGAAGCGTGGAAGGAAGCGGGTTTACCGACGGTGACCGATTAAATTATGATAGTGCTCGATTCTGAAAAGTTTCGATACGAGCACGATTATGAGTAAGGAAAAGAAACCGGTCTGGTTGAATCGGACGGTTCTGGGCGTGGGCCTGGCTTCGCTCTTCAGCGATTGGTCGCATGAGATCGCGACGGCGGCAATGCCTGCGTTTCTCGCCACGCTCGGAGTGGCGGCGGCGTGGCTCGGGATTATCGAGGGCGTTTCCGATGGCCTGGCCAGTTTCGCGAAGATGGCGTCGGGCTATTACACCGACGGTTTGCGTCGGCGCAAACCAATTGCGGTGGCCGGTTATCTCGCGACTGCGCTCGGCACCGCGGCGTTCGGTTTGGCGACGAACGCGTGGCATGTGCTCTTCGCACGGGCTGGTGCGTGGCTGGGACGCGGGGTACGCACGCCGGTGCGGAAGGCCTTGCTTGCTGCGTCGGTTCCGCGTTCTGCTTACGGTCGCGCCTTTGGGTTGGAGCGCGCGATGGATACGATCGGTGCGATCGTCGGCCCGCTGACCGCGCTCTTCATTCTGGAGGCGACGCAACACAACTACCGCGTGCTCTTTGCCTGGACGCTGGTGCCCGGCTTGCTCGCGGCGGGGGTGATTGCGTTTCTCGTGCGGGAGAAAGATCGCGCGCCAGTCCCCCACATTTCCTTTGGCGCGCGGTTGCGGTTGCTACCGAAGGCGTACCGAAAATTTCTCGCGGCGGTCGCTTTGTTCGGCGCGGGCGATTTTGCCCACACGATGTTAATCCTGCTTGCGACCCAGAAGCTGGCGCCTTCGCTTGGGATCGGGCGCGCGGCCAGCATCGCGGTCACGCTTTACGTGCTGCACAATATTTTCTACGCGGCGTTTTCGTTTGTCGCTGGTTGGCTGGGCGATCGATTTCCGAAGAACCGCGTGCTCGCCGGCGGCTACGCGCTCGCCGGATTGATGACGGTGGCCATTATCGTCCTGCCCGCCACGATCTGGACGATGGCCACCATCTTCATCGTTGGCGGCATCTACATCGCGATCGAGGAAACGCTGGAAGACTCGATGGCGGCGGAGTTGGTGGAGGAAAGCCATCACGGCATGGCGTTCGGTGTTCTCGCTACGGTAAACGGCGTCGGCGATTTTATTTCCAGCGTCGTGGTCGGCCTGCTCTGGACGGCGTTCGGGACGGCGGTGGCGTTTGGTTATAGCGCTTTTCTTTTTTTCGCCGGTGCTCTCCTGCTGATGAGGATCAATCTGACAAAGCCTGTTTCTGCCTAGGAGATGTGAGAATCACGCCAGGAGCTTCGCCGTTCTGGCATTCTGGAAGGATGAAAGAGATTCGCCGGGGGCTAATTTCTGGCCATTCCTCCGGGAGGCGAAGTCGCGGCGCACGGCAAAGTTTTCGACAATTTGTTAGGGGATGCTGGCAAAAAGTCCGACGCCAGAGCGTTAGCCGCCCACGGCCTGGTAGTGCCCGAGTCCGCGCCGCCACATGAAGTGCGCGGTGGCCCAGGTGGCCAGGAGCCAGCCGGTTTGGATAAGGAGCGCTTCGATCATGGCGGCGCCTTGCAGGCGCTCGAGGAAGATCGCGATCGGGCAGAAGAGTTCGTAGTAAAAGGGTAGCCATTTCAAAACGGCCTGCACTCCGGCGGGCATGATGTCGACCGGAAACATCATCCCGCCGAGGAAGTACTCGAAGGAGTAGATGATGAAAACGATGGTCGAAATTTCCAAAATCCAGAAGGCCATCATCGCGATGCTGTAGGTGATGAAGAATTGGATCATCGCCGCCATCAAAAGGGAGAGGAGCCCGGCAGGGTAGGCCCACGGATTCGTGGGGAAGGTGAGGAAGTCGCGGAAGTAGACGAAGATGAGCGCGATGGGGACGATCGTGACGGTGGTGTAGACGAGGCGGCCGCTGAGGAAAATGCTGAAACGGTAGGCGAGGTAGTTGAGCGGTTTGGTGAGAAAGGAATTGATCTGGCCTTCGCGGATGTCGGAGGCGATTTGCCATTCGTCTTCTGTCGGCGTGACGAGATTCGAGACGAGGATCGTGAGCAGGTAGTAGTAGATCATCGACCCGTAGTCGTAGCCCTGCATGCCGCCGCCTTTTTCCTGGAAGATGGCGCGCCAAAGGAAGACGGTGCCGGCGAGCGGGATGAGACCGAAGACGGCGCGGAGCAGATAATTCCAGCGATAGACGAAGGTGTTTTGCAGGCCGAGCTTGAAGACGGCGGTGTACTTC
>JBDSNB010000075.1:0-18885 GCA_039915555.1 Chthoniobacterales bacterium | reverse complement strand
AGCCAGCCGCCCTCGCAGACATTGACGCGCGCCACGCCGGATTTTTCCGCCGGCCCTTCGTCATTCGCCGGTGCCCAACGGATGCGATAGATCGCGCCATCGGCTCCCTGCCATTTCGCATTCTGCGAGCGCAGAGTGTAATCGCGATCGCTCACGAGCGGCACTTCGAGCCGTTGATAGGCGAGGACAGAGTTCTTCTCGCGCTTCAACACGCGACACTCGGCGGTGTACGGCATGAAGCTGGGATAGGAATCGCTGTCGTCGAGAATGGCGAAGATGTTAGCCGGGGTGGCCTCGATCGAACCGACGGCTTTAAATTCCCGAATCTGCGAGCCTTCGCGCAGTCGGCTGAGAATGGTGAGACCGTTAGCGCTCGACTCCTGCGCCCACTCGCCGCCGTTCTCCGCGAAGGCGGCGGGAGCGATTCCAAGAAACAGGCCGAGCAAGAGGCAGAGGCTTGGCAGAGATGAGGTCGTGGCTATCACGCGGCCTACATGAAAACACCCGAATGGCCCGAGGGCAAACGCTACCTGAGCCGACGCACAGCGCGGGACGCGAGGCGGATGGCCGATTTACACCTCGGCGAAGCTGAACCGCAACGCCTTATGCAAACGCGGCGGCAACGCCGGCAGGCTGTGGCGTTCGATCAAAAAAGTGATGACGCCAGCCAATTCGCGAAAAACGTAGTTCTTGTTCACTGCGCCCTGGAGGTATTGCTCGCCGCTGCTCCCGCCGGTGCCCACGCGGGTGCCGATCATGCGGCGCACCATTTGCAGGTGGCGATAGCGGAAGGTGGCGAGTTGCTCGTCGATCTCGATCAGGGCGTTAAGCAAAGCGAAAGGCAACCGGAAGAGCGGCTCATCGCGGTAGAGCATGATGAAGAGCGCGCAACGCAGCGCTGCCGGTGAGAAATCGCCCGAACCCTGGGAGAAGAAAATCTCGTCAAACTTGCCGAGCATATCGCTCTTGTCGTCGCGCGCCGAGAGGCTGTGCTCGAAGAGATTACGGTAGTGCTGCCAAAACGGTGGGCGCCCGCCCGCGTCCGGGCCGCGTTCTCCGCGCCACTCGTGCCAGAAGGCTTCCTCAAAAAACGGCGCGCGCGCCAGCCAGCGTTCCACCATTTGAAGTAGGCTCGGCTTTTCCTCGAACTCGCTGATCTCCGCAAAATCTTTTTGGTTAAACCCGCCGAGCTCGGTGTGCTTGTAGTAGTCGGGCCGGAAACGGTTTTCCATTTTCAAACCGAGCGCGGCCTCGATCTGGCGGAATTGTTTACTCTGGAATCCCGACGCGCCGTGCAGCAGCTCGCGGAACTCGAGGAAATCGAGCGGCGTCATCGTTTCCAGCACGTCCACCTGATGATTGAGCAGCTTCCAGATTTCGACGATCCGCTTCAGTCGATGCACGACCACGTTCATGTCCGGGCCGTCATCATCTGCCGCGGGCTTGCTCAGCACTTCGCTACAGGCTTCCAGCTCGTGCCGGATCTGCTTGAACCAAAGCTCGTAAGCCTGATGCACGATGATGAAGAGCATCTCGTCATGCGCGATGAGCTTTCCTTCTTTCAAGCTGAGCGGCTTCTGCAACCGAAGGAGCGCATCGATTCCCAAATAATCGCCGTAGTACTGGACCGGCTGGTCGGAATTAAAAGGGCACTCCATCGCGGCAGTGTCGCGGAAAGCGCGGGGCGGAGTCAATGCGCGTAGAGCTGAGCGCGCGCGCTGTTGTCATTCCGAGCCGGCGCGTCGGGACGATGCTCCGCCGCCTAATAACAAATCCCCGGCGCCGCGCCGAGATAGGTGTCATCGGAAAGTTGTTTGAGCATGAACGCCGCGACATCTGCCCGCGAAACGCGCGTCGGCAAAATATAACTACCGACATTTCCGTGCCGATATTCGCCGCGCGCCACACCGCTGGTCAGCACCGAGGGCCGCACGATCACCCAATCCGGATCGCTATGCGTGATCAGTTTCTCCTGCCGCCGCCGATCCCAAAAATAAAATGGCAAAATCAGCGGCACCATGAAAAGCGTGGCAATCAGGCCGAGCCGTCCCGCCGCGTCGCACACCCCGAGCGAACTCTCCACCACGACCCGCGGCACCTCGCACACCTTCATCGCGCGCAGAAGGTGGCTCGTCCCTTCCGATAAAATTTTCGTCGGTCGAAAAAATTGTTTATGGCCCAACGCGCAGAGCACCGTGTCCTGCCCGCGCATGGCTGCTTCCACCGATGGGTAATCCATCACATCGCCGCGCGCGACGCGCAGATTTTCGTGCTCGATCGGGAGCCGTTTCGGATCGCGCACGAAGGCTGTCACCCTGTGCCCTTGCGCGAGCGCTTGCTGCACAAGCTCCAGGCCCGTCCCGCCGGTCGCGCCCACGATGAGGATCGCGAGCGGAGGTTGCAGACTTCGGGTGAAGAGATGCGGATTACGGGAGCGCGGCGGTCGGCAGAGCAGAGCGCGACTAAAGGCAAGCGCGTAGACGATCCAGCAAAGCAGAATGATTTTTCCGGGAGTAATCGTCATCGTTGAAGTGAAGCTCGAACCGCCGCCGCTGGTGCATGGTGTTCCGCGGAACCCCGGCCAGACGGAGAAGATCTTGCAACAATCACCCGCCTGAGCGCGAGAAATCTTCCCAAGCCTGGGGCCGCCGCAGAAGAGCACCGACGCACGCGTCTTCAGAAAGCGTCTAGGAGACGCGGCGCGCTGGTTTGATTTGCGCACTGCGATGCCACCTTCCACGTTCACTTTTCCGAAAATCTTATGCACTTCAGAATACTGGCTTTCCTTCTCGTTCTCGCTGCGCTGCCGGTCCAAGCGCAAACCGCCTCGCAAAATTCCACGGCGGGCGGCAAGCGCCCGTTCACCTTCGAAGACATGATGAAATTGCAACGTCTCAGCGAACCGGTGCCGTCGCCGGACGGGAAATGGATCGTGTTCAGCGCGACGGACGTGGATCTGGCCGAGAACACGAAGAAAACGCATCTCTGGATCGTGCCGGCGGCTGGTGGCGACTCGCGGCGTTTGAATACCGAGTCGGAAAACGAGGAGGAGCGCCCGCGTTTTTCGCCGGATGGGACGAAACTTATCTTCACTTCGAAGGCGACCGATCCGACGCAAATCTGGCTGCGGAATTTTGATGGAAACGCGGGTGCGCTAACCGGCGCGGCGCATCAATTAACCGACATCTCCACCGGCGCGGATGGTGGTATTTGGTCGCCGGATGGGAAGAACATCGTTTTCGTTTCCGCGGTTTATCCGGAGTGCAAAGACGACGCGTGCAACAAAAAGCGTGATGAGGCGCTGAAGAAGAGCAAGGTGACGGCGAAGGTTTTCGACAAACTGCTTTACCGGCACTGGAATGCGTTCACCGAATTTAAACGCAGCCATCTGTTCGTGATCGCGGCGGAAGGCCAAGCGACAGCACGCAATCTTGCCCCAGGCGATCAAGATGTTCCGCCATTCCATCTCGGCGGGCAGGACATGTATGCGATTTCGCCCGATGGCCGGGAAGTCGCCTACACCAGCAACATCGATGAAGTGGAAGCCACGAGCACAAACAACGAAATCTTTCTCGTGCCGATGGCCGGCGGCGCAGCGAAGAAAATCTCCACCAGCCCGGGCAACGACTCCACTCCGCTTTATTCGCCGGATGGGAAATGGCTCGCCTGGAAGTCGATGGCGCGTGCCGGATTCGAAGCGGATAAAAGCCGGCTCTTCGTTTACGATCGCGCCGGCGGGAAGACGCGCGACGCGAGCGAAACCTGGGATCGATCGACCGGCAGTCTTACTTGGGCACCGGATTCGAAGACGATTTACCTGACCGCGGAGGATCGCGGCGAAGCGCCGATTTACGCGCTGGCGCTCGATGGAAAGCAGCCGGAGGAACTCGCGCGCCTGCATGCGGACGATCTCGCATTAGCCGGCACATTTCTGTATTTCTCGCGCGCTTCGATTGAGGCCCCGAGCGAAATCTGGCGGCTCGATCTGGCGCAGAAAGCCGAACCAGCTGCGGTCACGCGCGTGAACGACTCGCTCTTGCAGACGATCGCAACGCAACCGCTGGAGCCGTTCACCTTCAAAGGCGCGAAGGGCGAAGAAGTGCAGGGCTTTCTCGTGAAGCCGCCTAACTTCGATGCGCAGCAGAAGTATCCGCTGAAGTTTTTGATTCACGGCGGGCCGCAGGGCGCGTGGGGCAATTCATGGACCTATCGCTGGAACGCGCAGCTCTTCGCCGCGACCGGCAACTACGTGGTGGTGATGATCAACTTCCACGGCTCGACCGGTTACGGTCAGGCGTTCACGGATTCGATCAGCGGCGATTGGGGCGGCGCGCCTTATGAGGATTTAATGAAGGGACTCGATTACTTGGAGAAGACGTATCCGTTCATCGACAAGACGCGCGAGGCGGCGTTGGGCGCGAGCTACGGCGGTTACATGGCGAACTGGGTGCTCGGTCACACCGATCGCTTCAAGGCAATCGTGTCGCACGACGGCGTCTTCAATACGGAATCAGCCTACGGGACGACGGAGGAGCTTTGGTTTAACGAGTGGGAATTCAAGGGTCCGCCGTGGAAGAATCGCGAGCTCTATCGGAAATTCTCGCCGCACTTGTTCGCGGAGAACTTCAAGACGCCGACCCTGGTCATCCACGGCCAACTCGATTACCGGCTCGATGTCGCGGAAGGCTTCCAGCTTTTCACCACCCTGCAACGGCTGGGCGTGCCGTCGAAGATGCTCTACTTCTCCGACGAAGGGCATTGGGTAAACAAGCCGCAGAATTCGCAGCTCTGGTACAAGACGGTGAGTGATTGGGTCGAGCAGTGGACCGCCAAAAAATAGCCGACCGCCAGATCGGCAGTGCGGCAGCCGCGGAAAAAGCGTGGCGACGTATTGCACAAACGCGACCGCCGTGACCAGGGCGAGCGCTTTATGGAACCATTCCTTCGCCACAAAAATGCCGACGAGCGCGATGGCAACATAGGCGCCGTGGAAGGTTAGATTAGCGCGCTCCGGGAGAGCGTGATTTAACGCCAGATCACGAGCGATGCTCAGCAGCGCAAGCGCGATGAGCAGACTGAGGAAGCGCTTCCGCTGCGCGAAATAATGTTCTCGCAGATCGACCACTTCCTTTTCGGGAAAATTCGGGAAGACCAGGCCCGCGAGGAGATAGCGGACCACGCATTCCGCGAGCAGGACGAGGAATTGACTGAACTCCCAATGATGCCGGTTCCGCAAATCGAACATGGCCCACCACATCTGGGCGGAGACGAGCAGGAGCGTCGCGGCCCAGAGTCGCTTCGGCCAGTATTCTTTGATCAGCGCGTGCGAGAGCATGCGCTCGCGAAAGCCCTGTAAAATCTGGGTCACCGCCAGGCCAATGATGACGGAAAGGAGAACGGAGAGTTAACTGAACTCGCCCATGAGGGTGCGGCGACAGTGCGGCTAATTATTTAATGGACGCTCGCAATTTTGCCAAAGTCCTTCGCGATGGCCGGACGTGCTGGTGCATCCGGCGAGCCTGACCGAAGGAGGACGGGTGGGCGAGCCATTCCGTGATTGAGCGAACGACCGATCAAGAGAACCTTCCCTCGTTCCATGCAAGCCACGATTCTGATTGTCGATGACGAGAAGCACACCCGCGACGGGTTGCGGCGGCTGTTCGACGACCAATACGACACGTACATCGCGGAGGATATCAAGGGCGCGATGGATGTGCTGGAGCGTGAGCAGATCGATGTGCTGATTACCGATCTGCGCCTGGCGGGCGACGACGGAATGGTCTTGATCGAACGCGCGCTGAAACTGCCGCGTCCGCCGGTTTGCATCATGATGACGGCTTACGGCTCGGTCGATACCGCGGTGAAGGCGATGAAGCGGGGCGCGTATGATTTTGTGACGAAGCCGCTCAATCTCGACAAGGTCGAGATCCTGATCGCGCGCGCGCTCGGCTCGCGGCGGATGGAGCAGGAAAACCGCACGCTGCGCAAGCAGGTGGAGGAGCGTTTCGGGCTGGAGAACATGATCGGTGAGTCGCCCGCTTTGCGCGAAGTGCTGGATACGATCAAGCAGGTGGCGCCGTCGTCCGCGAATGTGCTGCTCGATGGCGAGAGCGGGACGGGGAAGGAATTGGCCGCCCACGCGATCCATAATTTGAGCCGGCGGCATAAGGCGAAATTCGTCACGGTGCATTGCGCGGCGCTTTCGCCGACTTTGCTGGAGAGCGAGCTTTTCGGGCACGAGCGCGGCGCGTTTACCGGCGCGCATGAGCGGCGGATCGGGCGTTTCGAGCAGGCGAGTGGCGGAACCATTTTCCTGGATGAGATCGGCGAGATCGACCAGAGCACGCAGGTGAAATTGCTCCGCGTGATCAGTGAAGAACGCGCGTTCGAACGCGTGGGCGGCAATCAATTAATGAAAGCCGACGTGCGCCTGATCGCGGCCACGAACAAGAATCTGGCGCAGCTCGTGAAGGAAGGAAAATTCCGCGACGACCTCTATTTTCGGCTCAACGTGGTGCACATCACGATGCCGCCGTTGCGCGATCGGAAGGAGGACATCCCGCTGCTGGTCCGCGGATTTTTGAAACACTTCTGCCAGATGAACGAGAAGCCGCTCCTCGAGTTGACGGCGGACGCGATGAACATGCTGCTGCATCACGATTGGCCGGGGAACGTGCGTGAACTGCGGACCACGATCGAGCACGGCGTGGTGATGGCGCGGGGAGCGAAGGTGACGGTACGCGAATTACCGATGAGCATCCGGCATGCGGCAGGCGCGAATTTACTGGGGGAAATGCTGAGCGCGAAGGCGTTTGGCGAGCGGGTAAGTCCGCTCGATCTGCACGAAACGGAACGGCGTTTGATCATGCAGGCGCTCGCGAGCACGAAAGGCAATGTGACCGCGGCGGCGAAAAAACTGGGGATCAGCCGGCGCACTTTGCACCGAAAAATCAACGAGATGAATGCCGCCAAAGCCGAGGCGGAGAAGAGCGCGCTGGACACCCAGCCTCTGGAACGAGAGACTCCCCGGCCTCTGCCTTCCGACCTCTGACCTCCGACCTCCGACTTACCCATGCCCGGCTCCGCTGATTTCATCCAACGCACCGTTCACGCCCTCGAAGAAGGGGGCGCCGCCCTCTGGATCAAGCGCGCACTCGTCGTGGCCGTGGTGCTGGGGCTGGCGGTGTTCTACATGCTGCACGAGTTCAATGGACTCGCCACTTCGCAGGCGATGGATCAGGCGCAGATCGGGCGCAAGATTGCCAGCGGCCAGGGTTGGCGGACGGATTTCGTGCGTCCGCTCGCGGTCGGACAACTACAGCGCGCGGGCAAGAATGTGGCGCAACGGATTTGGTATGACACTTACAACGCCCCTCTCCCGCCGCTCGTGAACGCGGTCGTGCTCCGGCCGATCAAACGGCATTGGGTGATGGGCTCGGCCGACGTGAGCAACCCGGGCGACAAAGTGATCGTTTTCGCTTCCATCTGTTTTTTCCTCGCCTCCCTGGTGATTCTTTATTTCACCGCGATGCGACTTTTCGATCAACGGCTCGCCATGCTCGCGACCGGGCTGGTGCTGCTCTGCGACACGATCTGGAAATACTCGCTCTCGGGTTTGCCGCAGATGCTGATGCTCTTTCTTTTCAGCGCCACGCTTTATGTCCTGCTGCGCGCGATCGAAGCGCAATACCGCGGGGGCGCGGTCGGCATCTGGCTGGGGTTGACTGGCCTGGGGTTTGGGCTGCTCGCGCTCTCGCACGCGCTCACGATCTGGATGTTTGCGGGAATGTTGATCGTCTCGATTTTCTTCTTCCGTCCGCGCGGTTGGGCGGCGGTGATCGTGCTCGGAGTTTTCCTCGCGGTCTACACGCCGTGGTTGGTGCGGAACTACGTCATCACGGGCAATCCCGCGGGCGTCGCGATGTATTCCGTGCTGGATGATATCAAGCACTCGGAAGCGGGCCACATGCGGCGGATGGAGCTCGATCTGGCCGATGTGGGGCCGGGATATTTTCGGAACAAGATTGCCAAAAACGTGGTCGGCGAAATGGGCCGGCTGCTCGAATATCTCGGCTGGAGCATGGTGGCGATGACGTTTTTCGTCGCGCTCCTGCACATCTTCAAGCGGCCGGAAACCGCGATCCTGCGCTGGATGGTGCTGGCGATGTGGCTCGGGGCCGTGCTGGGCATGGCGATCTACGGCATCCCGGAGGAGCAAGGCGTGGCTGCGAATCAATTGCACCTCCTCTTCATCCCGATTATGACCTCTTACGGGCTCGCGTATTTGCTCGTGCAATGGAACCGGCTCGAGATCGATTTCCGGATCGCGCGCATCGCGTTTCTCGTCCTCCTTTTCGTCGTCTGCTCGATGCCGATGATTTTCACCGTCGCGCTCCCGAGCACCAAAGGCGGAGTGCGCTGGCCGCCTTACGTGCCACCGTATATCTCGGTCTTGAATCGTTGGATGGAGCCGCAGGAAATCACCGCCTCCGATATGCCGTGGGCCATCGCGTGGTATGCGGATCGACGGTCGATCTGGCTGCCGGATACGCTGAAGACGTTTACGGAGTTCCATGATTACGGCGTCTTCGGCGCGCCGCTCAACGGCCTTTATTTGACGCCGATCAGCGGAAGCCAAAACACGCTCTCGGATATTTTGAAAGGCGAGTATCGCGATTGGGCACCGATGATTTTGCGCAGTGTGGATCTCGCAAAATTCCCGCTTAAATGGGCCACGCTCCTCGGATTGGAAAACGAGTGCGTTTTCTTTTCCGACCACGACCGGCAGCGCGTTCCCGCGCCCTGATCGGACGCGGCGTTTGCACTGAATCAACGTCCGGTGCGTTCCAGAAAGCGCCCTTCCTTGAATTACCGGTTTACGAATCTCCCGGAGAACGTTTCAATCCCTTCGTGGCGCAACCCAATAAACTTTTCGGCACCGATGGCGTGCGCGGCGTGGCGAACGTGGAACCGGTCACGGCCGAAACTGCACTGAAGCTGGGACGCGCGGCGGCGCATGTTTTCACACAGTTGAATCCACGCACCCTCCCAGCGGGCGCGCGGCCGAAGATCGTGCTCGGAAAGGACACGCGGCTCTCTGGTTACATGCTGGAAAATGCGCTCGTCGCCGGCATCACCTCGTTAGGCGTGGACGTGCTCGTGATCGGGCCGTTGCCAACGCCGGGCGTGGCTTACATTACGCGCTCGTTGCGCGCGGACGCGGGCATCGTGCTCTCCGCTTCGCATAACGCCTACGAGGATAACGGGATCAAATTTTTCCGGCACGATGGCTACAAGCTGGACGACAAGATCGAGGATCAAATCGAGCAACTCGTCTTTAGCGGCGAGATCGATTCCATCCGCCCGACGGCAGGAAAAATCGGACGCGCGCGCCGGATCGACGACGCGCTCGGGCGCTACGTGGAGTTTGCCAAGGCGAGTTTCCCGCGCGGGATGTCGCTCGAGAAAATGCGGGTCGCAGTGGATGTGGCGAACGGAGCGGCCTACAAGTCGACGCCCTGCATTCTGCGCGAACTGGGCGCGGATCTGACCGTGGTGCACGACGAGCCTAACGGGACAAATATCAACGCCGACTGCGGGAGCACGCATCCCGAGGAGATCCAGCGCATCGTGCGCGAGAGCGGCGCGACGGTCGGGATCACGCACGATGGCGATGCGGATCGCGTGCTGCTGTGCGACGAAAACGGGGAGCTGGTGGATGGCGATGAGATTCTCGCGATCGCCTCGCTCGATTTATTGCGCTCGGGGCAACTGCGCGAAAACACGCTCGTGGCCACGGTGATGAGCAACTTCGGTCTCGATGAAACGTTGCAGACCGCCGGCGGCTCGGTGTTACGCACGAAGGTGGGCGATCGCTACGTGATCGAGGAAATGGTGAAACGAAATTTGAATGTCGGCGGGGAGCAAAGCGGCCACATGATCTTTCGCGATTTCAGCACGACGGGCGACGGGATTGTCTGCGCGCTTCAGATTCTGCGCATCATGCAGGCGACGGGGAAACCGTTGAGCGAACTGAAGCGCGTTCTGAAGAAGTATCCGCAGGCGCAGCGAAACCTGCGGGTCAAAGCGAAGCCACCGCTCGAGGAAATGACCGACGTGATGAAGTTGGTGGGCGAGTCGGAGCGTGCCCTCGATGGCAAGGGCCGCGTTTTACTGCGTTATTCGGGGACGGAACCGAAGATTCGGTTATTGATTGAAGGTCGCGAGCTGGCGCAGATCGACCAGCAGGCGGATGAGATCGCGGCCGCGATTGCGCGCGCGATTGGCGAATAATTATTTCGAAAATCACATGACACTCAGCCGCATCATTGAAGCGCTGCTCTTTAGCGCGCAAAAACCGCTCACCCTGCGTGAACTCGTGAGCACGATTAAAGGCGCGGAGGACGAGGGGATGCAGAACGACTTCCAGCGCGTGACAGAAGCGGAAATCGCCGCGGCGCTCGAAGAGCTCAAGATTGAATACATCGAGCAGACTCGCGCCTTTCAACTAGCGGAGAAGGCGGAAGGCTGGCAATTGGCGAGCGATCCCGTGTACGCGCCATGGGTCCGGCAGCTATTTCCGGCCGCGAAGCCTGCACGCCTCACTCCGCCCTCGCTCGAGACGCTGGCGATCGTAGCCTATCGGCAGCCGATCACGCGGGCCGATATCGAAGCGGTGCGCGGCGTGGCGGTGGATGGCGTGCTGCAGAGTTTGATGGAGCGCGGGCTGGTCAAGATCGCCGGGCGCGCCGACGTCCCGGGGCGGCCTTTGCTTTACGAGACGACGCAGTTTTTCCTGGAGCATTTCGGACTGCGGAATCTCGAGGAAATGCCGAACTCCGACGAGTTGCGCACGCGCCATCTTCCCACGGCGACACCTCTCGCGCCGGCGGCCATCCAACCGGAATTGGAACCGGTAGCGAGCGAATCGCCCGCGGATGAAACCGGCGAGACTGCGCCGGAGACATCGCAGAGCTAGACCTGCACGACTTCGCGCTCTTGCGGCGCGGGCCGTAGCGGAAGGACGGGCTCGTGTCCGAGCTCTATTTTTTTCAATTCCAGCTTGGCGAAACTCAAGATGACGGGCGCCAGCACCACGCCGGAGATTCCCATCAACCGCTCGCCGATTAACATCGAGAGCAGCATGAGCCACATCGGATGGTCGAGCCGGCCGCCGATGATGCGACTGTTAAGGAAGTACTCCAGTTTGTGGATGACGATGAGAAAGAGAAACGCCCAACCGGCCAGGCGCGGTGAAACGGTGAAGGCGATGCCGATGATGATGGCGTTGCTCAGGAGATTGCCGACGATCGGGATGAGGCCGCAGACAAAGGTGAGAATGATGACGAGGCTGCCGTAAGGCAGACCGACCGCGAAAACGAAGATGGCGGTGAGCGTGGCGTTAATCGCGGAGATGATGAGCTGGGCACCCATCACGTTTTCAAAACTGCGGTAGAAAGAGCTGAAGCGATCTTGAATGCGAGAAGTGTAGAAGTTGTAGAGGTCCGCTTTCGGCCGGCCTTGCACCCGCTTCGCCTCAAATTTCGGATTCATAAAGACGCTGACCGCGATGACGATGCCGATGAGGAGAAAGACGAACTCCTTCGTGACGACGCGGACATATTTGCCGAGATCGCCCAGCGTATTGCGGACGCTATCGAGCGCGACCGTCCGCAGACTCTCGATGTCGGTAAAGGGCAACTCGATGCCGTGCTCAGCCGCGAAGCGCACGACAATCGGGAGCGCGGTTTCGACAATTTCCGGCAGGACGACGAAAGCGCGCTTGAGGAAAAACACGGCGCCGCTGAAGGCGGCCACGATCAGGATTAGGAAAAGGACGACGGCGATCCACTTTTTGCCGAAGAAGGTCAGCCTGCTCAGGGCCAGATAGCAGAAGAGCGCGACCAGAAAGGGCGTCCCGAGATGCAGGACCGCGAGGAAGACCAGGAGCACGGCAAACACCGCATAGGAAATGGCGATTGGTCGTTGCATGCAGTTTGATCGAGACGGGAAAGTGGCCGCCCGTCAGATTATCTTCGAATCGGAATCACGCCACGGCCGTTTTCGGCCCGCGCGAGGTTCATCTTGCGAAGTGTGAGGCGGACACGATCATTCATTCCATGAACAGATTTGCGTCTCGCGCGGGAGGATGGTTGCTGGCCGCCACGGCGGCTTTCAGTCTGAGCGGTTGCGGCAGTTACAACAAGCTGGTCACGCTGGAGCAGAATGTGAATCAGCAATGGGCCGACGTGCAGTCGGTTTACCAGCGGCGCGCCGATTTGATTCCGAATCTGGTCAGTACGGTGCAAGGTGCGGCCAACTTCGAAAAGTCGACTTTGACGGAAGTGACGAACGCGCGCGCCAGCGTCGGACAGGTGAAGCTCGATCCGAGCAAGGCCCCGACGGATGCGGCGCAGCTCGAGCAATTTCAGCAGGCGCAGGGACAATTGGGCAATGCGCTCTCCCGGCTTTTGCTCGTGAGCGAGAACTATCCACAACTGCGCGCCACGGAGGCGTTCCAGAATTTGCAGGCACAGCTGGAAGGCACCGAGAACCGCATCTCGGTGGCGCGAAATAATTTCAACAACGCGGTGCGCGCATACAACACCGCGATGCAGCGCTTCCCCACGAACATGTTGAACAAGATGTTCGGCTTCAAGGAGCGCCCGTTTTTCAACGCGACGCCCGGCTCGGAGGAAGCGCCCGCGGTGAATTTCGGTTCTTTCGGCAACACGCCGCCGCCGGCTCCGGTCGTGCCTGTGCCATCGCCAGATGCGATGGTCGGCAATCCGGCCGCGTCGCCGGATGCGACGCCGTAGACGCTCGTGAACAAACTCCGGGGACTGACCGTCGCGCTCTTTCTCCTGGGCGCGCTCGCGCTGCAGGGCGCGGAAGTCATTCCGCCCAAGCCGGCCGGCTATTTCAACGACAACGCGGGTGTCGTATCGAAGGAGGCCGCGCTTCGGTTTAACGAGCAGTTGGCGCAGTTCGAGCGCGAGACTTCGAATCAAGTCCTCGTCGCGGTTTATCGGCAGATGCAGACCGATTCCGACATCGCTGACTACACGCAACGCATCGCGGAATCGTGGGGCGTTGGTCAATCGGACAAGAACAATGGCGCAGTGCTTTTCGTCTTTCTCGAGGATCGCAAGATGTTCATCCAGGTCGGGCGCGGACTGGAGGGTGCGCTGCCCGATATCACCTCGTTCGACATTACCGAACGGCACATCAAGCCCCGCTTCAAGCAACAGGATTACGAAGGCGGGCTCGCGGTCGGCATCGAGCTGATGCAGAAAGCGATTCGCGGCGAATACACCGGCACTGGGAAAACGTTCGCGGAAACGGACACCCCGGAATCGGGCGGCGGCGTTCCGCTCTTCGTCATCATCCTGATCATCATCCTCTTCATCTATTTTTCGCGCCGCTCGAAGAAGAGCGGCTACGGTTACAATCGAACCGGCGGACCTTTCCTCGGCGGATGGGGCGGAGGGAGCAGCGGGGGCGGTTGGTCCGGCGGCTCTTCTTCCGGCGGCGGATTCAGCAGTTTCGGCGGCGGCGGGGGAAGTTTCGGCGGCGGCGGCGGCGGATCGAGCTGGTAAATCATGCGCACGAAAGATTTCATGGCTCGCCTGGACCATCCACGCATCGTGGATGCGATCGGCGCGGCGGAAAGGCAGACTTCCGGGGAGCTTCGCGTTTATCTGCAGCGGGGAAAAATGGAAGCGGATCCATTGGTGATCGCGCAGCAGAAGTTCCTGGAGTTTGGGATGGAAAAGACGACGGCGCGGAACGCGATTCTGATTTTCATCGCGCCGCGGGCGCAGAAGTTTGCCGTGGTGGGAGACGAAGGCATTCACCAAAAATGCGGCGCGGAATTCTGGACCGAACTCGTGGCCGCAATGCGCGCGCACTTCCAGCGGGAGGAATTCACCGAAGCGCTCTGCGAAGCGATCGAGACCGCCGGGAAGATGCTGGCCGCCCATTTTCCACGGCAACCGGACGACCGCAACGAGTTGCCAGACATCGTTCTCGAGGACTGACGGGGACCCGACCGCGCCGCCCACCCGCCGCTTGCAAACTCGCGCGACTGGTGTTGATTCCACGTCCGCAGCGAGTTTTTGAAGCTGCGCCGTTGGTCCCTGGGGTTCCGTTTCTAAACGGGAGCCGTACTCGCCAGGGGTAACCCGGCGCGTCCCAAGTAAGGAAGAAGGAAGAATGATGAAGGATGAAGTGCCGGCGGACCGGTCTCTCTTTTCTTAATTCCTACTTCTTCCTTCATCCTTAATATCCTATGCCAGTTCGTTACGGTCGTTTTGAAATGCCGAAGATCCTCACCAAAGAGGAGTCGTCCGCCACAGATACCTACGCCAAGTTCACCGCCGAACCTTTCGAGGCGGGCTATGGCCACACGGTGGGAAATTCCCTCCGTCGCGTTTTGCTCTCGTCGCTCGAAGGCGCCGCGATCACCGCAGTCAAGATCACGGGTGCGCAGCACGAATTCGCCACTTTGCCGGGCGTGGTGGAAGACGTCACTGACATCGTGCTCAATCTGAAGCGGGTGAAATTCAAAGCCGCCGAACACGAGCCGCGGAAGCTCAATTTGAGCGTGAACAAGGAAGGCGAAGTCACCGCCGGCGACATTCAGGAAGTGACCGGCTTCGAGGTCTTGAACCCGAAACAACTCATTTGCACGCTCGATAAGAAGCACAAATTCGACGCCGAACTCGAAGTGCGGGTGGGCCGCGGTTTCGCCACTGGCGATGAAAACAAGCGCGCCGATCAGCCGATTGGCCTGATCCCGATCGATTCCATCTTCTCGCCCGTCACCCGGGTAAAATACGCGGTCGAAGCGACCCGCGTCGGCCAGCGCACCGATTACGACAAGCTCGTGATCGAAGTCTGGACGGACGGCCGTCTCACGCCGGACGACGCCATGCTGCAAGCGTCCGCGATTCTCCGCCATCACCTCGACGTCTTCGTGAATTTCAACGAAGACGTGATCGAATTCGACGAAACGCCAGCCGGTGTCTCCGAGGAAAACATGAAGCTGAAGAAGCTCCTAAACATGAGCGTGAACGAGATCGAGCTCAGCGTGCGCGCGGCGAATTGCTTGAACAACGCGAACATCACGACCGTGGGTCAGCTCGCGCAAAAGAGCGAAGCGGAGATGCTCAAGTATCGCAACTTCGGCAAGAAATCGCTCAACGAGATTAAGGACAAACTGCAGCAGTTGCAGCTCGGCCTTGGGATGAAATTTGACCCAGGTTTGGTCGACATCCCGGCTGCCGGCGCCGACCTGAGCACCAACAGCGCCGCTGCCGTGATCGACGAAGCCTAATCTACCTCAGCCTACCGCGGAGAATCATCCATGAGACACCAGAAAAAAACCGTCAAGCTCGGCCTCACCGCCGCGCATCGGAAATCGTTGCTCGCGAATCAGGTTTGCAGCTTGATCGAGCATCAGCGCATCAAGACCACCCTGGCGAAGGCGAAAGCCGTGCGCCCGCTCGCGGAAAAAATGGTGACTCTCGGTAAAAAAGGCTCGCTCCACGCGCGTCGCACCGCGCTGGCGGTGCTGCGCCAGAAGGATGCCGTGAAAAAATTGTTCGACGACATCGCGCCTCGCGCGGCCGATCGCAAAGGCGGCTACACCCGCATCGTGAAACTCGGCGCGCGCAAAAGTGATGCCGCCCCCGTAGCCTTCATCGAATGGGTGGACGCGCCGATCGTGACGGAAGAGCCGGTGGCCGAAGAAAAAGGCAAAAAAGGTAAAGCGGCCAAAACCGCGACTGCGTCTGAAGCCAAGCCCGCACGCAAGACCGCCAAAAAGTCCGCGGAGTCGGAAGAAAAACCCACGGAGTAATTCCGCAGAGACGCTTTGAGAGGAGGTGTGGGCAATCGCTCGCACCTCACTCGATGCGGGCTCACAGTCATCCCGAGCCGCGCAGACGGCCGAGGGATCCCCAACCGGTCAGCGATTACGCTCCGGTCTTAACGCCTGCATCGACAGATGCGACGCCCATCAGCCGATCAGCGTTTCGGCATTAAGCTCGCCCACTGCGATTGCGAGAATCCCTCACCCTTCTACGCGGGTTGGGATGACTTGACGTGCCGTCCCACTTTCGGAACGGACGTCTCCCATCGATGCCACTTCTCTTGCGTTCGACTCACGACCATTCTTGCGATTAAACACTGACTGCCAGCCGTTTATAAATTTATCTCAAGCGTGGCACACGCCTTGCGCTAAGGAGGGCACAACCCAAGCCAATCCTTATGAAAAACAAATCAACCTACTCACTCCTTCTCAACGCCGAAGCCGAAGAAAAAGGCCGTTCGATCTTTGAAGTTTCCGTCTACGGCCTCGTGCTCCTTTGCATGGCGGTTTCCGGCTGGAGCTTCGTCTCCACCGACGTCACGTTGCCTCGCAAGAGTCAGTCGCAGGACGCGCCGCCGAGCATGATCGCCAACGCGGTCGAAGAAGCGCCCATTGTCGTCTCGCGCGGCTGATCTCGCTCGCCGAAAAACTCAGCGCAGCCGAGTCAGTGTCCATTGCAGCGCGCCGTCGGCTGCGATCTCCAAATGGGCCACGCTGGCCGGCGCGCCGCGGTTCGGGCGGGTGACGCAACCCGGATTAAGGAATCGCACCGCCCCACGTTTTTCATCCCTCGGCACGTGAGTATGCCCGTGCAGGACGACATCGGTGTCCGCGGGAACTCCATTTGGCGGAATGTGAACGAGACGAAACCGCACGCCGTTTCGCTCCAGATCTGCCACGAGAGGCCAGGCTTCTTCGCTGTCGCAATTTCCCTGCACGATCGTAACCGGCGGACCGAGCGCGCGAATCGTTTCCAGTAACGACGGCGCGCACACGTCGCCGAGATGCCAAATTTCCTCCACGCAGCTCGCGAGTGACTCGAGCGCGGTCGGTAAATGATCGTGCGTGTCGGCGAGCACGAGGATGCGCAATGACTGGCTCGTAATGTTCATTGGAAATGCCAAACTCACCTGCTCTGAAGCGCGCGAGAATGCCCAGCCCTCGCCCTCCTGACAAGCACTCTTCGCGCGGCTTGCCAATTAGTGCCCGTTAGGCATATGCAGGTTGCCGTATGAGCGGGCCGGATTACCTTCGGCAGGTGTCATTTAAAGATTTTGGCCTTTCGCCTGAGGTCGTCAAAGGAACCCAGGCGATGGGGTTCACCGATCCCACCCCGATTCAGCTGCGGGCTTTTCCGATCGTGTTGGCGGGCAAAGACCTTATCGGCACCGCGCAAACCGGCACCGGCAAAACGGCCGCCTTCGCGCTGCCGATCCTGACAAACCTCGCAAAGCACGGCGCCTTTCGATGTCTCGTTCTGGAACCGACCCGCGAGTTAGCCGCGCAAGTCGAGACGGCGTTTCGGGATTACGGGCGCTACACCGATATCCGCGTTTCTCTCGTCCACGGCGGTGTCGGCTACGGGAAGCAAAAGGAAGAAGCCGCCTCCGGGGTCGATGTGGTTTGCGCCACGCCCGGACGTTTGCTCGACCTCTTGGAGCAAGGCGCGATGAACATGCGCAGCGTGAACGTGCTCGTCCTCGATGAAGTCGATCGCATGCTCGACATGGGTTTCCTTCCCGACGTGCGCCGCATCGTCGAGCAAATCTCGACCGACCGACAGACCCTGTTGTTTTCGGCCACGCTCCCGCCCGAAATCGAGCGCCTCGCTTCGTGGGTCCTGCGCAGTCCGGAGACAATCGAGATCGGCATCCAACGTTCGCCCGCAGAAACCGTCACGCACGCGGTCTATCCCGTCGCGGCCGAGCAGAAGTTCGATCTCCTCATGGCGCTGCTCGAACGCACAAACTTCGACAGCGCGCTGATTTTTTCGCGCACCAAACATGGTGCCGACAAAATCGCCGTGCGCCTCAAGCAGGGAAAACATTCCGTCGCCGTCCTGCATTCGAACCGCACCCAACGGGAACGCGTGGAAGCGCTCGAAGGCTTTAAGAGCGGCAAATACGAAATCATGGTCGCGACCGATATCGCCGCCCGCGGCATCGACATCGCGGGGATCAGTCACGTCATCAACTACGACGTGCCCGAGCACAGCGAAGATTACGTCCACCGCATTGGGCGCACCGGCCGCGCACAGAAAGTCGGCGACGCCTTCACCCTCATGAACGGCGAAGAACTCGGCTCGCTCCAGGCGATCGAGCGTTTCATCGGCGCAAAGATTCCGCGCCTAAAGCTCGAAGGTTTTCCTTATCTCTACACCGCGCTCTTCGAGCCGGAATCCGTCACCGGCTCTGGCAAACGCGCGATTGGCGGCGGACGCACGCACGGCGGCTATTCCTACGGGCGGCGCCGCCGCTAACCGACGCGAATTTATCCGACAATGGCCGAGGGATCGCTCTGGCGATCAGAAACGTCCCGGCAACTGTCAACGGCCATCGCCAACGCCATCGGCGAGATCCCTTGCGAGGGCGCTAAGCCGCTTCCGTATGACCGGTTCGCGCGCACCCGTAGTTCGCGTTTCTGGAAACCCCTTGCGACCCTTCCGCAGCGGTCGCACCATGAATCATGAATAGCCAACCAACCTCCTACGCTCACCCCGAGGCGCTAGTGGACGCCGACTGGCTTGAGCAGCATTCCAAGGATAACGACGTTCGCATCGTCGAATCGAACGAAGACATCCTCCTTTACGATACCGGCCACGTTCCAGGCGCCGTGCACATCGATTGGCGGACCGACCTGCAAGACGCTGTCATCCGTGATTACATCTCCCCCAAGGAATTCGCCGCGCTCTGCAGCAAAAACGGCATTACTCCCGACACGACCTGCGTCTTCTACGGCGACAAAGCCAACTGGTGGGCGTGCTACGCGCTCTGGGCCTTCCGCTTGTTCGG
>JBDSNB010000259.1:0-8827 GCA_039915555.1 Chthoniobacterales bacterium | reverse complement strand
AGCCAGTCGTCGCCGAGCGTTTCTTTTACCATCACGAGATAGGCGAGCGCTTGTTTGGCGGTGCGGATGCCGCCGGCGGGTTTCATGCCGATGCGGATTCCCGTTTCGTAGAAGTAATCGCGGATCGCTTCGAGCATGACGAGCGTGACCGGCATGGTGGCGGCGGGGGAAATTTTGCCGGTGGAGGTTTTGATGAAGTCGGCGCCCGCACGCATCGCGATGTCGCTGGCGGTGCGGACGTTGTCATAGGTCTGGAGTTCGCCGGTTTCTAGGATGACTTTCAGGTGCGCGTCGCCGCAGGCTTCCTTGGTGGCGGCGATTTCGTCGGTGATGCGGTTGTGGTTTCCCGCGAGGAAGACGCCGCGATCGATGACCATGTCGATTTCGTTCGCGCCATCGCTGGCGGCGCTGCGAACTTCCTGGAGCTTTAAACGCAGGGGCATGAGGCCGGTGGGAAAGGCGGTGGCTACGGAGGCGACTTTGACGCCGGAATCGCCGAGGAATTTTTTCGCGGCGCGGACGAGATTTGGGTAGACGCAGACGGCGGCGCAATGCGGGACTTCGTAGCGCGGGGCCATCGGCTGCATCGCTTTGCGGCAAAGGAAGGCGACTTTGCCGGGGGTGTCTTTTCCTTCCAAAGTCGTGAGGTCCATCATGGAGATGGCCATCTTCAAACCGGCGAGCTTGGCGGAGGTTTTAATGCTGCGCTTGCCGAAGGCGGCGGCGCGCTCTTCGACCATGATTTGGTCGATGGTGTGGTGGGCAGTCATCGTCATGGTGACTGCATTCGTAGGCGGCACCGCGGGATCATGTCAAGACGCGCAGGCAGGCATCGCGCTGGCGGTGGGGGCCGACGGTGGCGGGGTGAGTCGGTTCCCGTCGGGGAGATCCCTCGGCCGTCTTCGCGGCTTGGGATGACTGCGGCGTCAACCTGGGAGGCTGACGATCAATCCAAATGCGCTGTTTAGCGCGCGAGGACGACGTCTTTTTTCGTCCAGGCGTGAGTGCCCTGGCAGTGCGGGCAGGTCGCTTTGTGCTGTTTCAGCTTGGTCGCGCCCCAGGTGTCTTCTTCCACCGTTTGGCCGGTCGGCGTCAATTTCGCGGTGGACGGGCATCGCACTAGAACTCGTTTGATCATGGTGGTGGTAGGGTATGGGGTGGGCTGCCTAGGGAAATTTGGTTAGCCGAGCCGGTAGACGATTCGGGCCTTGTCGATGTCGTAGGGGGACATCTGAAGTTTCACCCGGTCGCCGGTGGTGAGGCGGATGAAGCGTTTGCGCATTTTGCCCGAGATGTGGGCGAGGACAGTGTGGTCGTTGGCCAACTGGACGCGGAACATGGTGCCCGCGAGGACGGAAGTTATCTTCCCTTCGAGTTCGATCGCTTTTTTAGAATCCATAGAGTTGCGAAACCGGCACCCGCTTTTCGCGAGTGCCGGCTCGCAGAATCAAATCAGCCGACTAGTAGCGTCCGCCGGCGGACTGGCGCGGCCGCTCTTCGCGAGGGCGCGCTTCGTTCACGGTCAGGGTGCGTCCTTGGACTTCCTTGCCGTTAAAGGCGGCCATGGCGGCGTTGCCTTCGGTCGCGTCATTCATGGTCACAAACGCAAATCCGCGGGAACGGCCCGTGGTGCGATCCATCATGAGAGCGACTTCGCTTACTTTACCGTGTTGTTCGAACATGTCCTGGAGATCGTTTTCTGTCGTCTCAAAGGAGAGATTACCTACGTACAATTTCATCTTTTATTAAACTTTGGAGCAAAAACCGCCAGCTACAGAGCCGTTCCCGAGAATCGGGTTTCAGAATCACCAATGAGGAACCTCAACTGACGACCTACCATGCAACGAACAGAACAGAACTTATTCCAATAGGGCGTGAGTATGACGCATTTACGGGAAATTACAACCGGTCGTTTTGGGGGCGGGGCAGAATCGTGCGACGTATAGGGCTTATGCGATCCATATGTCTTATCGGCGTGCTGGCGGCGGCTCTGGTGACGCACACCGTAAAGGCGGCGGGCGAGTTCCGCGGGGCCTGGGTGGCAACGGTGCACAATATCGACTGGCCTTCGAAGCCGGGGCTCTCGGAGGAGACGCAGAAGGCGCAGTTGCGGGCCCTGCTCGATCGCGCGGCGGAGTTGAAACTAAATGCGATCCTGCTCCAGGTGCGGCCGGCAAGCGATGCGCTTTACGCGTCGAGCAAGGAACCGTGGTCGCAATTCCTTACCGGCAAGCAAGGGGTGAATCCCGGCTACGATCCGCTGGCCTTTGCGATCGCGGAAGCGCACCGGCGCGGGATCGACTTGCATGCTTGGATCAATCCATTTCGCGCCGCGACGAATGTGAACACGCTGCTGGCCGCGAGTCACGTGGCGAAGGAGCACCCGGAGTGGGTGCGGCGTTATGGGACGCAGCTCTGGCTCGATCCGGGTGAGCCGGCAGCACGCGAATATGTGCTCGGCATTGTAGCCGACATCGTGCGGCGCTACGACGTGGATGGCATCCACATCGACGATTATTTTTACCCGTATCCGGTGGGAGGCGCGGCGTTTCCGGACGAAAGCTCTTGGAAACGTTATGGCGAAAAAACTGGGATGAGCCACGGCGATTGGCGGCGCGAGAACGTGAACGATTTCGTGCATTCGATGTATCGGACCGTGAAATCGACCAAGTCGTCTGTGCGCGTTGGGATCAGCCCTTTCGGCATTTGGAAGCCGGGCGTTCCGGCGACGACGATCGCGCAACTGGACGCGTACAATCATCTCTACGCGGACGCACGGAAGTGGCTCGCGGAGGGCTGGTGCGATTACATGGCGCCGCAATTGTATTGGAGCATCGAGCCGGCGAAGCAGAGTTTTCCAGTGCTGCTCGCGTGGTGGCGCGCGCAAAGCCGGGGCGCGGACGTCTGGCCGGGCATCGCGACGGATCGCATCGGTTCGAAACGGCCCGCGCGCGAGATCATTGATCAAATCGCGCTCACGCGTCGTGGCACGGCGTCGCCCGGACATATCCACTGGAGCATGAAATCGCTGATGAAAAATCAGGGCGGCGTGGCGGATCTGTTGCGCGCCGGGCCGTATGCCGAAAAGGCTGAGATTGCTCGCTAGGCTCGCTTCAGGACGAGCAGGCTCGACATTGCCCGCGATTCTGCGTAACAACTCGGAATGGCCGGAAGCAGTCTCGTGGCGTCGAATCATAGCCGACAGATTTTCACCGTCGGAGCAGAGGCCTTTACCGTTCGCGATATTATCGACGCCGCGCATTTCCGCGGTGAGGTGCTTCCCGCTTGGGAGCGATTTATCCGACACGTCGCTGGCGAAGAGCGGGCCAATGAAGGAGAACGCGAAGCGGATGACGCATCGATCGATGCCGCGGTGCAGACTTTTCGTTATGATCATGACCTGATTACCGCGGAGGAGACGGAGGCCTGGCTGGCGGAGCGCGGTCTGACGCTTTCTGATTTCAGCGATTACTTCACGCGTCACTATTGGGCCGAAGCGGTGGGGGACGAAGTGAATGCGGAACCGGTTGATTATTTTTCGGCGTCTTCGGACCTGCGGGATCTCTTCCTGGCGGAGTTGATTTTTTCCGGCGAACTCGGCCGGATGGCCTCGCGGTTGAGCCGGCGGCTGGCGGCGGCGGCGGCCAGCAAGGAAAAGCTGGCGATGGAGGAAATTGCGGCCCAACGGCAGGAATTCCTAGGGAGAATCGCGCCGGATTCGGGGATGAAATGGGCCGCCAGCATCAGCCGGGACGAAGACTGGATCGAAAAGATGTCCCTTTTCGAGGCCACTTTTCGCAATGTGTGTAACGACGTGTTATCCCCGACGGCCCGGCAACGGGAGGTGGGGACGCTGCGGCTCGAACTCACGATGTTTGATCTCGAAATACTGGAAGTGGACTCGAAGGACGCTGCGCGGGAGGCGTTGCTTTGCGTGCGCGACGATGGAATGACGATGGAGGAAGTGGCGACGGAGGGACGTTATCCATTTCGCCGTCAGCAAGCTGTGCTGGAAGATATCGCGCCGGAAATGCAACAGCAGTTCCTCAGCGTCACACCGGGCAAAGTGCTCGAACCGATGGAAACCGACGGCGCGCATCGGCTCTGTCGCGTCCTCGCAAAGCGGGAGCCGAACCCGGAAGACCCGAGCGTGCAACGGCGGGTGGAGCAACGGCTGCTGGATCGCTATTTCGCCGATGCGGTCCTGCAACACGTGCGCTGGGACCTCTCCCTGAGCTAGGCATATGCGCACTCAAGACGAAGATCTGCTGCGTCGTTCGTCGCTCTTCCATCTGTTGCCGGACGAGCATTACGAGAAATTGCGGCCGCTCTTGCGTGAGGAGCACTACGAATTTGGCGACGTCATCGTGCGGCAGGGCGAAGAAGCGGACGCGTTTTACATTCTGATTTCGGGCCGCGCGCGCGCGGTCAAAGCGCAGGCTGCCAACGGCGAGGAAGTGGCGCTCGGCACGCTGCGGCCGGGCGATAGTTTTGGCGAAGCGGCGCTGGCCGAGGGCGGAAAGCGCAACGCCACCATCCGGTGCAGCACCGGCGTAGATCTGCTGCGGCTGGCCCGGGCGGATTTTCTCGAACTGCTGCAGAGAGAACCGGAGCTGCAGCGGCACGTCCAGGCGATGGGACGCCACCGCGCTCTGCAAGGATTCCTTTACGAGTTCACCAACTTCGGTCGTCTGCCGGCCCCGGCCTTGCGCGAGATTATCGACAAGCTGGCGCCCGTCGAATTCGCGAAGGGGAACATGATCATTCGCGAAGGCGATGAGGCCGGACCGATGTTCATCATCGAGAAGGGGCGCGCGCGCGCTTTCGCCGGCGGGAATGGCAAGGAACGCAATCTCCGGTTTTACCGCGATGGCGATTTCTTCGGCGAGTTATCGATCCTGAATGGCTCGAAACGCGCGGCCTCGGTGGAGGCGTTTACGGATTGTCGCACGCTCGCTTTGAAGCCGGACGCGGTCCTGGACCTGAAACGGCAATACCCAGAATTCGAAAAATTACTGCAAGAGCGCCTCGCGCAATATGAGGCGAAGACCGAGGCGCGGGTGCCGCTGGATTTTAACACCGAACTTTTGCCCGCGGCAGCAGCCGCGCACGACAAGCTCGCGCTCAATGGCGAGGCGTCCCCCGCGCAGGCGGAGAGCGACGAGCCGTTCGCGGATGAGGAGGGGCACTTCCGCAAAAAGACGAGCCGGATCAAACGCTTCGAGCATGTCCGGCAGATCGATGAGATGGATTGCGGCGCGGCCAGCCTGGGCATGGTCTGTCGCCACTTCGGTCGCAAAGTGAGCCTGTCGCGGATTCGGCAGCTTTGTCACACGTCGACGGATGGGACGAGTTTGAAGGCGATGTGCCGCGCGGCGACGGAATTGGGGCTGGCGGCGCGCGCCTTGAAGATTTCGATTCGTAATCTGCCGATGGTTCCGTTGCCGGCGATCGTGCATTGGGAGGGCAACCATTGGATGGTGCTCACGGAAGTGAACGACGCCTACGTCCGCGTGGCCGATCCGGCGATCGGGATGCGGAAGATTCCGCGGAAGGATTTTGAGAAAGACTGGTCGGGATATGCCGCGCTTTTCGATTACACGATCGCTTTCGAGAATGCGCCTGAAAGCCAGTCCGGGATCGCGTGGGTCTTTCCGTTTTTGGTGCGCTTCAAGAAATATTTGATTCAGGTCGCACTGCTCGCGGTGGCGGTTAGTTTCTTGCAACTACTGTTTCCGGTCTTCACCCAAATGGTGGTGGACAAGGTGATCGTGGAAAAGGATATCGGCCTGCTCGCGACCATTCTGCTCGGGATGGGGATCGCGTTGCTCTTCGTGCAGGCGGCCACGTTATCGCAGCAATACATCCTGGCGTTTACCGCGGTGCGGCTCGACACCGCGATCCTTGATTTCCTGACGCGCAAGATGTTGTCGCTGCCGATGACCTACTTCACGAGCCGGCGCACCGGCGACATTCAGCGGCGGCTGGATGGCGCGAAGCAGGTGCGCCAATTCGCAGTGCAGGATGGGATCGGCGCGGTGCTGGCTTTGGTGCAGTTGGCGGGCGCGCTCTGTTTGATGGCGATCTACAGTGTCTCGCTCACGCTGGCGTTTCTGGCTACGGCGCCGCTCTACGCCGGGCTGATGTTTTTTTCCTTTAAGGTCCTGCGGCCGATGTTCCAAAGCGTCGAGGAGAGCCAGGGGAAATATAGCTCGCACCAGATCGATGCGATCAAAGGCATCGAGGCGGTGAAAGCGGCGGCCGCGGAGGCGGTCTTCCGCGATGCGATGTTGAACGAGTTTCTCTCCGTCTCGAAGAAGCTCTTCAAGAGCAGCTTCATCGTGATGTCGTATGACAGCGTGCTGACCACGATCGGAATGCTTTCGACCGCGATTTTTCTTTGGGTGGGAGCGAATCAGGTGATGTCGGGCGCGCTCACAATCGGCGGTTTTGTCGCCTTCAGTTCGCTGACCGCGATGGCCTATGGAGGAATCATGCGCACGCTGGGCGTGTGGGATAACGTGCAGCTGGCCTCGGTTTTGATGAACCGGTTGAACGATATCTTCGAGCAGGAACCGGAGCAGGGAAGGGATCGCTCGCAGTTGACGCCGGTGCACAGCCTCGAAGGGCGGATCGAGTTGAAGAACGTGAGCTTCCGCTACGGCGGACCGGAAGCACCGAACATCCTCAACAAGATCAATCTGAATCTCGCTCCCGGCCGGATGGTGGCTTTCGTGGGCCGAAGCGGTTGTGGAAAGACGACGTTGATCAAGCTGATCGCGGGTCTGCTGGAGCCAACCGAGGGCACGATCATGTTCGACCAGACGGACCTGAAGTCGCTCAACTATCGCGACGTGCGCCGGCATATCGGGATGGTCTTGCAGGAGAATCACATGTTTAACGAGACGATCGCGAAGAACATCGCGTTTGGCGACGCGGAGCCAGATCTCGATCGCGTTCTGATCGCGGCGCAGACGGCGAGCGCGCACGATTTCATCATGCGGCTGCCGATGGGTTACGAGACGAAGATCGGCGAGTCGGGTCTTTCACTTTCGGGTGGGCAAAAACAGCGCATCGCGATCGCGCGCGCGATCTACAACAACCCGCCGGTGCTCATTTTCGACGAAGCCACGAGTGCGCTCGACACGGAATCGGAACGCGCGATTCAGGATAACCTGGGCCGCCTCATGGCGGGCCGGACGACGATCGTGATCGCGCATCGCTTGAGCACGATCCGCGAAGCGCATTCCATCGTGGTGCTGGAGAAGGGCGAGGTCGCGGAATGCGGCACGCACGATGAATTGATGGCGCAGCGCGGCCTCTATTTTTACCTCTCGAGCCAACAGCTCGGAATCTAAGCCATGGGTCAAATCGGAACCGCCACTTCACTCGACAGCGAGTCGGATATGCTGCCGCAGGATCCGCCACCGTTGGTGATCCGAGCGGCCGCGCGTCTGCTGATCGCGATCTTCGCGGTCGGGCTGGTGGCGTCGATCGTGGTTCCGTTACCTGAAGCGGTGCATTGTGATTTCGTTTTGGTGCCGAAGGAAGGGTCCGATCCGATTCAATCGCCTCGCACGGCGGTCGTGTATCGCGTGGGCGCGAGCGAAGGCGAAACCGTGAGCAAAGGGACAGAGCTCTACGTTTTGCGCTCGGATGAGATTCGCGGTCTCGACACTCAATCGCGCAGTGCGCAAGAAGATCTGCGGACGCGCGAGGAAGATTTAGCCAAAGCGGAGGCCGCTTACACTTCCCAGATCGACATCAAGGATGCCGAAATTTCACAGTCAGAGAGCGAAGTAAAATTCCGCGAGAAACACGCGGTCACCAATAAAGAACTCGTTACCCGCCTGGAAAAATTATCCAAGGCCGGCGGAATTTCTGGAGTCGAAATGATCCGCCTGCGGCTCGACCTGGCCGAGTCGGAAAAGAATCAAAGCGTGGCCGAGCGCACCTTGCAGCAGGTGAAATTGGAACGGCAGCGGATGGAGACGGACTACTCCCGCCTGCGCAGCGAGCGGCTGGCCGAGATCGAGAAGCTGAAATACCGGCTCTCGGGCTTCAAAGGCGACCTGATGAATTCGTCGGAAGATTTGCTCAGCATCCGGGCTCCCTACGACGCGGTTGTCGTCTCCATGTCGCAACGAAACGCGGGCTCAGTCGTGCAAAGCGGACAGGAGCTTTGCCAGCTTGCCCGGACGGAAGCGGAGCCGCGCGCGCGCCTGATTGTGAAAGAAGCCGCGCTTCCACGTCTCAAGGTGGGCCAGCGGGTCCGCTTTTTTCTCGATGCCTATCCCTACCAGCGCTACGGCACGGTGGACGCAAAGCTGGATTGGGTGAGCCCGTCAGCGGTCGCTTCGCCGGATGGCCCGCGGTTTGTCGCCCTCGCCTCGCTCGACGACTCCACGATTTCGAAACGCAAGGACCCACTCGCGCTCCGGGTCGGGATGCGCGGCGAAGCGCGCATCGTGGTCGGGAAACGCACGTTGATCGAGTCGATCTTCGAGCCGTTAAAGCAGCTTCGGGAAAGTGTCCTGAACTAGCCATTCTCCCCCGCCATGCCGTCCCCTCTCTCCAGATTAACAGTCGAAGACATCGCGACTATCAACAAAGCGATGAAGCGTTGTCTGAAGCTCGCGGCGCTGGCAGCACGCTCCGACGTGCCCGTGGTAATCCTCGGAGAGACCGGCACGGGGAAGACGCTGCTCGCCCACGCGATTCACAATTCTTCCCAGCGCGCAAAGAAACCCTTCCTATCCTTTAATGCTTCGGCAATGAGCGACAACCTGCTCGAGAGCCAACTTTTCGGTCACGAGCGCGGCGCATT
>JBDSNB010000105.1:0-11810 GCA_039915555.1 Chthoniobacterales bacterium | reverse complement strand
ATCGCGATCTCGGCCGGCGAGTCGGCGCCGATGTCGAACCCGAGGGGCGCGTAAACGCGCGCCAGATTTTCGTCGGTGACGCCGCGTGCGCGCAAGGCATCGAAGACCATGCGCACCTTACGTTTGCTCCCGATCATGCCGAGATAACCAGCGCCGCTCTGCTCGACGGCGGCCGCGAGCGCTTCGCGGTCGATCTCGTGATTCCTGCTCACGAGGACGAGCGCTTCGTCACTCCGCCACGGATGCGCGGCGATGAACGCGGCCGGTGTTTGCTCGCTCACACAACGGATCGCGGGTGAGAGATCGAGGAGAACGTCGGCGCGATCTTCGAGGACGGTGACGAAGAAACCGGCGCCGGCCGCGAGGGTGGCGAGCGCTTTCGCGCAATGGCCGCCGCCGACGAGGTAGATGGCTTCGCGATAGATTTGCGGTTCGATCAAGACGGTGACTTCGCCGCCGCAGATGGCGCCGAAGGAGTCAGGCTGTCCTTCGTGCAACGGGTAGATTTTCAGGACCGGCGCGCTGGCGCGCAACGCCGCCCGCGCTTCTTCCAGCACCAGCGCTTCAAATTTCCCGCCGCCGATCGTGCCGCGGCTCGTGCCATCGGCGTAGACGAGCATCTTCGATCCGGCTGCGCGGGGCACGGAACCGGTGGTGGCCGCGATGGTGATGAGCGCGCAGGGCGTGCGCGCCTCGCGTGCGCTCAGCAGTTCGGCGAAGAACGCGTCATTCATGCGCGCACCACGGTGCCCTCGATGACGCCGAAGGGATCGTCGGTCGGCAGGAAGATCTCGTTTTGATTCTCGAGCCCGAACGGTTTCAGATTGATCGGGAGGTAATGCTTGTTAGGCATCTGCATCTCGACGCGCGCGATCTCCGGGCAAGCTTCCAGGGCGGCGGTGCCCATCTGGAAGACGCTGGCCTGCGCGGAAGGGCTGAAGTTTTTCGCGAAAGCCGCGAGCATTGCGTCCAGGATGACGTCGTTAGCGATCCGGTAACTGGCGGGCGCGCTGGACCAGGACCACGTGCCGTCGAAGGAGGTGGAAAGGATGCGATCGTTGGTCTCGGGGAGGGTGGTGTTCTCGCACTTCGGATAGCCGGCCCATCCGGAGCCGGTCGATTTCAAGATGACGAGGTCGCGCACGCCGGACTCGATCGTCTCGGCGCCGCCGCGGGCGCAGACGGCCCGCGTCCATCCTTTCACGTCGCCTCCGGCAAGGAAGGCGTGGGGATGCGGCTGGCCTTCCACCGGCAGGCGCTGCCAGTTTTTGGCGGTGATCTCGATCTGCGCGTGGGTCACCTGTTCGTAGCGCTCGAGAAAATGCCGGCCTAACGAGAGAGCGAAGTGCTCGATTTCGGTGCCCAGTTTTTCTTTCGCCAGGAGGTTGACCGTGTTCTTGATCGTGTCCGTGGGGACGACGTGGCTGTTATCAGCCGCGGTGTAGGAAGCGGCGAAGTTTCCTTCGAGGAGCGCAGTCACGTCCACTTCCTGGACGGTGTGGCGTTCGCCCTCGCGCAGGATTTTCAAGACGCGGACGCGCGCTTTGCCATATCGGTTGTGCAGCAGTTTCATCGCGGGATTGCGCCGGAGTATTAAATCATCTAAGCCCGGGAGGCGATGGGAAAGCTCGAGGATTTGAATCAGGCGCCGCGGGAGGAGTTCGTTCGTGAAGTCGGGCCCGTCTTCGAACACTCGCCCTGGATCGCGCAGCGGGCGGCGGCTGGGCGGCCTTTCGCGAGCGTGGACGCTCTTTTTGCCGCGCTTTGCGCTGGGGTGCGCGCGGCCGCGGTGGAGGAGAAGATGGCGCTTATTTGTGCGCATCCGGATTTGGTCACGCACGCTGTTTTGACGCGCGAATCGCAGACTGAACAGGCGAGTGCGGGGCTGAGGGCGTTGTCGGCCGCGGAAGCGCGCCGCTTTCAAGAGTACAACGATGCCTACCGCGAGCGGTTCGGGTTTCCCTTCGTGATTTGCGCGCGCTTGAACAAGAAGGAGGCGATCCTGCGCGCCTTTCCGGAGCGGTTGCAAAATTCGCGCGAGAAAGAGATCGATACCGCGCTCGAAGAAATCTACAAGATTGCGGATCTGCGCCTGTGCGACCTCTTCTCATGAGCACTCTTTCCACCCATGTTCTCGATACCGCGCGCGGCCGGCCGGCGCGCGGGATGAAGATTGAACTTTGGTCGCGCGGTGTGGACGGCACGCTGCTCAAGACGGTGACGACCAACGCTGACGGCCGCACGGATGAGCCGCTTCTTGCAGGAGACGGATTGACGGTTGGCGAATACGAATTGGTTTTTTTCGTGGGCGAATATTTTGGCGAAACGCAGTTCCTCGATCGTGTGCCGGTGCGTTTTCGAATTGCGGATGCGTCTGTGAAATATCACGTGCCGCTGCTTGTCTCGCCTTGGGCCTACAGCACCTATCGAGGGAGTTGATGAGCGCCGCCGATCTGGTGCCGGCCGGCCTCGTCGATCTCGCCTCTGCCCGGCTCGGCGGCGTCGCTCTCCTCGCGAACGACGAGTTCTTTGCCGAGAAGGAGAATCTGCTTCAGCCCGGACGCGGCATCTTCATTCCCGACAAATACACGGACCATGGGAAGTGGATGGACGGCTGGGAAACGCGCCGACGCCGCACGCCGGGACACGATTGGTGCATCGTGCAGCTCGGGTTGCGCGGAGTCGTGCAGCAGGTGGACATCGATACGAACCACTTCCTCGGCAATCATCCGCCGTTTGCGTCGCTCGACGCGCTCCGGCTAACCAGCAATCTGCCGACAAATCCAGACGAACTGGCGTGGCAATCGATTCTGAAAAAATCGCCGCTCGCTCCCGGTGCACAGAATCTTTTCGAGATTACGAGCGAGGAATGCTGGACGCATCTGCGGCTCAACATTTTCCCGGATGGAGGCGTGGCTCGACTGCGCGTTTTCGGGCGCGTGGTGCCCGACTGGGGCAAGCTCGAGCCCGACGCATTGCTCGACCTCGCGGCGATCGAGAATGGCGGCGTGCCGCTGGCATGCAGTGACATGTTTTTCAGCTCGATGAACAATCTCATCATGCCGGGGCGTTCGGAAAATATGGGCGACGGCTGGGAAACCAAACGGCGCCGCGGCCCAGGCCATGATTGGATCATCCTGCAACTCGGCCGGCCCGGAACGATCCGGAAAATCGAAGTCGACACCAATCACTTTAAAGGCAATTACCCGGACACGTGTTCCATCGCAGGCTGTGTCGCACCGGGCGCTTCGCCCGACGACTTGAGCAGTGACGCGGCAAAGTGGAAGGAGCTTTTGCCCATCACGAAACTCCAGGCGGACACGCGTCATTTCTTTGGACCTGAACTCGCGCTCCTCGAAAACTGCACACATCTGCTGTTAAACATTTATCCTGACGGCGGGGTGAGCCGGTTGCGTGCATGGGGAACACCGGCGTGACGCGCATCCTGAGAGCAGCGAAGCTGACAGGTTCTTCGCTGCGCTCAGGATGACAGCTTGAAGAAGAAGCGGCTCAGACAATGAGTGATTTCGATTTCCTCGTCCGTTCGACGCCCCGCGACATTGGCGTCAGCGACGGGACGATCGTGGTGCTGGGCGAAAATCTGTCCGGGTCGGCGGCGCGGGAAATCGATGCCACTGGCTTCACGATCTTCCCCGGCGTGATCGATGCGCATGTGCATTTCAACGAGCCGGGCCGGACGGAGTGGGAGGGTTTTGCCACCGGTTCACGCGCGGCGGCGGCGGGCGGGACGACGACGGTTTTCGACATGCCGCTTAATGCGAACCCGCCGACGATCGACGGCCCGAGCTTCGACGCGAAACGCACCGCGGCGGAAGAGCACTCGTTAGTCGACTTCGGGCTCTGGGGCGGTTTGGTGCCGGGTAATCTCGATCAGCTCGAGACGCTGCGCGATCGCGGGGTGGTCGGGTTGAAGGCCTTCATGGCGAACAGCGGGATCGATGATTTCGCTGCGGTGGACGCGCGCGTTCTGCGCGAAGGAATGGAGCGGGCGGCCGCCCTGGGCCTGATCGTGGCGGTGCACGCGGAGTCGGAAACGATGACCCGCGCGCTGACCCGGCGCGCTCTGGAAAACAACGAAACGTCGGTCCGTGCCTATCTGAGATCACGGCCCGTCGCCGCCGAACTGGAAACAATTGATCAGGCGCTCGAGATGGCGGGCGAAACCGGCTGCAAGGTGCACATCGTGCATGTGAGTTCTGGCAGCGGGGTCCGGCTGGTGGCTCAAGCGCGGAAATGGGGAGTGGATGTGACGTGCGAAACGTGTCCGCATTATCTCGTCTTGAGCGAGGACGACATGGAGACACTGGGCGTGGTCGCGAAGTGCGCGCCGCCTTTGCGTTCGGCCGCGGAGCAGCGGGAACTTCGGCAAGGCTTGGCGAACATCGAAACGATCGGCTCCGATCATTCGCCTTCGCCGCCGGAGTTGAAGGAACGTTCGAATTTTTTCGAGGTCTGGGGCGGGATCTCCGGCTGTCAGCATTTGTTGGCGCTGCTGTGCGAGGTGGAGGAGTTGTCGCACACCGACATCGCGCGGCTCACGAGCAGCGGCGTGGCCAGGAGATTCGGTCTCGCTAGGAAGGGCGCGATCGAGATCGGTCGGGATGCGGACTTCAGCCTCGTCGCCTTCGAAAGGGAAGAAGAGATTACACTGGAGTCGCTCCATTACCGTTATAAACAGACGCCGTATGCGGGACGAAAAACGCGTGTCCGTATCGCGCGCACATTTTTGCGGGGGGAATGCATCTTCGAGCAGGGCGTTTTTTCAGTCCGACCGCGCGGAAGGTTCGTGCGGCCGACCTCTGGCAGTTAGGAGGCCGATGGACACCATGAGTTCTTTGCGCGCGGAAATAGCCAGAGACCTTCGCCGTCTGCGCGGCTCAGGATGACACTTTAGGGGAGGGGCGACGCGCAGTAAGGTTGGTAACAGGGGCCAAGGCATCGATGATGGCTGGTCTTCTGTGGCGGAAATGGTCACAGCTTATTCGCTCCGCTCAGAATGACAGTGCGGTGGGGGATTAAACCGAAAATGACGCAACGCATCAGTCTCCAGTCTAACGAAGTGGAAAAGATCAGTGGCGCGCTGCGCGAGGCGAACCAGGCCTTTGCGCGGCGTTATCCGGGCGAATCGAATCGCCGGCAGGCGGTGCACACGGTTTATGGCGGCGCGCATCCTTTCAAAGCCGACACCGCGCAGCGACTCGGAAAGGTGGCTCTGCGCTCGCTTCAGGAGTACGGGGCGGACGCGGCGACGCTCGCGCAGGTGGTAGGGATGAAGGCCGACGGCGCGCTCGCGCAAAAAGTCTACGACCGCGTGGTGGAAAAGTTGCAACGAGAAGCGATCGAAGATTTCCGGCTGGATTTCGAAGACGGCTACGGCAATCGCGCAGACGCGGAAGAGGACGGCCACGCCAGCTCGAGCGCCGCGGAAGTGGCGCGCGGTTTCGCGGCGCAAACGCTCCCGCCTTGCATCGGCATCCGCATCAAACCGCTGAGCGAGGACCTGCGGGCCCGCAGCGTGCGGACGCTCGACATCTTCATCACCACGTTGCTCGCGGAGACAAACGCCCGCTTGCCGGATAATTTTGTCGTCACGGTGCCGAAGGTCCAGCTGCCGGAGCAAATGAGCGCGGTGGTCCGGTTTTTCGAACTGCTCGAGCAACGAAATGGTCTAGCCTCGGGCGCGCTGCAGATCGAACCGATGATCGAGACGCCGCAGGCGATCATCAATGCGCGTGGAGAGATCGCGATTGGCTAGTTAGTCGACGCGGCGGAAGGTCGCTGCCGTGGCATTCACTTCGGGGTCTACGACTACACCGCGTCGTGCGGAATCACGGCCGCCGATCAAGCAATGCGTCATTCGACCTGCGATTTTGCGCGGCAGATGATGCTGGTTTCGACCTCTGGCACCGGGATTCACCTTTCCGATGGCGCGACTAATATTCTCCCGGCGGCGCCGCATCGCGCGGGTGAGAACGCGTCGCTCAGCGCCGAGCAAACGCGGCAGAACCGAGAGTCTGTGCACAGCGCCTGGCGGCTCGGATATGAGGACAATATGCACTCGCTCCGAAATGGGTTTTACCAGGGTTGGGATTTGCATCCGGCGCAGTTCGTGACGCGCTACGCGGCCGTCTATGCGTTTTTCCTCGGTGGCCTAACAAGCGCTTCAGGCCGGTTGAAAGCGTTCGTGGAGAAGGCGGCGCTCGCCTCGCTCTTTGGCGATGTCTTCGATGATGCGGCCACGGGACAGGGTTTGCTGAATTTCTTCCTGCGCGGGATCGAGTGCGGCGCGATCACGGAAGAGGAGGCGCTGGAGACGGGCCTTTCGCTGGAGGAGATTCGCTCGCGTTCCTTCTTAAAGATTCTCGAGAGCCGGCGCTCCTGATGAGCGGCGCGATCGAGTTTCGGTTGAATGGACGCGCGGTCCGGGTGGATGACGTTTCGCTGAATGTCACATTGCTCGAATGGCTTCGGGCGCGCGGGTTGACCGGTTCCAAGGAAGGCTGCGCGGAAGGCGACTGCGGGGCGTGCTCGGTGGCGCTGGCTGATCGCGATGCGCAGGGGAAGCGTTGCTACCGCTCCGTGAATAGTTGCCTCGTGCCGCTGCCCTTGATCGCGGGACGCGACGTCGTGACGGTGGAAGGCGTCGGCGGCGGGCAACCGCATCCGGTGCAAAGCGCGATGGTGGACAATTTCGGCTCGCAATGCGGTTACTGCACGCCGGGTTTCATCATGTCGTTGTTCGAGGGCTACTACCGTAAGGATCTCAAAACAGCGGCGCAGTTGGACGAACAACTTTGCGGCAATCTTTGCCGTTGCACCGGCTACCGCGCGATCCGCGACGCGGCGGCCGATGCGCTGGCGCAACGCGCTGGCCCGGACGAGTTCGATGCCCAACTGAAGGGCGCGAAAGTGAAACCGGGCGCGGTGCGCTACGCGTTCGACGGTGAGAAATTCCTGCGACCCACTTCGTTAAGGAGGCTCTTCGCGGCGATAGCGGAGAACCCGGAGGCACGCCTGATTGCTGGGGCGACCGAGCTCGGTCTCGAGATCACGAAGAAATATAGGAAATTTTCCATGCTCATTTCGCTGGAGGCGATTCCGGAGTTGAGTGCGATGGAAGCGAGCGACACGGAATGGACGATCGGCGCCGCGGTGACGTTGACCCGGCTCGATGAATCCCTCGGCGCGGAGTATCCGGAGCTGCGCGAGATGCTGTTGGTCTTCGGTTCGCGGCAAATACGCAATCGCGCCACGCTCGGTGGAAATCTGGTGACGGCCTCGCCGATTGGCGATTCCGCGCCGGTGCTGCTCGCGCTGGAAGCGCGCGTCGTGCTCGCCTCGGCGGCGGGCGAACGCACGCTGTCGCTCGACGAGTTTTTTGTTTCTTATCGCAAGACTGCGCTGCAGGCGGGCGAGATCCTGAAGTCGATTCTGCTTCCGAAAATCGCGGAGCCGGCGGCGAGTCGACGGCGTTTCTACAAAGTCTCGAAGCGGCGCGAGATGGATATCAGCACGGTGGCGGGCGCGTTTGCGGTGCGCCTGACGGAAGGAGGCACGATCGTGCATGCGAGGCTGGCCTTCGGAGGCGTGGCGGCCATGCCGGTGCGCGCGCGGGCCACGGAGGAGGCGTTGCTCGGGAAGCGTTGGCGGCCGGAAACGTTCGATGAAGTGGAGTCGGCTCTGCGGCAGGAGTTCGCTCCCATCTCCGACGTGCGCGGGAGTGAGATCTACCGGCGGGAATTGATCGCAAGTTTGTTGCGCAAGTTTTTGGCGGATGACGTGGAGGCGGTCGCGTCGCAGAAGATCGGTCGCTGGCTGCCGGAACGCGTCGCTGCCTTGCCCCATGAAAGCGCGCACAAACATGTCACCGGCGAAGCGATCTACGTGGACGATCGCGCGCAAACGGAAGGCATGCTCGAAGTTTGGCCGGTTTGTTCGCCGCACGCGCACGCGAAGATTTTGGCGCGCGACCCGACGGCGGCGCGCGCGCTGCCGGGCGTGCATGCGGTCTTGCTGGCGGAAGATGTACCGGGGTTGAATGATGTGGGCGCGGTGCGGCATGACGAGGTCTTGTTCGCCGATACGGAGGTGTTTTATCACGGTCAGGTGGTGGCGTTAATAGTGGGGGAATCGCAGGAGCTTTGCCGCGCGGCGGCGGAGAAGGTGGTGGTGGAATACGAGACGCTGCCGCCGATCTTCACGATCGAGGAAGCGATCGCAGCGGAGAATTTTCACACGGAGGCGCATCGGATCCGGCGCGGGGATGTGACGAACGCGCTCGCTTCTGCGCCCCGGAAACTGGAGGGCGAGTTCTCGTTTGGCGGGCAGGATCATTTTTATCTTGAGACCAACGCGGCCTGGGCGGAAGTGGGGGAGGACGGGACGGTTTTCATCAGCTCCTCCACGCAACATCCGTCGGAGGTGCAGCACATCGTGGCGCATGTCTTGAAGCTGCCGATGCACAGCGTGGTGGTGGAATGTCCGCGGATGGGCGGCGGTTTCGGCGGGAAGGAAACGCAGGCCGCAGGGCTGGCGGCTCTCGCGGCGCTGGCGGCGGGCCAGACGGGACGCAAGGTGCGGGTGCGCTACAACCGCGATCAGGACATGATGTTAACCGGAAAGCGGCATCCGATTCTCGGCCGGTTTCAGGTCGGATTCGACGGAGAAGGAATGATGCTCGCGGCGAAGGTGGACCTTTTTTCGAATGGCGGCTGGTCGCTCGATTTGTCGCGCGCGGTGACGGATCGCGCGGTCTTCCATCTCGATAACGCGTATTACATTCCGCATCTCGAATTCAGCGGCACGGTGGCGAAGACAAACCTCGCGTCGAACACGGCGTTTCGCGGATTCGGCGGACCGCAGGGCATGCTGGTGATGGAGGAAATCCTCGATCGCGTGGCGCGCGCGACGGGTTTGGCACCGGAAGTCGTTAGGGAGCGAAACCTCTATCGCGCGACGGGCGAGACGAACACGACGCATTACGGGCAGGAGATCGAGGACAACCGGATCCAGCGGGTCTGGGAGGAATTGATGACGTCGAGCGACTTTGCAGAGCGGCGCGAGGATTTGCGCGTTTGGAATGCGACGCAGGCGAATCGCAAACGCGGCCTCGCGATCACGCCGGTGAAGTTCGGCATCTCGTTTACCACCACGCATCTGAATCAGGCGGGGGCGCTGGTTTTGCTCTATCAGGACGGCACGGCACAGGTGAACCATGGCGGGACTGAGATGGGGCAGGGCGTGTATACGAACATTGCCTTAATCGCGGCGCGAGAACTCGGCCTCACGCCCGAACGGATACGTGTGATGGCGACGCGAACCGACAAGGTGCCGAATACTTCCGCGACGGCCGCGTCGTGCGGGACGGATCTAAATGGCGCCGCCGTGCTGGATGCGTGCGTGACTTTGCGAGCGCGGTTGTGGCCGTTCGCGGTCGAGATGTTGACGGAGAAAAATGGACGCGCGCCGAAGGAGGAAGAGATCGTGTTCGCAGAAAATACGTTCTTCGATCCGGGATCGACGGAAGTGCGAATCCCGTTCGCCGAGTTGCTGCAGCGCGCTTATTTCGCGCGCACGAGTTTGAGCGCGACCGGTTTTTATCGCACGCCGGACATCTGTTACGATCGCGCGGCCGGACGCGGAAAGCCGTTCCATTATTTCGCGGTAGGCGCGGCGGTGAGCGAGGTGGAGGTGGATGGCTTTACCGGCATGCACCAGATCAGGCGGGTCGATATTCTTCATGATGCGGGCGAACCTGCGAACCTCGGCGTGACGCTGGGGCAGATCGAAGGCGGTTTTGTGCAAGGCGCAGGCTGGCTGACGTGCGAGGAACTAATCTGGGATTCGGAGGGCCGGCTGCGGACGCATTCGCCGGACACTTATAAGATTCCCGCGGTGGGCGACACGCCGGATGTCTTCAATGTCGGGCTGCTGACCGACGCGACGCAGGCGAACGTGATCCACGGGAGCAAGGCGGTGGGCGAGCCGCCGTTGATGCTCGCGATTTCGGTGCGGGAAGCGATTCGTGACGCGGTGGCGGCGTTTGGTGAAAGCGGCGGGCAGGTGGCGCTGGCGACGCCGGCGACGCCGGAAGCGATTTTTCATGCGATCAACGGCCGGCGGCAGCCGGCCGGCGCGGCTCAGGATGAGAGTAGAGGCTGAGAGAACTCGAACACAAACTCAGCGTGGCCCGCGGCGAGAAACCCGCGGAGTTGCTCTTCAAGAACGCGCAGCTGGTGAATGTCTTCAGCGGCGAAATTTATCCGGCCAGTGTCGCGGTGGACGATGGGCGCGTGGTCGGTATTGGCGATTACGCGGCCAATGAAATTGTCGACCTCGACGGCGCGTATCTCGCGCCGGGATTGATCGACGGGCATTTCCATGTCGAGAGCACGATGGTAACGGTGCCGGAATTCGCGCGTGCGGTGGTGCCGCATGGGACGAGCGCGATGGTGATCGATCCGCACGAGTTCACCAATGTCCTGGGCAAGGAAGGGATTCGCTACGTGCTCGAAGTGAGCAAGGGGTTGCCGATCGATTTTTTCATCATGTTGCCATCGTGCATTCCGGCGACGCATCTGGAGACAAGCGGGGCACGGCTGCATGCGGCTGACCTGGCAGAGATGATCGATCAGGAACGCATCGCGGGTGTGGCGGAGTTGATGAATTATCCCGGGGTTTTTCTTGGAATGGAGAGCGAACTGGCAAAGATCCGCGCGGGAAAAGGGAAGTTGATCGACGGGCACGCACCTGGTTTGCGCGGCAAGAATCTGAACGCGTATGCGCTGGCGGGGGTGCGTTCCGATCACGAGAGCACTGAACTGGAGGAAGCGCGTGAAAAGCTGCGGCTGGGCTTTCATTTGCTCGTGCGCGAAGGGAGCACCGAGCGGAATCTCGAGCACATCATCGCTCTGGTGACGCCGCAAAACTCGGCCAACTGTTCGTTTGCGACCGACGATAAATTGCCCGGCGACCTGATCAGCGAAGGCCACATCGACCATTCCGTCCGTAAAGCCATCTCGTTAGGCCTGGCGCCGATGACGGCGATCCAGATGGGCACGATCAACACCGCGCGTCATTACCGGCTGCGGAATCATGGCGCGATCGCGCCGCGTTTCTGGGCGGATTTTCTCGTGCTCGACGATTTGGAGAAGTTCGTCGTCCGCCGGGTTTACAAGAAAGGAAAACTCGTGGCGGAGAATGGCGAATATCGCGGCGCGGAGGTGGCGGTGGCGAAACAACCGCGCAACACGATGAACATTCGCTTTCGCAGCGCGGAGGACATTGCGATCCACGCGGAGGGCGAGAAGAAGATTCGCGTGATCGAGATCGTGCCAGAACAGATCGTGACCAACGAGATGATCGTGCGGCGAAGATGGACGACGGGCGAATCGTCTCCGATCCGGCGCGCGACATCCTCAAACTGGTCGTGGTGGAACGTCACAACGCGACGGGAAACGTGGGTGTCGGGTTTGTGCGCGGGTTCCAACTGCAACGCGGCGCGCTCGGCTCGACCGTGGCGCACGATGCGCACAACGTCGTGGTGGTGGGGGTGGACGACGGCGACATCGTAGCGGCGGTCGCGGCGTTGCAGAAGATGGGCGGCGGGCAGGTGGCGATCGAGGATGGTGAAGAAATCGCCGCGCTGCCGTTGCCGATCGCCGGGTTGGTTTCCGATCGTCCACTGGGGGAAGTGGTGGAGAAAATTCGCGCCTTGAATGCGGCGGCGACGCGACTGGGCAGCGCTCTCCCCGCGCCGTTCATGTCGCTTTCGTTTCTCAGCTTGTCGC
>JBDSNB010000226.1:0-2547 GCA_039915555.1 Chthoniobacterales bacterium | reverse complement strand
GTCAGAACGCGAATCGGGGAAGGCATGGGCGCAAAACTTAGCGGCAATCGCTTGTGGGGCAATCGCATTTGCCTAACGTCCGGGCCATGACTGATCCTCTCGATTTCTCTGGCAAAGTGGTGCTCGTCACCGGCAGCTCCCGCGGGCTGGGCGCGGCCATGGTGCAGGCTTTTGCGCAACGCGGCGCGCGCGCGGTGGTGAATTACATCGCTGACGAGACCGGCACGAATAAAACCGACGCGCAGAACGTGGCGAACGATATCGCCGATGCGCTCATGCTCGAGTGCGATGTGACCAAGCCGGCCGACGTCGAAGTGATGATGAACAAGATCAAAGAAGAGCGCGGCGGGCTCGACATTTTGATCAACAACTCCGGCATCATCCGCGATCGCACGATGAAAAAGCTCACGCTGGAGGATTTCGAAAGCGTCCTGCGCGTGAACTTAACCGGCACGTTCAATGTCACCCAGAAAGCGGCCGCTATTTTGAATCAAGGCGGACGCGTGATCAATCTCTCCTCCGTCAGCGGCCAGATGGGCCTCTTCGGGCAGGCGAATTATTCCTCGAGCAAAGCCGCCATCATCGCGCTCACGAAAGTCTCCGCGCGCGAGCTGGCGCGGCAGCAGATCACGGTGAACGCGATCGCGCCCGGCTTCATCGACGTAGGCATGAGCAAAGGCATGCCCGATGAAGTGACGGAGAACTTCAAAAAACAGATTCCCCTCGGCCGGATGGGCGACGCGCACGAAATCGTGGACGCCGCGCTCTTCCTCGCCTCACCGATGGCGAGCTACATCACCGGCCACGTCTTGAACGTGAACGGCGGCTATTACATGGGCTGAGGCTTAGCCCGGACCGTCGTCTGAGTTCGGGTTCGCTTTTTGCGTCGGCTGTTGCGACCGCGGTGGACGTCGCGGGTCGCGGCGACTACCGCGACCGGGATTTCGCGATCCGGGAAACAAGCCCGGCAGCCCCACATTCCCGCCTACCGAGATGACTGGGCCGCGGCTTGGCGGTTCGCCATCGACTGGCTTGCCCTCGTAAACCGGTTCGCCGCCCGGTCCGGGGCGACGCGGGTTGCGCGCTTCCGCGAGGATGAGATCGCGGCTGGGGAGCGGCGGGAATTCCGCGACGAGCGGATGGCTTTGCATCACTTGATTGAGGTCCATCTCCTGCGGCATCGGCAGTGTATTCGCTCCCGCTGGCACCTCCAGCATCTGGCCCGCGCGGACATCACGGAACTGGTTCCGGTATTTCCGCAGCAAAAGACGACCGCTGCCTTCGAGCATCATCAGTTTGGCCCGGCCGCCGCGGCCGGTTTCCAGAATTAGTGTCGTCCCGGTGATCGCGACAGACACTGCGTTCGTCCGCACATTGCCGCCGCCAGAATTTTTGGGAACCCGCAAGAGCACGGACCCGCCGTCGAGATTCACTCCGTGGCCGCCGCGGTCGAACGTGAAAACCGTGTTCGCGCCCAAACGTGTGATCGTCACGTCAGGAAACGTGAGTTCGGAGCGCGAGCGATCGCCGGTCCGGATCGCGATCCCTTCGCGTACCTGGTCATTTAACGCCGCGGGCCGCGCCTCCGCGTCGGAAGGCAGAAGTTTCACCTCGCGCACCACTTGGGTGATGCGCGCCGCTTTGCCCGCAGCAAGCACAGAAGCTTCAGGGAGGGCAACGATCGCGAGGGCTAATAAACCAGCGGCGAGTGCTTTGGAATGACGTTTCATATTGCGATGGCCTTTCGTCCGCGGTCCGGAGACTGAGCAAAATAGCGACGTTTGTCGAGCCTGAAACTTGGAGCTGTGGTCGCTGACCCAAGCGGGCCCATGATTCCGAAAGCCAATGACCGATCCGCTTATTCCTCGACCCCGACGTGATCTTTTGGCTAGATGCCCGAGCCGTGACTCTGCCTCAACTATTTGTCTCCTCGACCCCCTTCCTGGTCGATCTCGCCCTCCTCATTTTGCGGATCGCGTTTGGTGTCTGTTTCGTGGTGCACGGCCTGGGCAAGCTCGGTCTCGTGGGGCCAGGCAATCTGGCGGGATTTACGGGCTGGCTGAAATCTCTCGGCTTCCCTTTCCCCGCCCTGCAAGCGCGCGCCGCCATGCTCACGGAATTACTCGGCGGCGCGCTCCTCGTTCTCGGTCTCGGCACACGCGTGGCGGCGTTTTTCATTCTCGGAACGATGCTCGTCGCGGTCTTCTCGGGCCATAAGGGAGGCGGTTATTTGATTACGAATAATCCGCCCGGAAACGAGTATGCACTGAATCTCGGCATCCTCATGCTCGCGCTGATCCTGCTCGGCCCGGGGCAATATTCGCTGGATCATCTTCTTTTCAGCGCACGCTAAGGCGCTCGCGGCGAAGGGGCTGCAGGCCATCGCGAAATTTTTTAGTTTTTCTCGAAACCCGGAGCGGCTCACTCCGTAGAAGACCGTGAACAATACGGCGGATTGGCTTCACAACCAGCCATCCGCTTTTTCAGGGTTAGGTCCATGGCCGCCCGTCGCTAATCTCGGCGGGCGGCTTACCTTTTTTTCACCCG
>JBDSNB010000070.1:0-21521 GCA_039915555.1 Chthoniobacterales bacterium | reverse complement strand
TCGTTTACACTGCAAAGGGCGCTGGGCATGTCGAGATTCGCACGAAGACTGGATTCGTGAGCGACTTTAAGGCTCCGAAGCCGTCGAAGCGGAAGCTGATCGGCGTTTACGCGAAAGCGTAAACCCTCGTCCATCGGCGAAGACGGGAGAGTTTCCCGCGCAATCTATCCTTGCGGCGTGGGCGGTTATTCGCCATAACCGCTGCGCGTGAAATGTTTTGTTCTTGTTCTGGTCGGCTGTGCGCTGGCCGGAAATGTATCGGCAGCGGATGTGGAAGTGTTCACTTCCCGCTATGGGCCGAAGCCAAGGGTCGGACCCGCGCCCTTGCGCGCCGTCGCGGTCGTGAAAGAGGCGTCGCCGATCGTCGTGGCGCAAGTCGAGATGCCGTTGCGCGCGGTGCGGGTCGCGGCCCCCGCGAAGAAAACGGAGGAGTTCACTTTCCGGGATGGAAGCGGCCAAGTGGTGGCGGCGCCGGTCGTTGATCGATACCAGCAAAAACGGATCGTCCATCCGTTGGCGAAAGCGGACCCGCGGATTAACCCACGTTTAACCCGCGCGGCGTCCATCGCGCAGGAGCGCGCGCACGCGCATTCAAAATCACGGTGCTGGCGTTATGTGAAGAACGCGTTGCTCGCGTCGGGGATCATCTCTTCGTATCCGAAATCGGCTTACGCAAAGCAAGCGGGCGACGAGTTGGTGCGCGACTACGGGTTCAAGAAATTGGCGATCCGCGATCCGTATAAGGCGCCGGTCGGTGCGGTGTTGGTCTATGGTTCGCGTCGCGCGGCGGGCCATGTGGAAATTCGCACTAAGACCGGCTTCGTGAGCGATTTTCAAAATAAGAAACCGTCGCCGCGGCCGCTCATCGGGATCTACGCGAAGGCGTAGCAGCGGTGTTGGAGCCGGGTTCGTTGACGCCGGCAACACGCTTGGTCGGCGTGTTCTCTCGCTCGGCCGGAGTAGGCAACCCCGGCTACAACCGAGCTACTCCACGGTCACGCTTTTGGCGAGATTGCGTGGCTTATCGACATCGCGTCCCAATTCGACGGCGAGATGGTAGGCGAGGAGCTGGAGCGGAATCACGGACAGGATAGGGCTGAGGAAATCCTCGGTCTTCGGGATGGTGACGATGTCGTCTGCGACGTCGCGCAGACGCCCTGCACCGTCGCCGCTGGTGATGGCGATGAGCGGTCCCTTGCGCGCTTTTACCTGTTCCATGTTGTTGAGATTTTTGGAGAGGACGGCGTCGTCCGGAGCGATGAAGACGGAAGGCAATTCCGAATGGATGAGTGCGATGATGCCGTGTTTCAGCTCCGCACTGGGGTGGCCCTCAGCGAAGAGATAGGTGATCTCTTTCATCTTCAAGGCCGCTTCGAGCGCGACCGGAAAATTAAACTGCCGTCCGAAGAACAGCATGCCCTTCGTGTGCACGAATTTCTTCGCGATGTGCTTGAGCTCGTCGCTGAGCTTGAGCGTCTCCTCGATTTGCTCAGGCAATTTTTCGAGCGCCTCGATGATGCGGGTACCAGTGGAGGTGGAGAGATGGTGCATCCGGCCGAGGAGCAGGCCGATCAAGGTCATGATCGTGACCTGCGAGGTGAACGACTTTGTCGCGGCCACGCCGATCTCCGGCCCGGCGTGCATGTAAACGCCGCCATCGCTCTCCCGTGCGATCGTGCTTGCGACATTGTTGCAGATGCCGAGCGCGCGATAGCCCTTCCGCTGGCTCTCGCGGAGCGCGCCGAGGGTGTCAGCAGTTTCGCCGCTCTGGCTGATCGCGAAGACGAGGGTGTCGCGCGTCATCGGCGAATTGCGATGGCGGAACTCGCTCGCGAATTCCACTTCGGTGGGAATGCCGGCCAGTTGCTCGATGATGTATTCGCCGATCATGGCGGCGTGCAAGGCGGTGCCGCAACCGGTCAGAACGATGCGGCCGACATCGCGCAGTTGGGCGGTGGTCATGTTGAGCCCGCCGAGTTTTGCACTGCAATCTTCATCGCTCAGCCGACCGCGCATCGCATCGCGCACCGAACCCGGTTGCTCGAAGATTTCCTTGAGCATGTAATGCGGGTAATCGCCCTTCTTGATGTCCTCGTCGGTGAATTCGACTTTGCTCACCTCGTAGTGCCCGCCTTCGCCGGCCAGGGAGCTGATCTCGAATTTGTCGCGCTCGACCGCGACGACGTCGAAGTCGTTCAAGTAAACGGCGTCGCGCGTGTAGGCCACGATGGCGCTGACGTCGCTCGCGAGGAAATTTTCGTCCTTCCCGACGCCGAGGACGAGCGGGCTGCCCCGGCGGGCGCCGATCATGAAATCGGGGATGTCGCGATGGATCAGCGCGATCCCGTAGGTTCCGATGACTTGCTTTAACGCGGCGCGCACTGCGGCGACGAGGCGGGCCTTGGGCGGGACGACCGCCGTGTCGTCCTTGTTCGACGCAATGGACGGGACGGCGCCCGTCCCTCCAGCGTCGTAGAGCGAACCGATCAGATGGGCCAACACTTCTGTGTCGGTCTCGGAGACAAACTGGTGTTCGCCCTCACGCAACAAATCATCCTTCAGCGCTTGGTAATTCTCGATCACGCCGTTGTGCACGAGCGCGAGTTTGCCGCTTTGATCGAAATGCGGGTGCGCGTTTTGATCCGTCGGTTTGCCGTGGGTGGCCCATCGCGTATGGCTGATGCCGTAGGTGCCGGCGGGCGGACGCTCGGTCATGATTTTCCCGAGCGCGGCGATGCGACCGGCGCATTTTCGGGTTTCGACGCCGGCGCCATTCACGATCGCCACGCCCGCGGAATCGTAGCCGCGATATTCGAGCCGGCGCAGGCCGTCCAGGAGAATCGGACCTGCCTCGGAGCGCCCTACATAACCAACGATGCCGCACATAGGGGCTGAGTGTAGGCGCGCGGCTCGTTGGCTGCAAGGAAGGCGGCTGGCGGGGGAAGGGAGTGGGGCGTTGAAAGTTAAAATCGCATTGGATATTTTCGTCTATGCTCTCCAGATCGCGGTGGCGCTTATCTTGACCTATGCCGGTCCCGCCACGTCCCGCGCGGCTTCGGCCGTCGCCGTGGGCTTTGATCCAAACACGCGTGGAGATAGAGGATCGACCTCGCGGCCCCAGGCGCGACGCGCAAAAGATTTGCCCGAGGGCGGAGTCGCTGAGTTAATAGCGCTGTGCAAAACGGCCCCCGCGGCGGCGCGACTAATTCGAATTCGCCTGGCTCGTCCGCCCAGTTCTCTTTTCTTTTCGCGCGACGGGCATGCGATCGTAGCGAAGCCGAAAGACGTGGAAAGGCTCTCCTCAAAGCAGCGGTTATCACGCTTCTTCTCGTCAGGCCAGCGATCGCGGCGACCGATCCGGGGCAGGCGGGGCCGCATCTGACGGCACGCGAAACCGTCTCCCTTCCCGCGACTGCCGGGGCCACGTTGAGCGTGGATGTTTTTTATCCGCGCGACGCCAATGGCAGCGTCGCGCCGGGCGCGGTGCCGTGTCCGGTGATCGTATTGGGCCATGGTTTTTCGCAATCGAAAAGCCAGCATACGAATCAAGGATTCCACCTGGCCTCGCGCGGCTTCCTTGTCCTCATCCCGAATTTCGCCGGGGGCTCGGATCATTCCCGCAACGCGGATGATCTCTCAAAGTGTCTCGATTGGATGGTGGCGCGGAATGCCGGTCCTGCTTCCCGGTTTTTCAAGACGGTGCGGGTGCAGCGGATGGGAGCCACCGGGCACTCGGCCGGCGGCCTCAGCGCGCTGGTCGCGGCCTCGCGCGATTCGCGCGTCCGTGCGGTCGCGCCGATGGATCCGGTGGATAACAACAGCCTGGGTGTGAATGCGCTCGCGAGTGTTTCGATTCCGGTCGCGATCACTTATTCCGAGCCTTCCTCTTGCAACGCGAGTGGCAGCGCTGCGGTCCTGTATGCGGCTGCGCCCGCGGCCAAACGCGGGATCAAGATCGTGGGCTCGAATCACACCGATCCGCAGGATCCGGCTGGCTTTCTCAGTGTTCTCACATGCGGCATGGCCAATAGCGCGCGGCAGACGCTTTACCGGCGCTACGTGACCGGCTGGTTCGAGTATTATTTGAAGGCGGATCAAAGCTACGCGCCTTTCGTTTTCGCTCTGGCGGGCGGCCAGGCGGCCTCCGATGTGGCGGCCGGGCTCATTACCTACGACCGAATCGCGCCGCAATCCGCCCTGGGCGAATGGCGGGCAACGAATTTCGGTGAAGACGCGAGCAATGACGAAATCGCGGGAGCGCTGGCCGACCCTGATCGCGACGGCCTGCCGAATCTGGCGGAATACGCACTGGCGTTCGATCCTCTCGCGCCCTCCGCTCAGTTGGCGCCAGTCGCTTCGCTGGTTTCGATCGGAGGCGATCGCTTTGGCGCGATCGGTTTCACGCGAGCGACGATGGCGACCGACCTTTCGATCGCGGTCGAGGTTTCCTCGAATCAAAATGAGTGGGCTACCGGGAGCAGCTATTCCGCCAGCGGATCGATGCCGAATACCGCGCTTACGAGCGAAGTATCCCGGAGCGGGTCCGGAGTGGAAGCAATCACGGTGCGGGAAAACGAACCGGCACCTGGACGGCAAAGTTTCTTCCGGCTGAGAATGTCGTTGCTGCCTCCTGAAGCCGGGCGCGCGACCGCAAAAGAGTTGCTCTCCGCGCGTGCTCCTGAGTAATTGACTCAGTGGAAACGCAGAGACGGACCGTCCCCGAAATCCAGAACGCGAGTCCGGGCCTCGCCAATGTCGCGCTGCCGCCGGGCACCACGCAGAAGACGCTGGCGATCGTGATGGGCGGCGGGGCGGGGACGCGCTTGTTTCCGCTCACGAAGGATCGGTCGAAGCCGGCGGTGCCGCTGGGCGGGAAATATCGGCTGGTCGATATCCCCATTTCGAATTGTCTTAACTCCGGGCTGCGTTCGATTTATGTGCTGACGCAGTTCAATACGATGTCGCTTCATCGCCATATCCAGGCGAGCTACAAGTTCGATAATTTTTCGCGCAGCTTTGTCGATATTCTCGCGGCGCAGCAGACGCCGGAGCATTCGGATTGGTACCAAGGAACGGCGGACGCGGTGCGGCAGAACATGCGCTACTTCTTGGAGCAGCCGTTTGATTATTACATCATCCTGAGCGGCGATCAGCTTTACCGAATGGATTTTCGGACGCTCTTGCACCAGCACATCCGGACGGGCGCGGAGATCACGCTCGCGATGAAACCGGTGCGGCGCGCGCAGGCGCCGGATTTCGGCATCATGCAGAGCGATGCCAACCGGCGAGTGGTGCGTTTCGTGGAAAAACCGAAGGAAGACTCCGTGCTGGATACGCTGAAGCTGGGGCCGGAGCATCTGGCCGCGATCGGGGCGGGGCCGGAGGAGGAATTTTTTCAGGCTTCGATGGGGATCTATGTTTTCAATCGCGATGTGCTGGTGGAATGCCTCGACAATGACATGGTGGATTTCGGGAAGCACATCATCCCGCACGCGATTCGTCAGCGGCATGTGAGCGGTTACATCTTTAACGATTACTGGGAGGACATCGGGACGATTCAGGCGTTCTACGAGGCGAATCTGGATCTCACTGATCTGGTGCCGAAATACAGCTTCTTCGACGCGTCGGCGCCGATCTACACCCACCCGCGTTTTTTACCCGGGAGCAAAATCAACGGGGCAGCATTGCGTCAATCGATCGTGGCCGACGGCTGCATCATCTCCGATGCGCACATCGAGCGGTCGGTCATCGGCGTGCGCAGCGTCATTCAAACTGGCGCGACGATTCGCAACAGCATCGTGATGGGCGCGGATTATTACGAAACGGATCCGACGACCGTGCCGCGCGGCCTGCCGCCGATCGGGGTGGGGCGCAATTGCGTGATCGATCGCGCGATCATCGACAAAAACGCGCGGATCGCGGACGGAGTCGTGATTACTCCGGAAGGAAAACCGAATGATTACGACGGCGGAAACTATTTCATCCGCGACGGCATCGTGGTGGTGCCGAAGGACGCGGTGATTCCCGCCGGATTTTGGATTTAGCGGGAGTTTACCCGTTCAGCGAGCGGGCCGAGCTGGCCTTGGTTTTCCCATTTCTGCTGCTGATTCCACGGGATTTGGGATTCCGGTCCGCCGGCGTTGTCGGAGACGAGGGGCGATTCTTTTTTCGTGACGCAGGACGAGAAGGCGAGGGTGGTGCCGAGAAGGAGCAGAAATTGGGTGGTTCGGAACCACGGTGACTTACGAATTCGGTCCAGCATAAATGACGACATCTCCAGGTTGCACCTGGACGCCGCGCGCCAGGCTAGTGGAGACAATATCGCCAATGGCGGTGGCAGGTTCAACCGAGGAAACGCGAATCTTGGCAATGAGCGTGCCGCGGCGCAGGACGAGCATTTCCGCGTTGGCCTCGAGGCCCTGACGTCCGCCCAGATTCAGGACGACAAAATTGTAGGCCTGGTTGACGGCCAGAACGTTGCCGCGGAGGCCGGGATTAGCGGCGCGGGAGACAACGGGACGCCGGCCGGTCGCTGGAACGCGGGCGGCGGCCGGGCGTTCCTGCGTGGTTTGGATGCGGCTGGCGAGGAGTTGTTTTTCGCGCTCGGCGTTGTCGAGCTGGCGCCGCGTTTCCTCTAACTGCGTCTGGAGATCGCCGGTGCCGGGCATCGGTAGCACGTCCGCCTCCAGTTCGCCGACGCTGCTGCCTTCGGCGCGTTTCCGGAGTTCGGCGATCTCGGCTTCCTGGGCCGTCAATTTCGCCTGGAGCGCAGCTTTATCGGTCTGAATGCGGATCAATTCTGTTTCAGCGGAGCCAAGCTTGGTTTCGGCTTGGGCGCTTTCCGCGGTAGCTTTCGCGAGGTTGGCTTCGCGGGTTTGAAGCGCCCGTTCTTTGGCGAGCCGGATTTGCTCGGCTTCGGCTTGTCCAGCGTCGGCCCGGCTGGCGACTTCCCGCAAGCCGCGGGCCTTGTTGGTGTTCAGCACTCCGAAGACGGCTGAAAGCGTCAGAAACAAAACGGAGAGACTGAGAAGGATTTTCGCCATTTGGAATGGGAGGCCGTGAACCGTGTAACCGTCATAACCGGAAGCGGTCGCGGATTGCAATCCGGATCGCGCCGGCCAGCGACATTTCTTTTGCGGAAGGCACTTTGTTTCCCGTTGCACCGGGGAAACTTCCGTCCTATAGGGAACGGTTCATGGGCCAGCAACATCGTAAAATCGTCAAGCGTCGCCGTCGTGCCTCCTACCTCGAGCGGTTAAAGGCGAAGGCGAAAGCGGCCACCCCAGCGAAACGCCCGGCGCCGAAAGCGAAAGCGAAAAAGGCGACCCCGGCCGCGTCGAAGGCGGCGGCCGCAGCAGCGAAAGCTGAGGCTGCGGCGGCAAAAGCCGAACCGGCCGAAAGCTGAGAGCGCGGGTGCTTTTAGGTCGAGCCGGCGCGGTTTAGCGCTCTTCGGCCCGGGGGGCGGGTCGGCTCCAACACTATAAGTGAAGTGCAGCCGCAATACCTCATCGTGGATGGCCACAGCGTGATCTTTGCCTGGCCGGAGTTGCGCGCGATGCACGAACGCCGCACGGCGCTGGCGCGTGATTTCCTGATCAGAAAGCTGCGTGATTATCAGGATTGGACCGGCGTGCGCGTGGTGGTGGTTTTCGATGGCACGGGGACGGCCGTGAGCGCGAGCGCCGATCCGGGCGAGATCCAGGTTTTCTATTCTCGCGCCTCGCAGACGGCGGACAGCGTGGTGGAGCGGCTGGCGAGCAAATACGGGACGCAATTTCCGCTGCTGATCGCGACGAGCGATTACCTCGAGCAGGAAACGGTGATGGCTTGCGGTGCGGAAGTGATTTCCGCGGAAGGTCTGCGCGGGCTCCTGGAAACCGCGCGAACGGACGACCGCAAGAGACGTTAGGCGGCGCCGGCGAGATACTGCGGCGCGCGTCCGCTCATCGTTTCGCGGCGGGTGCGTTGCTGACAGGTGGCGAGGACGCGGGAGAGCACGCAGTAAAGTTGTTCGATCGGCAAATTTTTACTGACGTAGCCGTTGGCGCCAGCGCGGAGGGCGGCGTGCATCCGGTCCTCGTCGTAACCGACACCGGTAAAGACGATGATCGGCAACGTCTGGCTCATCTCGCGGATGTAGGAGATGAGGGAGATGCCGTCCACTTTTGGCATGTTGAGGTCCACGATGACGACATCGCACTGATTGTGTTCGAGCCAGGCAGCGGTGCGGAATCCCTCGGTCAACGACTCGCAGGTGTGCCCCTTTTGCTTCAGGTAGGTGACGAGAAATCTCGTGATCGCAGGATCGTCATCGATCATGAGGAAGTCGGCTGAAGCGCGGGTCAGAAGTTTCATTCTTATAATTTCTATATTCAGTATAGCACTAAGCTTGCCAACTCTTTGGAGCCGGGGCGAGTTGCCGCCGTGAGACGAGGCATTTTTCGCCCGCGCGCCAAGGAGGGTGCTGTGGAGGGGCGCGCGCCGTCCCATCCCGTCCGGACGCCACGGCAGGCGTCCCTCCATTCAGGAATAGCTGCTAGCGTTTGAGCTTTTCTTCGAGCGCTTTTACACGCTCGAAAAATTGTCCCAGTCGATTCACCCACGCGAGCCGTTCCTGCGCCTTGCGAATCGGAGTGGCTGGGATGCCCCACCAGATGCCGCTGTCGGGCGGGATATTTTTTGAGACGCCGGCCTTCGCGCCAATGATGACGCGGGCGCCCACTTCGATGTGACCGGTGAGGCCCGACTGGCCACCGAGCATGACGTAATCGCCCACCCGCGTGCTGCCCGCGATGCCCGCCTGCGAGGCGATAAGGGCGTGTTTCCCGATGACCACGTTATGCGCGATCTGGACGAGGTTATCGATCTTCGCGCCTGCTTGAATCCAAGTGCGGCCAAAGCGCGCTCGATCGATCGTGGTGTTGGCTCCGATTTCCACATCGTCGTCGATCTGCACAATCCCGATCTGCGGGATTTTGACATGGCGGCCGTCCTTGATCTCAAATCCGAAACCGTCCGCGCCCACGACCGCGCCGCTGTGAATGATGACGCGCGCACCAATCAAGCTGCGCTCGCGGATGGTCGCGTGTGGATAGATGAGGCATTGCGCACCGATGACGCATTCGTGGCCAATGTAGGCGTGAGCGCCAATCACGGTATCGTCGCCGATGGTGGAGCCGCGTTCGATGACTGCGTGCGGTTGAATGGAAACGCGGTCGCCGAATTGCACATTGGCGCCGATCACCGCCGACGGGTGGATCATCGGTTCGTACTCGATGGGGAGCGGTGCGAACTTGAGCGCGATCTGCTGAAATGCTTGCTCCGGATCGGCCACGCGAATCTGCGCGGCGGCGATCGATTCTTTCAGGGTGAGAGGGACGAAGACCGCGGACGCGTGCGTGGTCCGGAGCTGCGCGACGTACTTTGGGTTGGCGAAGAATGTGATCTCACCTTGCTTCGCCTCAGCCAACGAAGCGGCCCCGCCAATGACGAGGGCTGGATCGCCCACCAACTCTCCCTCGGAAAGGACGGCGAGTTCTTGGAGCGTGAGAGTCATGGCGCCAGTTACCGAGTGAGCAGACTGTCAAAAAAATCGACCGCTCCACTCCCGGCGGATCTCTGGCCATCCCTCCGGGATGCTGGGAACGGCGGTCCTCATGGCGGCGTTTTTCAACAACTTGTTAGAGGACAGGATCAAACTGTGCGGGAGCGACGCGGGGCCAGGTTTACAAGGTCGCGCGAATCGCTTCGAGTTGACCGGCGGAGCCCAGCTTTTCGTTCTTGTGCGCGATGAAATCTGCATACGCCTGCATGAAGACTTTGCCCGGCGGGCGAAAATCGAACTCGGCTGGTTTGTCGCGGAAGAATTCGCGATGCACGCGCGTCCAGACGAGGCGGCCATCGGTATCGATGTTCACCTTCGTGACGCCGAGTTGGGCGGCGGGCAGATATTCGTTTTCCGCCACGCCCCGCGCGCTGGGGTCGAGTTTTCCGCCGGCTTCGTTGATGCGCGTCACTTCCTCGACCGGCACACTCGAACTGCCGTGCATCACGATCGGCATCCCGGGCACTTTCTGCGAAATGGCTTCGATGACATCGAAGCGCAGGGATTGCTGGCCTTTAAATTTGTAGGCGCCGTGACTGGTGCCGATGGCGGCCGCGAGCGAGTCGCAACCGGAACGCTCGACGAATTCGCCGGCTTCGTCGGGATTCGTTAGGCAGGCGTGGCCTTCATCTACTTTGATGTCTTCTTCCACGCCGCCGAGCATGCCGAGTTCCGCTTCCACGCTGATACCTTTGGCGTGGGCACGATCGGCCACACGGCGGGTGATCGCGATATTTTCGTCGAAGGACTCGTGGCTCGCGTCGATCATGACCGAACTGTAGAAGCCAGAATCGATACAATCGTAACAGGTCGCTTCATCTCCGTGATCGAGATGGACTGCGAAGATGGCTTCCGGGAAAATTTGCTCGGCGGTGCGAATGATCGCTTCCAGCATGCGCTTGTCGGTGTAATTGCGGGCGCCTTTCGAGAGCTGGATAATGAAGGGCGCCTTGCTCTGGATGCAGCCGCGGAAGAGCCCCATCGTCTGCTCGAGGTTGTTGATATTGTAGGCGCCGACGGCGAATTTCTTGTAGGCGACTTTATAGAGTTGGGCAGTGGTGACGATCATGGGATTTCGAATTTCGATTGGGTGATTTTCGACTGGCGGGGGCCGTCGAGCCGATAGGCGACTCTAGATTCGAAAATCGAAAATCGAAAATCGAAAATGATTCAGTCGCCGTCTTCGCCCGCCGGCAGCATGACGCTGACGGAGGTGCCGCGCGGGTTGGAATCGATGTCGAGCCGTCCGTTATGATCGAAGACGGTCCGCTTCACGATCGGCAGTCCGAGGCCCATCCCGCGAGCCTTGGTAGTGCAGAAGGGCGAAAAGATTTTGTCCTTTAGTTCGGGATCGATGCCTTTGCCGTTATCCTGCACGGTGACGACGATTCCGCTGGTTTCGACGCCTTCGCGGATATGTTTGGCGGCGACTGTGATGCGGGGCTGGGCACGGCCGCACGTGGCTTCGGCCGCATTCGCGACGAGATGGGCAAAGGCTTCGGTGAGCGCGCCTTCGTCGCCGACAACCGGCGGCAGGTCGCTTGGGAAATCGAGCTCGACCGGCGTGCCGTTGATGTTCATTCGTTCGCGCGCCATTTGCAGGGCGTTCTTGACCGAGTTGCGGAGATCGAACGACTTCATAACGAGCTCGGCGGGATGCGCGAAGTTGTTGATCTGTGTGATGATCTGGTCCAGACGACCAATTTCCTGGACCACGATGTGGTTAAACTCCTCGCGGAAATCCGGGTCGTCGAAACGTTCTGGCAGGAGTTGGGCGAAGGTTTTGATCGCGACCAGCGGATTTCGGATTTCGTGGGACATGCTGGCTGCGAGGTCCGTCCAAAAAGCCGCGCGATCCAGCAGGTCTTGTTTTTGGCGAAGATTTTCCTGCGCCGTCAAATCCTGCACCACGGCCACGGCGCCGAACGGAGTGTGATCGTCCATGACCCGTCGCGCCTCGACTGTGAGCGACCGCTGGGTGTTGGTGTCCACCCAATTCCGCGCCGGAAGGTGGCCATCCGTGGCGAGCGCATCGCGGAGGAAAGCGGCAAGGCGTCCGCCGGCCGCTTCCACCGGCTGATTCAGAATATCGCTGGCTTTCAGGCCGAGAACCTTTTCGGCGGTCGGATTAAACCAGCGCACGATGGCGTTTTCATCGGTCGCCACGATGCCGGGCGGAATCGATTTCAAAAGCGTCTCGGCGAGCGTTTTTTGGAGGGTAAGCTGTTCGTGGAGGAGCGCGTTTTCCAGCACCGTCGAGACGTGTTCCGCGAGGATCATCAGGTTCTCCAGATCCTGATAATCGAAGCGCTGCCCCGTCAGCCGATGGCCGAAGAAGAGCCAGCCGATGATGCGCCCCTGCGCATGTAACGGGACGATCACTTCCGCGCCGAAGGTGTCGAGTGCGCGCCGCATCAGGAGGCGTTGCGCCTGGTCGGGCGCCTCGAGGAGGTGGTTGCGGCAAATCAGGTGGGCGTGCAGTTCGAACCAGCGGACCAACGGATCGCGTTCGCCGTATTCGACTTCGTAGGTTTCCGGCAGACAGCGCAGGCCGGCGCGTAGGCGGTAACGATCGCTCTGCCGGATGCGGGAGAAAATGCCCACCCGCGTCACGCCGGCCGCGTCCGCCACTCCTTCCACGACACGGGAGAGGAGAGTCTCGACATTATCGAAGCGCCGAAAGACGCGCGGGAAACGGGAAAGAGGCATGGCGGCAAGCGACCGCTCGGGCGCCAGATCCAGGTGGCGCGGCGACTCCACGAGCGGCAGCGCGCTCGAATGTTCCCGCAGTTCGCGATTTTCCTGCATGAGCCTCAGGTGATCGAACGCCCGCGAAACGAGCGGCTGGAAGCGGCGCCGATCGAGTTGCAAATCCTCCGCTGCGTAGGCACCGGATTCCTCGGCGTCGCGCATCGGTTCCGAACGGGGCGTGCCGAGCGCGATGATGACCACTTCCGGCCATTCCTTTTGCACTTGATCGAGCAGATCGCGGCCATCTTTCGCGCGCAGATCCAACAACAGGACGGCAGGGCTCGCTTGTTGCAGAACTGCGTCCAGCCGGTCCGCATCCGCAACGTGGCGGACCTGGGCCATGACCCGAAGAAACGCCTTGAGCCGACGGCTGAGCTCGGCGTCCTGCGTGTAAAGAATGCAAACCGGGATGAGGGTCATGCGGCAGCCACCTCTTCCTGGAAGCGGACGAGAGGAAGCAGGATGTGGAAGGAAGTGCCTTTCGCGGGGGCGCTCTCCACTTCGATCTGTCCTCCGTGTTCCTGGATGATGCCATGCACGACCGAAAGCCCGAGGCCTGTCCCGTAATCTTTCGTGGTAAAGAAGGGATCGAAGACGTGGGCGATGTGCTCGTTCTTGATCCCTTCGCCATTATCCTGGACGGTCACGCGCAGGATCTCAGCTACGTCGTCGGCGTTCGATGAGACTGAAGCCATCCATTCCTCCGCCGAACGAATCTCTGTCGCGACCACCAGCTCGCCGCCGTGCTTCATCGCATCCATCGCGTTGAGGAAGAAATTGAGGAAGACTTGTTCGAGCTGATCTGCATCGGCGCGAATTGTATCAACTTCGGCGTTCCACGACCTAGATAATTTGATTTCTTTCTGATAAAGTCGGTGCCCGACGAGCATGAGCGACTTCTCCAAAACCTCGTGGACGTGCATCGGCTTGAGGTGTGGCTTGGCTGGGCGCGCGAAACGCAGGAGCTGATTCACGAGTGAATCGATGCGATCGATCTCGTGACCGATCAGGTTCGAGAAGGTCTCCCGAAAATCGGGATCCTCATAACGTTCTGGGAGCAACTGTGCGAAAGTCTTGATCGAGACGAGCGGGTTCTTGATCTCGTGCGCCATCCCGGCCGAGAGCGTGCCCAAGCTGGCCAGACGATCGCTCCGGCGAATCTGTTGCTCCAGACGCTTTAGGTTCGTGATGTCCGTTAAGACCATCAACGCGCCGAGCATCTCGCCCTCCTGGCCGTGAAAGATCGAACTGCTCGCACGCACGACCACACTATTCTCGCCTGGAGCCAGTACCAGTTCGCTGTTTTCCTGGTGGCTTGGCGAACGGAGCGTCTTTTGCAGGACGTTGCGCAAAGGCTCAGGCAGCTGATCGACGGGACCATCAATGATTTCGGTCGGATCTAGATTCGTGATTTGTCCGGCCTCGTTGTTAAAGACCGTGACCTGCCCATCGGCGCCCACCGCAATCACGCCGCTGGTCAAGTTCTCGAGCAGAGTTTCATTGTAGAGCTTCGCGTTCTGCACCTCGGTGAAGAGTTCCGCGTTCTCCACTGCGACTGCCAATTGCCCGCACAAAACCTGGAGAGCGTTTTGCTCCACGTTGCCGTAGATCCGGCCGGACCGACGTGGACTGAGCAACATGATTCCAGCGAGATGTTCCCGCGAAAAAATTCCGATCGCGATCGCGAGTTGCAGCTCTTCCATTCGCTCTCTCACCCGGTCCAGTTCCGGGGTGGCGCGCACACGATTCAATTCGTCCAGCACGATCATCTCCTGATGGCTCTCCAAGAAGGCAACGATCGGTTCTGCCTTGTCGAACTCGATCCCGGAGTCGCGCGAGCCCGGGGGTATCGAGGGATAACTTTGGGCAAACCCGCTTCTGCTCGGGAGCAGGATAAATATTTTTTCACTGTCGAGCGCCTCACCAATCGTCGTGGCAAACTGCCCGAGGAGTTCGCGCAGGGTGGTGACCGAACGCAGAATGGCCGTGGCTTTATTTACCGTAGAGCGAAAATCCAATCCGCGTGTGCCGATGAAGAGCCGGTGGGCGAGCGATTGGGAAATTCCGCGCGCCGGAGACATCGCGAATGCGACTACAATTGCCGCGATGACATGTGCGTAGGTGTATCCTTGCGGCCCAATATTCGGGACCGAGACGGCAGCGATCAGCCACCAAATCACTCCGTAGAGAGCCAGAAGGTAGGTGGCGAGGAGAACATATGCGATCGCACGGCGGAGGAAGAAGCCAACCTCCATGATCTTCCGTGTCGCGATTCCGTAGGCGATGACGAAGCTGAACAACACGATCCGAAAAGGCGCGAACCAGACGATGCGCGACCGGTCCACGACAAAGCCCAAGGCAAAGGCAAAGAGCACCAAGCCCAAGGCGATGACCTCACCGATGAGGATGAAAGACAACTCCGCGTGCTCGCTGCCCGACGTACTTTTTATGTCACGGAGATAGGTGGTAAAAAGCGTCATTCCGGCCGCTGCGAAATAGCCGACATACACAAACGCGCCTGACCCGTAGATAGGCGTAGGCAGGGCTGCTAAACCCGGCCGCCCAGCAGCCACAGTCGCTCCTTCCAGGAACCAATTAGTTTGGCAGAACGCGACCATCACAGTGGTCGCTACCACCCAAATCCACGAGCGGCGCAAAATTCCCAACCATCCTTCTCCCTTCCACCGGATCGAGAGACGCAGCAGGTTGAGGGCGGCAAGAACGAGCAACCCTGCCGCCGATGCCTGCCGAATATAAAACTCCGCAAACTCCAAATCTCGGGCGCTAAAGGCTTGGGAGAGGGTTCCAACCCAAATGGCGATTACTCCCGACAAAACCAGGAAGCATTGATTTGAGAGTCGCCTGCGGTTTGCCTGAAAAACGGCGAGGCCCAACGCGCACTGTAGTACGAGAGCCGCTAAAGTTGGAACCGTGGCGCTATTCATGACGGACCACCCGATCGACGACCAGAGTGCTCGCACTGCCGCCGAGCCCACGGACGTTGATCAGAGCGCAATCAACGTTGGCTTTGCGCGGACGATTGGGCACGAAGTCTAAATCGCATGCGGGATCCGGGGTCTCGTAATTGGCGGTTGGGGCGATCAGTTGGTCGCGCATTGCCAGTGCACAGGCTGCGAGCTGGAATGGCCCACCCGCTGCAAGCGGATTGCCCGTCACACCCTTGATCGAGCTCACGGGAATTAGACGCGCTCGCGCACCAAATACCTTCTTGATAATTTGAACCTCAATCGCGTCTAGGAATGGGTGCCCAGGTCCGTAAGCTGAAATATAGTCGACATCGCTTGTGGTCTGGTGCGCGTTAGCCAGTGCCAGTCTCATGGATTGCTCCAGACCGGAGGCTGGTTTCGTGGGGTCCAGATCGCGCTGTTTTCCATAGCCACTGATCTCCAAATAGATTCTGACTCCGCGCGCCTCCGCGCGCTCTAAATTCTCGAGGACAAACACGCCTGCTCCTTCAGAAATGACTCCGCTGTCCCGCGATAGATCAAACGGACGGCTGGCTGTCTGAGGGTCATCGTTCCGAAATGAACTTAGACCGGTTGCGGCGAAACTTGCCATCGCCAGCGGAGTGATCGGCGCATCGGCTCCGCCCGCGATGGCGAACTCAGCTTCCCCAGATCGAATCATCGCGGCGGCGTCGGCGAGCGCATCCAATCCAGATGGACAAGCAGAGGAGACGGTGGCGGCATTCGCACAGGCGCCGAGCCGGTCCGCGATCAGATTGGCGGGTGCTTGGGGCTTTGACGCTCCCAGAGAAGAAGGTGAAACGCGGTCTGGAACGTGGTCACTTACCTGATAGAAAACGCGTTCGATCACATCAAGCGCGCTGGTGCTTACTCCGATGATTACCGGCGTCGGACTCGGTAACTCCAAGTTCTCGATGTCCAACCCCGCGTCTCGTAGGGCCATCATTGTCGCGGCATATGCGAGTTGAGTGTGCCGCGCCATCCGCTTCGGCTTCAGTTCCGGTTCCATGTAATCGAGGGGATCAAAGTTTTTCACCTCGCCCGCGATCCGGCTTTTGAGCTCGCTCGCATCGAACAGCGTGATCGGCCCGATCCCGCTGCGACCGGCGAGCAGGGATTCCCAGAACGCTTCCAGTCCGTTGCCATTGGGCGCCAGGATTCCCATGCCGGTGACGACGACGCGATTTCGTTTGGCCATGTCAGATTGGTGGAAGCGGGGGTAGCGGCGGGCGTTAATTTCTAGTCGTTCCACTGGATGTGGTAGCTCCGGCAGATAGTGACAAAATCAAATCTATTCAGCATATTTTGGACTTATTCACAACTTGTACTTGTCGAATGCCGCGTTTTTTGTTGAAAGCTCAGGGCCACAATCTGTTCGGGCACTACAAAGCAGCATGAAATCCTTCGGCGGCACGCCCCTAGCTTCTATTGCGACCTCGAACCAATGACCGTCTCTCTTGAACTGCCTCACGTCCTGGTGATCGACGACGAAATGGGCCCGCGCGAAAGTTTGCGCATGCTCTTGAAGCCCAATTATCAGGTGCACACTGCCAATTCCGTTGAGGCGGGACTGCGTCTGCTCCGTGAGAAGAGACCCGATGCGGTGGTCAGCGATATTCGGATGCCGGGCACGAATGGAATCGATGGGTTACGTCGCATCCGTGAGATTGATCCGCACGTCGCCGTGATCATGCTTACCGGCTTCGGCGCCCTCGAGACGGCGCAGGAAGCCCTCCGGCTGGGTGCGAACGATTACATCAACAAGCCATTTGACGCGGTGGAAATGCGCGAAGTCGTCAGCCGCAACGTGGAACGCACCCGCGTTCAACGGTCCAGCGAAACGGCCGCGGAAGAAATTCGCGAGTTGAACAACCGCCTCATGAAAGAGCTGGCGCAGAAGGAACGCCTGGCCTCGCTCGGCCAGGCCTCCGCTGAGTTTGTGCACGATCTCGGCAACCCGCTCACGATCGTGTGGGGTTACGTGCAATTATTGGCCAAAAAGCTCGAGCAATCGGAAAAAGACACCGGCGTGCAGAATCCGAATTCCGCCAAGGAACTCAACATCATCGAGCAGAATGTCCGCCTCTGCCGCGAACTGCTCACCATGTGGCAAAGCTACGGCAGCCAGGAAGCCGCCGTCGCCCACAGAGCCGTCTCCGTCGGAGAGATTGTGGGTGAGGTCGTCAAAGGTGCAGAATCCATTGCTGCCCAGCATGGGGTCGAAATAATCACCGGCCCCTGCGAGCTGGCTTGCGTCAAAGGTGACGCGGTTCAAATCCAGCGTGCGATCCAAAACGTGGTGGTGAACGCGGTCCAGGCGTCCGCGGATGTCCGGGGCACCATCGGGGTCAGCTGCACTCGTCAGGATTTCTACGTCGATGTCCGCGTCCAGGACACCGGCTGCGGCATTACGCCTGCGCAAATGTCGAAAATTTTTGAGCCATATTTCACGACGCGACAAGGCCGTAGCGGGACTGGCCTCGGTCTGTATATCACGAAGAAGGTCGTGGAAGATCATCAAGGCTCGATCAAGGTCGACAGCACTCCGGGGGTGGGGACCGTTTTCACCATGCGCCTTCCCTTGCTCGAGGACTAGTTCCCCTCGCGCTTGCGCGGTGGCGGGGCTTTTAGGTTGTCAGCCCACCGCAGCTTCGTATTCCTCAACGCGTGTCGAGTTATCGCGTCGCGCCCATTTTTCTGATAAGGGCGGCCGGTGTGCCGTTCGATCATTTAGAGCGTCTCGCCACTCGTCGGACGGCAGAGGCGGCGCGGACGTTGCTCGTTAGGCGAGAAGAATTGTCGAAGGCTCGAAGCGCGGCGGAAGGTTTCATTGGAACGCGGGAAAGTGGTTTGTCTGCGGACGACTCGCGCGCCTACCGTTCGTTTTTGCGCCCCAATGCGATTGTGCCGGAAGCGCACGATAATCTGCCGGAACCGATGCGAATCTTCCTCAACGCCGCCTGCCAGTCTGCTGTGGCGGAAGCGGAGGTTGCGGGTCACTTGGAAAAGGAATTCGCGTCGGCCCGGAGCGTCCTGCTCGTATCGAGCCAGTCCGTTCTTCCGCCTTATCTAATTTTCAGCCCCGGGAAATTCCGCGATCGCTTAACGATCGGCGCAGACGACGCAAATTCTGTGCGGGCGTTGGCGCCGCGGAATGCGCGCGCGCGCGAGCAAGATCGTCACCTGCTCCTCTACTTGCAGCGAGTCTGCGCCAAGAATGATACCTTCAGCGAGTTCGGCCCTTCCGCTTGGGGGACTGTCGGAGGCGAGGCCAGCCGAGTGGCTTTTGCGCCCGTCCGCGGGGTCGCCCGCCGCGAGGTATTTCTGGAACGTTGGGCCGCGCATCATCTTGCGGCTGCGCTGAACCGCGATCCCGAAACGCGCCCGGAAGTTTGCCCGCGACTGAATCCAAACGGACGGGTCGAAGGTTCGTTTTTTCTACGGCTCGATCATGATGAAACGATTCCATTGAGCCCCGCAGAGCTGGATCTACTCGCGCGTTGCGATGGGCTCACCCCGGCTCACGCCTTGGGAGATGCGGCGAACGCCTTGGAAAATTTGGCCCGGCTGGGGGTGATCCTTTGGGAAACTGAAGTCCCTGCCATGCAAGCGCGCGCCTTCGACACGTTGGCGGCTGAGATTGCGCGCTGGCGCGAGAGCGACACGCGCACGACGTGGCTAAGCCGAGCCCGCAGCATCGCCTCCCTGCCCGGGCGTTTCGCGGCGACGACCGACCTGCCGTCCCGCGCGGCGCTGATGCGGGAGGCGACCGATCGCCTGGCAGAATTGGGCGAAAGAAGTGAGGGCAGCGGTCGCTTCCTTTACGCGGCCTCGAATCCCATCGCGGAAGAGTGCGTGCGCGATTGCGGATTCGAGATTGGAGAGGGATTGACGGACGATCTGGCGCGCGACGCGGAGCCATGGTTCGATTTGTGGCGCGACACGTACGCCTTTGTCGCGAGTCGAGTCGCGGCCGGTCTGCGCGGTTTGATTGAGTCTGCTCCAGTGCAAGATGGCGCCATCGCCTTGCCGGCCTTCCTGCAGCATTGCGCCACGAAGAATCTGCCGCTGACGGGACCTGGAATAGTCGTTCTCGCGCATCTGGCTTTCCAGGAAGTGAAGGCCGCCTTTCGAGAAATGGCTGGGAAGCGGCTCGATGCCGAAGAGTGGGAATTGACGGCGGACGATCTGGCATTCGTGCGTCGCGATTTTGCCTACGAGAAATTTGACGCCTACACGTATCCGTCCGCGGATTTGCAGCTCTCGGCCGCATCGTTCGAGGCCGTCGGGCGAGGCGACTACCAATGGGTGGTGAGCGAACTGCATCCTCCCGTGGCCCTGCTGCATCACGCTCTTTACTGGAGTTGCCCCGATCCGGCGGCACTTTCCCGCGCGCTGGCCAGTGCCGCCTGCCATGCTCCGGGTGTGCACTACGGATTTTTCGCTGCCGACTTCACCTCCCACACCACCGTCCGATACATGGACGCGCTGCCCGATTTGATGACCTTCGTCGCTCCCCAACGTTCCAGCCCTGGGTGGCGCACGGTGGCGCCCGGGGAAGTGGAAGTCTTCGTGGAGGAGGGAACGGGCGATGTGGCTTTGCGAAGACGGGGCTCACGAGAATATCTCGGATCCTTCGCGCGCAATTGGGTGATCCCGCTGGGGTTCCATCCGTTTCATTTCGGGCGGGAACCACACATGCCTCGCCTGCGCTGCGGGAAAGTGATCGTGCAACGTCGTTCCTGGACGGTGCAATTGGAGGAACTCAAGTCTGGAGATTTCACCGGCGTTTCGCGCGACCTCGTGCTGGCCGTCGAGCAACTGCGCGCCGCGAAAGGCTGGCCGCGCCACATTTACACCCGGCCGACGGAGCAGGCTCTGCGCCGCAGCGGAGCGGAAGGTCGTGACAAGGATACGAAGCCGATCTTTATCGATCTCGAGAGTTATCTCTCGTTGGAAATTTTCCATCGCTGGCTGGTCAAAGCTGGGGAACTTGAGATCACGGAAATGCGGCCCGATCCCGATCATCTTTGCTGGCAGGAAGCAGACGGCCGCCGCACTTTCGAATTGCGCACCCTCATCGTGCCGCGCTCATGAGAGTCATCGCGATCGCAAACCAGAAAGGCGGCGTGGGAAAGACGACCACGTCGGTGAATCTGGGCTGCGCCCTCGCGCAATCCGGCCGGCGCATCCTCTTGGTTGATCTCGATCCGCAGGGCAACGCGACCAGTTCCTTCGGTCTGCAGGAACTGGAAGGCGAAAGCCTTTACGAGCCGCTCGTCGGCAACGCGGCGGCGGCGGACAAGATCGTCCCGACGCGGCAGGAAGGCATGTTCCTGATTCCGGCGGATCTCGATCTGGCTGGCGCGGAAATCGAGATCGCGCGGATGGACAACCATCTCACTCGCCTCACCGAGACGCTCGCGCCCCTGCGCGCTGATGGCACCTTCGATTTCGTCCTGCTCGATTGCCCGCCTTCGCTTGGCATCCTGATGACCAATGCGCTCGCGGCCGCGGATGAATTGCTCACCCCGATTCAGTGCGAATTTTTTGCGCTCGAAGGGCTGGTCAAGATCGTGCGCGTGATCGAGCAGATTCGGAATTCCGGGGTGAACGACCGGCTCGCAATCGCCGGGATCGTGATGACGATGTTCGACAGCCGGACCAAGCTCAGCGGCCAGGTGGTGGCGGAAGTGCGCGAGCATTTTCCGACGCAGGTTTACGAAACGGTGATCCCGCGCACGGTTCGACTCAGCGAGGCGCCAAGCTTCGGGCAATCGATCTTCGACTATGCGCCAAATGGCAGCGGAGCGCTTGCCTACCGCGCGCTGGCCGACGAATTTTTGCGCCGGCAAAAATAGTGCCCCATCTTTCTGCATCCAGACGCGCGCTGGATGCCGTACGTAGAGAAGGGAAAGATGGAACTCGCCAGCAAACTCGCAATTTTAGCCGACGCCGCGAAGTACGACGCATCGTGCGCGAGCAGCGGCACCACGAAGCGAAATTCGCGCACTTCGGGCGGGATCGGATCGACCACGGGCTCGGGCATTTGCCATAGCTACACGCCGGACGGGCGTTGTGTTTCGTTGCTGAAAATCCTGCTCACGAACTTTTGTATTTACGATTGCCTTTACTGCATCAATCGCATTTCGAGCGATGTGCAGCGCGCGCGCTTTACG
>JBDSNB010000067.1:0-19720 GCA_039915555.1 Chthoniobacterales bacterium | reverse complement strand
CGGCTGGTGGTGCAGTGGCAGGCGACATCGCGGAGCTTTTTCAGTGCGTAGCCGGCGCGAGTCAGGCAGCGGAGCAGGTTGGGCAGAAGTTTGCGAGCGCGAGCACTCCTCTTAGTCGTTCTTTACTCCAGGCGGATCTCAAACGTGCGCGCGGTCGGTTAAGCGACGCGCTGGAGGCGTTGCTTGATTTACAAGCGAGAGCCGAAGAGGAACTGCAGGCGTTAAGCGGCGGCGTGACCGATAATCGAATCGCCGACCTGCAACGGCTCTATGCGCGGATCTCTTATCTGACGCGCTGGATTGGTGAGCTCGAGGAAAAACGCGCGCGACTTTCGACCTGCTAGCGACAGTCGAACAAATCTTCAGCCGTTCGTGTTTACGACCACAACCACGCGGCGATTCGGACGCTGCCGCGCGATTTCCGCGTCGACTGCGGCCGGGTCGGCGGTGTTGGTGGGGCGCGGAATGACGAGCAGTTTCGCGGCGCCGTAGCCGCGCGTCTGGACTTGCGAGGGATCGACGCCGAGGCCGTCGACGAGATAGCGCGCGACACTGTCGGCGCGGCGTTGGCTGAGCTCGCGGTTGTAGTCGGCAGAACCGAAGGTGTCGCTGTAGCCTTCGATCGTGAACTTGGCGCGCGGGTTGCGCTTGATGAGCACGGCGAGTTTTTGCAATTCGCTGATCGCGCCGGGTTGCAGTTCGGCACTGTCGTATTCGTAAAGCGGATCGCTCGGGAGCTTGATCGCGGTGCCGGAACCGAGCGGGCCTTTTTGCGAAAGCAGGGAATCGAGGTCGCTAAAACCCGGAGCGCGGCCGCGATCGGGTCCCGCGCTGTCGCCGGTGATTTTGTTGATCACGTTCGGCCGCTTGATCGTGGTGCTGGTGGCCAGTTCGGTGCCGGTGAGGGCGGGTTGAGGGCGCGCGGAGACAGCGGAATCGTTCAAGAACGATTGCGTGCGGGTGGCGTTGGGACTTTGCGAAAGGACTTGCGAGGTGCTGCGCTCGATCTCGTTCAGGAGCGAGGTGGCGTCGGTCTGATCGACGCGCGGATTGTCGGGGAGGACGTCGCTGGTGTCGTCGGGCACCGCGGTGGAGGCATGCACCTCCTGCAAGAGTTGATCGAAGGATTTTTTCTCGTCCGGCAGTTGGACGTCGGTCTTATCGGGCGCGGGTTTCGCGGCTTGAGCCGCTTGATCCAGGCTGGCTTTATCGAGCGGCTGGAGGTCGACGCTTTTGACCTTAAAGGTGGCGGTTTGCTCGGGGGCCTTGGCTGCGGCGGAGAGGGGCTCAAAGCGGGTGCGGTAAAAATAGACGCAGAGAACGGAGTGTAGGAAGAGCGAGACGATCAGCCCGACGACGAGCCAGTTACGCTGCTTGCTGCCCCTCCACATGGCGGCATCGTCGAAATCGCGGAGGTGAGTGGATCTCATGGGCGGCGGAGAAACACACCGGCACCGCGCCGGAGATGTCAAACAGTGATCGTTGGACTACAGGCGGAGACTGTTTGTTCATCCGATCATGGCCGGAGATCCCGTTCTTTTTTTGCTCTTGTAATAAAATCGACGGCTCACGACTATCTGCGGCGTGACCTCCAATGCAGGGAAAGTGCGCGAAACAACGCCGCGTGGCTTTTCCACGACGCGCTGGAGTCTGGTCGCGAGCGGCGCGGGGCTGGGTGAGAATGAGCAGCAGGCGAGCGAAGCGCTGGCGCAGCTGTGTCGAACGTATTGGCGGCCGATTTTTTCTTATGTGTGCCGGCGGCATTTTTCGAAAGAGGACGCGCAGGATCTGACGCAGGATTTTTTTACCATGATCCTGCAGACGAACTGGCTGCGTCATGCGGATCAAAAGCGCGGGCGATTTCGTTCGTTGCTGCTCGCTTCGTTGGAGAATTTTCTTTGCGACGCGGCCGACAAGCGGGGCGCCCACAAGCGGGGCGGGAACGTGCAATTTGTTTCTTGGGACGATTGGATGGCGGAGGCGCCTTCGCAGTTGGACATTGCCCCGAGTACGCTGGCGGCGATGCCGGCGGATCAGCTTTTCGATTTGCGCTGGGCGGCGACGGTGGCGGAACAAGCTTTGCGTCGGCTGGGAGAGGAATGCGAAACGAAGGGGCGGCTGCGGTTATTCGATGCACTGAGCGCGTATCTGACCGCCGAGCGGGATGAAGTCTCGTATGCGAAGATCGCAGCCACTCTGGGAGTCACAGAAACAGTGATCAAGCGGCAGCTGCATAATTTGCGACAACGTTACCGGGCTCTTCTCCGCCAGGAAGTGGCGCGCACGGTGCGCGATCCCGCCGAGATCGAGAGCGAGATTCGGCATCTCTGCGCCGCCCTCGGCGCCACTCCTCCGAACCCATGAAGGATCTGGCAGGTTTCTCCGATTCGATCGCGAGCGTGGCGAGCAACCCCGCGCCCTGTCCGGAATGCGGGGCCGCGACCCGGATCGCGCGCGGCATGTGCGTGAGCTGCCTGTTGAGCGAAGGCTTGCTGGAGGATGAGGAGCAATCGCTCGAGACTTTCGAGACCGTGCTGGCGGAGGCGGCGGTCACGGATACGGAATGGCAGCTCGGGCAATATCAGATCTTGGGCGAGATAGGGCGTGGCGGGATGGGCGTCATTTACCGCGCGCGCCAACGCCATTCCCGCCGCATCGTGGCGGTAAAGCGGATCCTGAGTTACGAAGCGGAATCGCACGAAACCCTCGTCCGTTTTCGGCGCGAAGCGGAAGCGGCCGCGAGCCTGGATCATCCGAATATTCTCCCGATCTACGAAGTGAGCGAAACGCCGGAAGGGGTGCCGTTTTTCAGCATGAAACTGGCCACAGGCGGCAGCCTGCGCGCGGTGGGGCCGGCTTTGCGGAAGGAGCCACGCGATTGCGTGCGGTTGATGGTGAAGGTGGCGCGCGCGGTCGGCTACGCGCATCGGCACGGGATTTTGCATCGCGATCTGCAACCGGGAAACATTTTACTCGATGGGCACGGCGAGCCGTTGGTGAGCGATTTCGGGCTGGCCAAATGGCTCGATACGAAGAGCGAGCTGACGCACACTTTGACCACGCTCGGCACCCCGGGCTTCATCGCTCCTGAGCAGGCGGAAGGCGGCGCGGCGGCGCTCACTCCAGCAGCCGATATCTACAGCCTGGGCGCGATTTTGTTTAATCTACTCGCGAATCGCCCGCCTTTCCTGGGCCGGAATGCGCTTTCCGTCGTGCGCCAGGCGGCAGAGGTGCCGGCGCCAAAACTGCGTTCGCTCGTGCCCACGCTCGATCGTGATCTCGAGACCATTTTGGGGCGTTGTCTCGAGCGCGAAGCGAAGGCGCGATACGCTTCCGCCGACGCGCTGGCCGACGATCTCGAGCGCTGGGTCGATGGCCGGCCGATCGTGGCGCGGCCGGTTCTTCCCTCGACGCGCGCCTGGCGCTGGGCGCGGCGGAATCCGGTTTTCGCGAGCGCGGCCAGCGGGTGTCTGGTGCTGGGGGTGGCGGTGATCTGGTTGCTTTCGGCGCTCGGCCCGTCCAACCCCGTGACGAGACCGCCAGATAAGAGCATCGCGGTTCTGCCGTTTAAGAACCTGAACAACGACGAAAAAAATCTTTTTTTCACCGAGGGCATGCAGGACGACCTGCTGATTAATCTCGGCAAAGTGGCAGACCTCAAAGTGATCAGCCGCAGCAGCGTCCGCGAGTATCGACCGGGCGCGCCGCGCGACTTGCGCGCGATCGGGCGGGAACTGGGCGTGCGCCACGTTTTGGAAGGCAGCGTGCAGCGCGCTGACGAGCGGGTGCGGATCAGTGCCCATCTCATCGATACCGAGACGGGCGCACAACTGTGGGCGGACCAATACGATCGCGAACTGCGCGATGTCTTCATGATTCAAAGCGCGATCGCCGAGCAGATCGTGGATCAACTCCAGGCCAAACTTTCACCCAAGGAATATGCCACCATCCAGACGAAACCGGCGGAAGACATGGAGGCCTACGATCTCTATCTGCGCGCGCGCGAAATCACGCACCGGGCTGGCCTGAGCACGGCGGAGCGTTCGGAAGCGCAGGTCCGACTGCTCGAAGATGCCGTGACCCGCGAGCCGACGTTTGTGCTCGCCCTCTGCCTGCTCGCCCGGGTGCACGTGCTCTCGTATTGGTCGAATCAGGATCACACTCCCGCACGGCTGGAGGCGGCCTGGAGAGCGTTGGAGCATGGCGCGCGTTTGCAACCCGACGCCGGCGAAGTGCACCTGACGCGCGGCATCATTCTCTATTGGGGCGCGCGCAATTACGGTCCGGCACTGGATGAGCTTGCGCTTGCGCGCCGCGCTTTGCCGAACGAGGCGGATGTGCCGTACTTCATGGCTTTGATCGCGCGCCGGCAGGGCGATTGGGAAACCTCGACGCGCTACCTCCTGCAAGCGCGCGCGATCGATCCGCGCAATGCCATCATTCTCTGGGACCTCGCGCGCACGAACTATTTTGCCACGAAGCGTTATGAAGAAGCCGCGAGCGTGAGCGAGAGCGTGCTCGCTTGGAAACCGGACGCCTTCGATTTCCAACTCGCGCGCGCCAAAGTGGATCTGGCCAGCCGCGGCGATACACATCGTTGGGCCAGGGCGGTGGAGGGCGATGCCACGAAGACGGCCGAGCCGGATCTGCTCGCTTTCGAGCGCCTGGATCTGGCGCTTACGCAGCGGAATTACGAAGCCGCGGAAGCGGCGTTGGCGGCGCATGCCTTGCCGGAATTCAAGTGGGATGGCTACGTCACGCCTCAGGAGTGGTTCGAGGGGCTCATTGCGGAGGGTCGCGGCCAACCCGAGAAAGCGCGGACTGCTTTCACGGCCGCGCGCGCCCGCCTACGGGCGATCGTGGCCCAGCGGCCGGACGACGCGAAGGCGCACATCATGTTGGCGGAAATTTCTGCGCGGCTCGGCGACAAGGAGGAAGCGATCCGCGAAGGCGAGAAAGCACTCGAGCTGCGACCGGTGGCGAAAGACGCTGTGGACGGCGCGCATCTTTTGGGTCGCCTGGCCGCGATCTACGGACGAGTGGGCAAACTCGATCAAGCGCTGGCTTTGCTGGAGCAGGCCGCGCCATTGCCGAACGCGACAAACTACGGTTCGCTCAAGCTCGATGAGTGCTGGGACCCGCTGCGCGGCGATCCGCGTTTCGCGAGGATCATGGCTTCGCTCGCTCCGGTCGGAAACCAGAAATAGCTCGCGCCCACCGCCGCTCGCCGCAGGAAGAGCAGATGTGGGTTGGGTGGGACTCGAACCCACAACCAACGCCTTAAAAGGGCGCTGCTCTACCATTGAGCTACCAACCCGTCGGCGGGTTTCGTTTCTAGTCCAGTTCAAGAGGGGACGCAAGCCGCGAGCACTTCGCGGAGCGAGTTGCGCGGGCGTTCCAATTTGAAAATCGCCAGCCCGGCCGCCTCGGCACCCTGCCAATCGCGCACCGGATCGTCGCCGACATGCAAGGCTTCTGGCGCACTGACTTTCGCCAACTCCAACGCGCGCTGGAAAATCAGCGGGTCGGGTTTGTCCGCGCCGACTTCGCTCGAGAGGATCACGTGCGAGAAATATTTTGAGATGCCGAGGCGTTCGAGGATCACACGCAGCCGGCCGTCGAAGTTCGAGATGATGGCCAGTGAGGTGCGGGCACGCAGCGACTCGAGCACTTCGATCGCTTCGGGATAAAGTTCCCACACGCCCGCTCCCGCAAAGTGGTCGTAGGCCAGTTCGAAAAATGTTTCGCGATCCACCGCGCCGAGGGTCGGAGCGACCTCGCCGAGGACGCGCTGCACGAGGGTGCGCCACCAGCCTTTGTCGTCGTCTTCTCGCGGTTCACCCGTCGCGGGTCGCGTGGGCATTTCGCGCCACGTCCTCGCAAAAGCATGGTCCAGCGTGGCGGTATCGAGGTTCAATCCCGCGCGGCTGCCGACGAGTGCGTAGTGATGCCCGACACTTTTCGGCAGGTGAATAAGAGTGCCCACGGCGTCGAAGAAGACGACTTCCGGGAACGGGGCGGCGTTCATCCCTTTCGACTAACGGCAGCCGCGTCGGGATGCAAATCAACCGTGGAGAAGGGAACTTTGGCCTTCTGAATGCCGCCGGAAGCGCATAGTTTCCTGAGCTTTAATGGAAATCGTGCATGAAATGCCGGCCTCGTCGCGCTGGACCCAATCGCACGGTGAGGAGATGGCGAACAGCGCCAGTCACGGGTTGGGCGTGCTGGCGGCTGCGGTGGGCGCGCCGTTTCTGGTGAAGGAAGCGGTGGAGCGTGGGAACACCGCTTTTCTGGTGGGCTCGATCATCTTTCTCGCGACGATGCTGTTTCAATATTTGGGGTCCGCGGTTTATCACTGGTGGCCGCGCACGCCATTCAAGGGTGCGCTGCAGACGATCGACCACTCCGCCATTTTTCTCCTTATCGCCGGCACTTATACGCCCTTCACGCTCGGGCCGCTGCGTGGTCCTTGGGGCTGGACGGTTTTGGTTTTGATCTGGTCGTGCGCGCTCTGCGGCGTGCTGCTGAAGGTGTGGAAAGGCGCGCTGCACCGGCCGCGACTCGCGATCGGTTTATATCTGGCGATGGGCTGGCTGATCCTGCTCGTGATCTGGCCGCTGGCGCGCGCGATTCCGTGGCCGAGCCTGGTTTGGCTGGTGGGCGGTGGCGTGGTTTACACCGCCGGGGTGATCTTTTTGGTGAACGATCGGAAGCGTTACCATCATTTCGTCTGGCATCTTTTTGTTCTGGGCGGCACCTGTTGCCATTACTTTGCGGTGCTTAGCTACGCGGCGTAGCGAGTTTACCGCCCACTGGGTTGGACAAGCCGTACGCTGGCGTCTATTTACCAACGCGATGCTGCCCGTCGAACATAACGACCCGATCAACGAGAAAATTCTCGCGATCTCGGAGGACAAGATCGAGGGCTTCGTGCGCGAGCCGTTCGAGGAAATCGCGGGCCGCTCGGGCGTGGCAGTGGATGACGTGATGGCGCGGATCGCCGCCATGTTGCGTGCCGGGACGGTCCGGCGGGTGCGGCAGACTTTGCTCGCGACCAATCTCGCGGATGGCGCGCTCGTGGCCTGGAAAGTATCGCCGGAGCGCATCGACGCGGCCTTCGATTACATGTCGCAAGAGGATCCGTTTTCCGGCCACGTGGTGCTGCGGTCGACCGACGCCGTGACGCCCGGCTCGGAATACAAACTCTGGACGACGCTGAAAGTGCCGCACGGTTTCTCGTTGCAACATCACGGCGAAATTCTCGCGGAAAAATTAGGCGCAGAGCATTTCCGACTGATGCCGGCGAAAGGAATTTTCACCCTCGGCGTCGGTCATGTGCGACGGAAAACGGTGGAGCCTGGCAGTCGCGCGGACCAACCGGCGACGATGGCGCCCGTGCACGTGGCGGAAGTGAGCGATCTGGAGTGGGAAGTCCTGCTCGCGTTGAAGCGGGAGTTCGCGCCGGAGGAGATTCAACCGTCGCCGTGGGCTGGCCGTGCAGCGGAGGCGGGCGTTTCGCTGGATGAATTTTGCCGGATCGCTGAGTCGTTAAACGGCCGCAAGATTATCGGCCGCTTCTCCACTTTCCTCGAACACGTGAAGCCGTCTGCGGGCGGCGTGCGGGTGACGCGTTTCAACGCGCTCTTCCATTGGGCGGTGCCGCCGGGCCGCGAAATGGAAGCGGGCGGCGAAGTGGGCCGGCATCACATTCTCACGCATTGTTATTGGCGCGAGGCGGGTCCGGAATTCAAGAACGTCAACATCATGGCGGTGGCGCATGGCACCGACAAAGCACTTCTCCTGGAGCACAAACGCGCGATCGACGAACACCTGGCCACCTGCGGGATTCCCGTCGCCTACACCAACGTCTTCTGGGGCGGCCGGAGCGAGATCAAACCCTCGGAAATCTCGCCGCGCATCTACCGCGAATGGCTGCAGGAAATGACGGCCCGTCCGGCCTGACGCCATGAACGCACTGATCGAAAAACTCCGTGCTGGCAGTGACCTCAGAGCCGGCGAGATCGCCTACGCGGTCACCCTTTTGCTTTCCGAACGCACGGACGCCGCGCAGAAAGCCTCCTTCCTGAAGGCGCTCGATGAGAAGGGCGAAAGCCCGGAGGAGATCGCCGGTTTTGTCGAGCAATTGATCGACCGCGCGATCGATCCCGGGATCGATCCGGCAAGTTTGTCCGGTCCGATGCTGGACGTGTGCGGAACCGGCGGCACGGGTTTGGAGATCTATAACGTGTCCACCACCATCATGTTCATCCTCGCGGCTGGCGGAGCCGTGGTGGTGAAACATGGCAACCGCAGCGTGACCTCGTGTTGTGGGAGCGCGGACGTGCTCGAAGCACTTGGGGTGGGACTCGATTGGCCACCCGAACAATTGCAGGAATGCGTGAAGCGGCTCGGCCTTGGTTTCATTTATGCGCGCCTGTATCATCCGGCTTTTCGCGCGCTCGCGGAGATGCGCGCACAGCTCGCTCTCGAAAAACGGCGTACCATTTTCAATCTCCTCGGCCCGCTGCTCAATCCCGCGCGGCCTGGTCGGCAGCTCATCGGCGTTTACGTGCCGCGCATGACGACGGTCTTCGCGGAAGTGCTGCGGCAACTTAAACGCGAACGCGCCTGGATCGTGCACGGCTCGGCCGAGAATGGTGCGGGCATGGATGACATCTCGACCAGCGGAGTGACGGCGCTGGCGGAACTCACGGAAGGTCGGGTCGGTTCGGCGATCATCGATTGCCGTTGGCTGGGCATTCCGGCGGGCAGCCTGGACGATTTGCGTGGCGGCGATGCGCCTGAAAACGCCCGCATCCTGACCGGCATTTTGAGCGGCGAAGTGCAGGGCGCGAAACGCGATCTGGCCGTGGCAAACGCTGCTGGTGGTTTCGTGGTAGCTGGCATCGCCCGCGATATGGGCGAAGGGATCTGGCTGGCAAAGGAGCAGATCGATAACGGGAAGGCTTTGGCGAAACTGCGCGCCCTCCAGGAAATCTCGCGACGGTAGGTTCCCGCTGGTCAGAGAGTCGGCGCGCGTTTCTTGATCGGTCCGGGTCCGATTTTGCGCAGCTCGGCCACTATCTTCGCGGCCGCGTCGGGTAGACCGCTGTCCACCACCAGCGCGCCGTCTTCGCCGCCGCGCTCCCTTCTTAATGGGATAAGCGGCGTCTGGGAGGCCTCCTGCTTCTCGCTATTCGTCCCGGCCATGCCTTGGGATCAGCGCAAAATTGTGAATGGTTCCATCCTGGAACGATCCGCTACCGATAATCTCGCCGCGATTGTTCACGTCGGCCGCGAACATGGCATCCAAGTTCCAGTTGGAGCCAGCCGGAAAGAATGTGGTGAGGTCGATACCTTGACTGGTGGCAGTGGGCCAGAGAAAGGGACGTTGTTTCGAAAAATCCTCGTTCCACGCAATCCCTGCGATCTGGCCTTTGTCATTGATTGCTGTCGCAATCGCGTTGGTAAACTCGCCGGCTGTGCTTAGAATCACCGCTGGGCTCGAGCTGCTGGCCCAAAATACCGCTCGTTCGGCAGAGTCGTCGGCGTTCGCCGCGAAACCAACCATGTTTCCAGCAGCATTGATGGCGTGAGCGGGGTAGCCGTAGAGCCCGGCGTGATTGGTGTTAATGAATTCGCCCCCCGGCGCGGCCAGCGTGACTGGCGTGCTCGCGCTGTTGGCCCAGAACGCGGGCCGGCATACGCCGAAGTATGCCGTGCAAACGCCGCCGAAGATCTTGCCGGAAGCAGTGATATTGGAGGCCTCGCTGTATGGAAACTCATTGCTCAACGGCGGAAGATTGACTGGCGCTGCGCTGCTATTAGCCCAAGAGACTGCCCTGCCTACTGAAAAGTCCTCGTTAAAGACACGCCCGACGATCTGGCCTGATGGATTGATATCGGCCGCGACCCCAAACAATCCCGCCGGCAGAACGGGAAGTTCGACTGGGGTGCTATAAGGGCTTGCCCAAAACACGGGCCGTTGAATACTGGAATTTGGGTCAAACGCCTGTCCCACGATTTCACGCGCAGGGTTAAGGCTCAAGGCAACGCTGGCCAGACCAGACAACGTGCCCAGATCTACCGGCGAGTTTTGGCTGCTGGGCCAAAATGCCGCGTGTCTGCCGGATGCGAAGTTCTTGTTGCCGACGATTCCACCGGACTCATTCATACCGTTCGCCCTTCGCCCGCCGAGCTCTACGACCAAGTATCGCACCTGCGGTCGCCCATCCGTTGTGCGCGTGATGGTGCTGCTGCCCGGAGCGTTTGCCGGAAGGCCGCCGGCCACTTCGAGAGACGCTGGTGGTTGCGCCCAACTATTCCCCATGAAGGCGGCCGCCGCGGCGATGACCGCCACGATCGTGAGGCTGAAAGGCCGAACCCGAGCGCGGGCAATCTTCGTGGCCAGGGAGTTCCTGGAACCGGTGCTGATTGGTCTTTGCATGAGATATGTGTTCATAAGTATGTGGTTGTTATTCATTGGTTGTTACTTGTTCCTACGGCGCATTCCTTGGCGCGCTGCAAAATAGTTGTGAGCAGGTCGTTAATAGCCGCACTCCTTGTCCTCAGACCCCCGACGAGAAGGCAAGATTGCAGTTGTTGTAGCGACGGCGCTCTGTCGCCGTTCTAAGCGTGTCAGCCGGTCACGCGTTTACGCCGACAGAGCGGCGTCACTACAACAACTCTTCGACAGAGTTAACCATCGCACGCCGCAGATGCGTCCCGCTGCTCGATTCGGCTCAGCGGCAGAGCGAGGCATGCGCAACGAATCCCAGACCAGTCCCCCGTACGCCATCGACGCCGCGCCTCCCATGGTTGATGGGAAACGCGGCGTGTTAGAACCTTCTTGCCTCCCGTCAATTGCCCTGGCCGTGCCTTGGAATCAGCGCAAAGGCGCGAGTGTGTCCGCCGAAGATCCCGCGGCCGACAATTACGCCTGACGGCCCGATGCCCCTGGCCCTTTGCAACTCCCAGCCCGAGCCCGCAGGAATCACGCTATTCAGATCAATCGCCGGGCTGTTGCTATTGGCCCAGAAAATGGCGTGCTGCACGCTGAAGTCGTCGTTGTAGGCATAACCTGTGATTTGGCCCCTGTTATTGATCCCTTCCGCAATGGAGTTGGTTAAGTCACCACCGAGCGCCCCAAGGTCAATCGCAGGACTGCTGCTGTTCGCCCAGAAGAGGGCGTGAAAGATGGTGAAGGAATCGTTCCACGCCTCGCCGACGATCTGACCTTTGTTATTGATCGCCTCGGCGAAACTGTGGCTTAGCTCCCCGGCGACCGTGCCGAGATCAACTGCGGGAGTACCGCTATTAGCCCAGAAAACCGCACGATCACGCGTGAAATCGTCACTGTACGCCCCGCCCACTATTTGGCCGGCGTCATTGAGACAGTGAAAACTGTCTAATCCAGCATTGTTCAAGCCGGGCAAGCCGCTGAGTTGCACTGGAAAACTGCTGCTGTTGGCCCAGACAAGAACGCGAAAGATTGCGGAGTCGTCACTGAAAGTATTTCCGACTATTTGGCCGCGGGCGTTGATTGCCAGGCCGTTGTAGCCTTGACCGTTGCCCGGCCCCGTCAGAGTCATTCTCTGGCTGCTACTGCTCGCCCAATATACGGCGTGATACGAAGAACTAGCCTGCTGCCCGGCTACTCCGACTATCTCGCCTCTGGGATTGATCCCAAACGCTCTGGTGGCGCCGGCTTCGCCGCCGGTACTAAGCTCGATGGCGGGACTGCCGCTGCCAGCCCAAAAAGCCGCGTGCGCGGACGCAAATGCCGCATTCTGAGAGGAATTCCCGACAATCTGGCCACGCTCATTGATGCCGATCGCCGAGCTCTCGATCAAATCACCCACCGTGCCAAGGTCGATCACCGTGTAGCGGGGCGTCTGTTGTTGCGCGCCGACAAACGCTTGCGGTTGCGCCCAACTATTCCCAATGAAGCCGGCCGCCGCGGCGATGACCGCCACGCTCGTGAGGCGGATATGACGGACCTGCGCGCGGGCAATCTTCGTGGCCAGGGAGTTCCCTGAACAGGTGCTGCTTTTTCTTTGAATGAGATATGTGTTCATAAGTATGTGGTTGTTATTGACTGGTTGTTACTTGTTCCTACGGCGCAGCCCTTGTCGCGCTGCAAAATACTTTCGGTGGAGTCGTTACTTGGCCGCCCCCGGCCGGCAGTGGACTACTGCGCCGGAACGTCAGGTCCGGAGGGGCGCGCTGCCGCGCGTCCAGGGTCACTCGCCCGGTTTCGGCGCTAGGCCGGCGACAAGTTTTTCGAAGCGCGGATCGCCGCGCAGCGGGTCCCAGAAGGGGAACAGCTTTAATGCGCCGTAGGACGCAACCTCGGATGAGTCGGGTAATTGGCTGTTGGCCGTCAAATACTCCAACGCTATGTCTTTTTCGTCCACCCAAGCAGCGATCATAGCGAAATAGACAAGCAGTTCACTGCCATTGAGTGAATCTTTGTCTACGGGAAGAAGCTCGATTGCGCGCCGCCCTTCGCGCAACGCCTCTTCTTTTCGCCCTAGAACGGCATCAATCAGACCGAGCATGCAAAGCGGCGGCCCATAATCGGGCTGCGCTTGCACGATCTTCTCCTGTTCGAGACGCGCCCTCGTAAAAGCGGCGTGTGCCCTCGCCTCGTTCTTCACCATCCGCGCCAGCAACCCTTCGCCAAAGCTGCGGCTTAAAATCACAGGCTGTCGTTCAAACATGGATTGTCGCCTAGCGCGACCAAGGCCCGCTCTGCTGCTGTTGGATCGCGCTCCGCCAACGCACACAGGAACCATGTATCGGCGATATTGGAAATTGCGCCAGGAGCCGCGGCCAGAATCGAATCGATCGTCTCGTGCAAGGACCGCGTCTCAGCTTTCCAGTCGAGGTCAACCCGAGCCCGTCTAGTTTTCAGGCTGACATCGTTTGGTACAATCGTTAAGGCGCGATCCAATACGGCGGCCTTTTCTCGATGGCGCCGCAAAAACTTGTAGCAGATGGAAAGCTGTAACAACGTATCGGGGTTGCGCGGATCAAGCTGCACTGCGCGTTCGAAATTACGCGCTCCTTCTTCCAATTGGCCCCGCCGACGCAAAATCAAACCGGTCAAATAAAAGATGCGCGAATCGTTAGGTAGAGTGCGCCGCGCGACTTCCAGCTCCGCCAGTGCGCCGTCGTAATCGCGCAGGCAATCATACAGATACTTCGCTCGTGCCACACGCGTTTCGCCAGCATCGGGCCGCAACCGAGTGGCCGCTTGAAGAGCCACTTCCGCCAAAGCAAGCCGGGCAGGAGTATGGTCGCCCATTACCGCATAACCGTAGCCATGAGTGTAGGCGAGCTCGTAGTAAGCCTCGAAGAACGCAGGGTCTCGCGCTACGGCCTGATCGAGAAGCTCAACCGCCTGCTGCAGGTGTTGCTGTGAATTAGCATCCATTGAAACAAGCAGGGTCTTCGCCCGGACGTAGAGATCGAAAGCTGCCAGGTCAGTGGTCGGCGGTTTTTCAATCGTCGTTTTCTCTTTAGGCGAAAGCCTGGCCTGCAACTGGTCCGCGATGGCTTTGGCAATCTCACTCTGAATGGCAAACACATCGGCCAGATCGCGATCGTAGGTCTGCGCCCAAAGATGCGCGTCGGTGCGCGCATCAATCAACTGCGCGATCACCCGAATCTTGTTCGCCGCCCGCTGAACGCTGCCTTCAAGTAAATGGGCCACGCCTAGTTGCTGCCCGATCTCGCGCAGATTGCGCGCGGCGCCCGTCTTGTACTGCATCACCGAAGTGCGGCTGATCACTTTCAAGTCAGCAATCTTGGCCAGGTTTGTCAGAATTTCGTCCTGCACGCCATCGGCGAAGAACGCGTTTTGTTTTTCCTCGCTCCGATTCTCAAACGGCAGCACTGCGATCGATTTCTCGGACACGAGAAGCGGCGCCGCAGGTTTGGACCGCGATGCGCGAAAGGCGAAAAGCGCAGCCGCACCGAGCAAGATCATTCCCACCAGCATCGCAACCTTGCGGGCAATCCGACGCGCCCGCGGCTCCCGCACCGGGATCAACCCCAAGCGTGTCCGACAAGACTCAAGCAGCTCCATAAAGTCGCGCGCTGAGGAGGGACGCTGCGTTGGATCGGGCGCGAGAATCCGGCGCAGCAGTTGAACGACGGGAGCCGGAATCTTTCGGGCGTTTAACTTCTCGAGGGGAAGGGGAAGATCGGTTTGGCAATGCCGAATCTCGTCGATGCTTTTGCCGGCAAACGGCACCTCACCAGTGAGCGCATACCAAATCGTTAAACCTAACGAGTAGATATCTGACCGAGCATCGGCCGGTGCGCCGCGGAATTGCTCCGGACTGGCAAAGGCTGGTGTGCCGACGAAGGCGTCCTGGGTCAGGTTCATCTCGCCAGGGCTGTGGGCGAGGACTTTGGCCAGGCCGAAGTCGATCACTTTCACGGTGAAACCTGCCTGCTCGTCGCTGCGGGTGAGCATGATGTTGCCCGGCTTCAGGTCACGATGGATCAGGCCATGACCCGCCGCAGCCATCAAAGCGCGCGTGACCTGGACGGCGATTTCGAGCGCGGTTTCGACTTTCAGCGGGCCATCACGCCTGACGAGCGCTTCTAGAGTCTCTCCTTCGACCAGCTCCATCGCGTAGTAACATCCATCTCCGCCAGGGGAGGCGCCGAAGTGAAAGACGCCCGCTACGTTCGGATGCCGAAAGGCGGCGGTCGCCCGCGCTTCGCGCAGAAAACGGTCCCGCACCCCTTGCCCGTTACCTCCAATTTCCGGGGCGTCGACGACCTTGAGGGCGACGCTTCGGTTGAGAACCTGGTCATCAGCCAGATAGGTGACGCCCATGGCGCCGCGCCCAAGTTCCCAAAGGGAGCCATCCTGGCGGTGGACGATCTGGTAGTCGCCAAAGAGAGACGAGCCAAGCGCGGCCAAGGGCTGCTCCGTTCATCTGCCGGTGAGCACACGAAATAGTTCGTGTAACTCCTCTTCCACATCCGCCTCCGTCTCCACGGTCTGGCGCACCGCGGCGCGCAACAATTCTCGATAACGCGCGCGCAGACGGGTAACGTGGCTGCGAAGTGTCGGAGCGGGCAATCCTGTGTTGAGCGCGAGCTCTTCGTAAACCGGAAGCGGCTCCGCGCTTCCGGTGAGAAAAACTTGCAGTTCCTGAAAAAGCGCCTGCTTCCCGTCCGCGGCGTACTCCTTTGCGATTTCTCTCAGGCAAGCACCCACCAGCGCTTCAGCCCAAGTTTGTTCGAAGAGCCGGTCTTCACTGTCTGGCTGCTCCGCGCTGCGCGTCTGAAAAAGTGACTCGGCGGCTTCGACGCGGCTCCCATCGAGGGGCAGGAAATCCTGGGCGCCGCCGCGCTTCAGCCGGTGCGCATGTTCGTAGGCGTCGGCGAGGAAGTTCTTGAGCGCGGCGAGGAGAAAGGTGCGGAACTTCCCCCGGGTGCGATCGGCGCGCGCGTAGGTTTCGTGTTCGATCAGGTGAGCGAAGAAGCTCTGGGTGAGGTCCTGCCCATCGTGCATCGAGTAGCCGCGGCTGCGCACGAAAGCGTAGAGCGGCGACCAATAGGTCTGGCAAAGTTCCCCCAGCGCGACCCGAGCGCTCTCGGGCTCGGAGGCGCTTCTCCCCGCAGCGACGATCACGCTCCAATGGGTGGAAGCGAATGGATCGCTCTGACCATGGCTGGCGCAAGGCAAAGAAGTCACTGCGCGAGGTCTATCGGGAAGCGCGGAAGAAGGCAAGCAGGCAGAATTCGAGCGAATTCTTGCAGCACACGCGCCGCGACGCCGTTGGAAAGGGAAAGCGATGATCGCTTCAACCTCAAAATAGAAGGCACCAGCTGCCTTAAAGGAATCGAACCATGATGACAAAAACTCTGATGTTTGCCTTAACTGTGACCGTAGGTTTCTTCGTAAATGCAGTCGCCGCAGCCCTCGGCTCTCATCGTTGGGCGAGGCTCAAACTCGTCGCGTACCTCTTCGTCCTCCTAACCGCCGCGCCAGCGCGCGCAGATCTCATCCTTTACGCCACCGCCTCGGGACCCGGCAACAATCTATTTGGCACTATCAACGTGACCACTGGGCAGTTCAGCCAAACCGTCACAACCGCGCCGCTCTTTGTCGGGCTAACGACGAGCACCAATGGGACGATCTACGGGGCGGGATTCGACAATAGCCTCTACACGGCCACCACATCAGGTGTCACGCAGGTCTACGGCACGGTGACTTCTCCGAACAATAATCCGCCGGGCTTCTGGGGACTTGCCGCCTCGGGAACCACACTATACGGGGTTGACAATTTTGCCGGCGTTGGGATCGACCTTTACCGGATAACCAACAGTGGAACCACCTCTACTCTCGTAGGTCAAATGTCCGCTGGCGGGTTTGCCAACTCCGGAACTGGCGGCCTCGCATTTGGTCCTGGCGGCGTTCTATTTTACAACTACGTGCCGATGGGAGAGACCGCGCCGATGCTTTTTGCGGTCAACACATCGACCGGAGCCCTCTCCGCGATTGGCTCGGGGCTCGGCATCACAAGCAACATAGTACTGACGCTCGCGTATGACGGAACGACGCTATACGGAATCGATGCTTTCTCTGTGTCAAATAGGGGGATCTATACGATTAACACGGTCAACGGAATGGCTACCCAGATCGGCACCGTCACTGGCTTGCCGAGCAACTACACCGTCGACACGACTATTTTTGTGAACGCAAACGCCGCAACCTTCGCCGTGAATACAACCGCAGATACCCAGGACGCAATCCCCGGAAATGGTATTTGCGCCGATTCAAGCGGTGCTTGTTCGCTCCGCGCGGCCATTACCGAAGCGAATGCACTCGCCGGTGCCGATACGATCACGCTTCCGGCGGGAACCTATACCATCACGCTTCCCACCACGGGCGATGACGCAAACGCCGGGGGTGACTTTGACCTTACTTCGCCAATGACAATCAATGGCGCGGGTCCAGGCACGACAATAATTCAGGCCAATGCCCTCCCGGATACTGCCACCGAAAGAGTCATCCACTGTGTAACTGCCGCTACCGCCGTGGTCATCAATGACGTCACCATTCGGCACGGAAATTCGCCCATCGACGTTTCCGGGAGCGGAATCCGTCTTGAAACCGCAACTACAAACTTAACCTTGAACCGTGTGGCCGTTACCAATAACCGGTCGGCCGGAAGCGGCGGTGGCATTTCCATCGTGACGGACGGAGTTCTTCTCGCGATCAACGACAGCACGATAAGCAGTAATAGCGCCGGAAGTTCCTTAGCAGGATCAGGCGGCAGGGGTGCAGGAGTAAACGTTGCCGCAACCGCGACGGTTACCATTAACAGTACAACCATTACTGAAAACGCGATTAATTCATCGGTTTCCAACACTTTCGGGGCGGGTGTCAATGTTAGTTCTGCCGTAGGTGCCACCGTGATGATTACGGGAAGCACCATCAGTAACAACAGCTCGACCAGTACTAATGGCTTCGGGCAGGCAGGAGGGATTTATAACCTTCAAGGAACTGTCCATATTGCTGATTCGAGCATCACCGGAAACACCTGCAGTATCGCTCACGCGGGCATCCGCACCGTTGCATCGACGGGAGGGCCCGCAACAACGACCATTACTAACTGTATTGTCAGCAACAATACGGCACCCGAAAATGGCGGCGGCGTGACTAACGTTGTCTTTTCCACTTTCGACGCAACAACGACGATCACGGGTTCCACAATCAGCGGTAATAGTGCAACAGACCCGGGGGGCTTCGGCGGAGGGATTGATAACTTCAGCACTTCCTCCACAGGAGCCGCCACTATTAACCTTACTAACTGCACGGTCAGCGGAAACAACGCCGATTTTGGCGGTGGAATTTATAACGTTGGTGCGCCAGCGACCATCAATTTGAACTATTCCACCGTCGCTTCAAATACTGCGAACTCAGAGGGGGGCGGCCTTTATCAAGACGCTGGCGGCGTAATCAACGTGAAAAATAGTATTGTCGCCGATAACACCGCCCCCACAGGGCCGGATATTTTCGGACCAATTACTTCGCAGAATTACAACCATGTGGAAAATACGACCGGCGGAGCATTCTTAGCCCTCGCGAATGACGTCACCGGAACCGACCCACAGCTTGGTCCGTTGGCTAACAACGGTGGGCTCACGGCTACACATCTTCCTCTGGGAGGGAGCGTCGTCTTGAATACAATCGCGGGCGGCACCAGCGAGTGCGGCACGACCGTTCTGGTTGATCAGCGCGGTTTTACCCGTCCAGTCGGAGCCGGTTGTGAAAAAGGCGCTGTGGAAGTCCAGCTCCCACAACTGGCGGGTGCCGTTTCGCGGAAGACTCACGGAATGGCGGGGACATTTGATATCAATCTGCCGTTCAGCAGCCCATTCGGAGTCGAGTGTCGGAGTGGCGGTCCCAACAACAGTCACGCGCTCGTTTTCACCTTCAACAACCCTGTGGTCAGCGGCAGCGCGAGCGTGATCACAGGCACGGGTAGTGTTTCGGGAAGCCCTGTCTTTGCCGGCAACACCATGACCGTGAACCTTATCAATGTCACCGACATACAGCTCCTCACCGTAACGCTGAGCGGCGTAACAGATAGCTTCGGCCAGGTGCTCCAGAATACGTCGGCGAGCGCAAAGTTTCTTTGCGGTGATACTAACGGAAATAGTTCGGTCAGCGCGACCGATATTGGTCAAACCAAGGCCGAGGCTGGCAGCCCAGTGGGCGCAGGGAACTTCCGCGTCGACACCAACGTGAATGGTTCGATCACGGCTTCGGACATTGCTCAGGTAAAATCCAGGTCGGGCGACTCCCTGCCGTGACCGCACATCGAGGGCTCGAGCGCGGAACTCCCTACCCTCGCTCCCTTTTCGTCCCGTCCGCAACTTTGGTTTTCCGGGGAGATGAATTTATTTTCAATCTGGCGCATAAAATATCGTGACAGTTGGCGCGCGAAGGCACATAACTCGCCCCGTTTTACCCAAACCCATGCAAAAAAACTCCCCTTGGAATCGCGCGCTTTTCGGCGCTGTCATCGGACTCGGTCTCGGCCTGGTCGCGGTCTTCGGTAGTCGGTCACTCGTCGCGCAGGACCCATCGATCCAGCAGCTCCCCGATGGGCTGACCTTCGGCACATCCTACAAGAACGATATCTCTCCTCCAATGAGCAGCCTCCCGCCACAACGGGTTGCGAATGAAAACAAGGAGGAAGAGGAGGCGAACGAGAATCCGAAGATTCCAAATCGCCACCAGGATAGCCCTGATCCCGTGGTGCAGAATCACCACGTGCGCGGCTCGTCCACCTTGAACGTGCTCTCTCCGAACGCGCCGAATGTTCCGGCCGCGATCATGAACTTCGACGGCATCGCTTTCCCTGGCGTCGGTTGCAATTGCGCGCCGCCCGATACGAACGGCGCCATCGGTCGCACGCAATACGTGCAGATCGTGAATGAAGGCTATCAGGTTTTCGACAAGACGACGGGCGCTTCGCTTCTGCCGGCGACGGCGATCTCGGCGATTTGGTCAGGCTTCGGCGGTGCTTGCGAGACAGGTGGATCGGGCGACCCGGTGGTGCTTTACGATCACCTTGCGGATCGCTGGCTGGTGAGCCAGTTCGCGAAAGCGACTTCGACCGGTCCGATCACGGATGAATGTATCGCCATCTCGACCACGGCGGACGCGACCGGGACCTAC
>JBDSNB010000129.1:0-6711 GCA_039915555.1 Chthoniobacterales bacterium | reverse complement strand
GTCGCATCGGGCTGGCGTGGATTTGTCCGCGACATCTCGTGCTGGAGGAACACGCGCGCATCAAACATCTCACCGTTTGCAAGAACGTCGATCTCCTTCATCTCGGCGCGCACGCGCTCATCGGGCCCTTGAATTGGATCACCGGTTTTCCGAGCGGGCATCCCCGGCATTTCGCGCATCAAACGGACCGGCGTCCGGAGTTGATCGTGGAACGACACGCCGGGATCAGCAGCCGGCATTTTATCGATTGCACCGCGCAGGTGCGGATCGGGGCCTTCGCCACCATTGCCGGGTATCGATCGCAGTTGATCACCCACAGCATCGATCTCGCAGCAGGGCGGCAATCCTCCGAGCCGATTGAGATTGGCGAGTATTGTTTTGTGGGAACCGAAGCCGTGGTGCTCGGCGGCGCGAGTTTGCCGCATCACTCCGTGCTCGGCGCGAAGTCGCTCCTGAACAAGAAATGGGAAGTGCCGTATCAGCTCTATGCGGGGGTGCCGGCGAAGCCGTTGCGGGAATTATCGCAGGAGATGGAGTACTTCCGCCGGGCGGAGGGCTTCGTCTGGTGAGGCGCTTTTCTGGATGAACAATGTGTGGCATCGCCGTCCATTTTAATTCGTTAGGCCGGGCGACTCCGCTCGACTTGAGCCTGATCCATCATCGCGGACCAGATTCCTCCGGCGACTGGACTTCGCCTGACGGGCGCGTCTGGCTCGGCAACACGCGCCTCGCGATCGTCGACCTTTCGCCGACCGGCGAGCAGCCAATGATCGATCCGACAAACGGCAATGTCATTGTGATCAACGGCGAGATTTACAATCACCGCGCGGTGCGCGCGCAGCTTGGGCCCGAGATCGAGTGGCAGGGGACGAGCGACACGGAAACCGTTTTGCGAGCCTACGGCCGCTGGGGGCGCGACCTGCTCGAACATCTCAAAGGCATGTTTGCCTTCGCGATTTACGATGCGGAACGCCGGGAATTGTTCGTCGCGCGCGACCGTCTCGGAATTAAGCCGCTGTACTACTTGGAGGACGCGGACGGTGTCCGATTCGCCTCGGAAGTGCGGATGTTGGAAGGAGGCGCACGTTCCATCGCGCCGCCAGAGGTCTTCAGTTATTTGCAATGGGGAGCGTGTCCGGAGCGCGCACTCCTTTCCTCGGAAATGAGTGCACTGCCTGCGGGTCACTCGGTGAAGCTGAGTTCCGAGGGAATGTCAGAGCCGAGGCGCTATTGGCCCGCGCGTAGGAGTTTCGCGTCGGGCGGAAAGGACGCGGCGAAGGAGGTGCGACGTTTGCTCGAGCAAGCGGTCGAAGAACATCTGCTCGCGGATGTTCCGGTGGCCAGCTTCCTGAGCGGTGGGATCGATTCGTCGATCATGACCGCGCTCGCGGCGCAGCGCCTGGAGAAAAAGCTGCAAACTTTCTCGGTCGGTTTCGATTCCGCGGAATTCGATGAGAGCCCGATCGCGCGCGAAGTCGCGCAGCGTTACGGCACCGAGCACCATCAGATTCTGCTCACCGAAGATGAGGTCATCCATTCAGTCACCGAAGCGGTCGAGAAGATGGACCTGCCGTCCGTCGATGCGATCAATACCTACATCGTTTCGCGTGCGGTGGCGGCGCGCGGGGTGAAGGTGGCGCTCTCCGGTTTGGGAGGCGATGAGCTTTTCGGCGGCTATGCGAGTTTTCGCGATGTGCCAAAGTTGCAGTTGCTCGCGAAAGCGCCGCGCGCCCTGCGGCGCGCACTCGGAAAACGGCTGGCCGATTTGCCAGGGACGACGGAAGCCGGCGAACTGGCGCGCTGGCGTCGTCGTTTCTTCACCGACGAAATGATCGCGGCCGCCGGTTTGCCGAATCACGCGCTGCCGTTCGAATGCCCGGTCGAATTGCCGGATGACTACGCGCGCATCAGTTGGGCGGAATTGACCGGTTACATGCGCCGCATGCTCCTGCGCGATGCCGATCAGATGAGCATGGCGGTCTCCCTGGAAATGCGCGTCCCGTTTCTCGACCATGAATTGGTCGAGTACGTGCTCGGCTTGCCGCGAGCAGAGAAACGACGCGGCCGCGGAACGAAAAGCCTGCTAATCGCCTCTTGCCGCGATCTTTTGCCCGCCTCGGTCTACGAGCGACCGAAGCGCGGTTTTGTTTTGCCGATGAATGACTGGATGTGCGGACCGCTCGACTCTTTCGTGAGCGAAGGAATTCGCGAGGCTGTGACGCGAGACTTGTTGCCAGAGAAATTCGTGAACGAGATGACGGCGTCCTTTCGCAACCAGCGGCTGCATTGGACGCGGCTTTGGAGCATCGTGGTGCTGGGTCATTTCGCGGGCCAACGGAATCTGCACGGCAGCCGACATGAAAATCCTGCGCTCCATTCACACGGTTAACCCCGCGGTCGGCGGCCCGATCGAGTCGGTGCGGCAATCGTCTGCCCTGCTCGCGCGCCGTGGGCACGAAGTGGAAATCGTGACGCTCGATCTGCCGGACGATCCCTGGACGCGGGAGATGTCGGCCCCGGTCCATGCGCTGGGCGAGACGCGCGCCAGTTACGGATACTCAAAGCGGTTTCTCCCGTGGTTGCAGGAGCGGCGGAGTCAATACGATGTCGTGATCGTGCAAGGCGTCTGGCAATACAGCAGCTTCGGGGTGTGGCGCGCGTTGCATGGGACCGGAACGCCGTATGTCGTCTTCCCGCACGGCATGCTCGATCCGTGGTTTAAGCGCACTTATCCGCTCAAGCATTTGAAGAAGCTGCTTTACTGGACGTGTGCCGAATCGCGCGTGCTGCGCGATGCCGCGGCGGTGCTTTTCACTTCCGAGGAGGAACGCCGCCTGGCGCGCAAATCGTTCCCGTTCTACCGCTGTCGTAAAGTGGTGGTGAACTACGGAACCGCGGCGCCGGAGACGGAGCTCGAACCGGCACGCGAGGAATTTTTGGAACGATGGCCGCACCTCCGCGGAAAGCGATTGCTGCTTTTTCTGAGTCGGCTCCATGAAAAAAAAGGGTGCGATCTTCTCATCGAAGCGTTCGCGAAAGTGCAGCGCGATGATTTGCATCTTGTGATCGCGGGACCGCCGGCCGACGAGTCTTATCTGGCCATGTTGCAACGTCTCGTCGCAACGCATTTTCCGACCGGCGAATCACCGGTCACGTTCGTGGGAATGCTGAGCGGTAACTTGAAATGGGGCGCGTTCGGCGCGGCGGAGGCGTTAGTGTTGCCATCGCATCAAGAGAACTTCGGGATCGCAGTGGTCGAAGCGCTGGGATGTGGAACACCGGTTCTGATCTCGAACAAGGTGAACATCTGGCGCGAGATTGTGGAGGACGGCGCTGGTCTCGCGGAGAACGACGATGTGGCGGGAACGGAGCGGCTGCTCACGCGCTGGCTGGCGCTCTCCGACGCGGAAACGACTGCAATGGGCGCGGCAGCGCGACGTTCGTTCACGGCGCGCTTCGAGTTGAAAAGAGCAGTTGATCATTTGGAGGAAGTTTTGAAGCAGGCGACGAGCGTTGCGCAAGAGCGCGATTGATCCCGATGACAACACTTCCTTTTCGGCGCTGTAGCCGCCTCGCTGCGTCGAGGCGTCGTGGGGCGGTGTGCGGGCGCGGGCGGCGCGGCGACGCAGCGCCGTGGCTACACTGCGTCTCGCGTGATCAAGTCGCGAGATCGAGCGCGGGGTTCCCTGACACAGTACATTTTTCATGAGGATCACGATTGTCACCGGGGCGTTTTTGCCTGTGCCGCCGATCATGGGCGGGGCGGTGGAGAAAATTTGGCATGCGATGGGTGGGGAGTTCGTGCGGCGGGGCCATGAGGTCACGCATGTTTCGCGCGCAGTCGATGGGCTGGCGCACCGCGAAACGCGCGATGGGGTCGAGCATGTGCGCGTCGCAGGATACGATACGCCCGCTGCTTTGTGGCGGCTGAAGTTGCTGGATCTCTTCTACTCGTTGCGCGCGTGGCGGGCTTTGCCGGCGGGCGATATTCTAGTCACAAATACGTTCTGGCTGCCGCTGCTCGCGCGCGGAGCACGAAGCGGAAAGCTCTACGTGCACGTGGCTCGTGCGCCGAAAGGGCAGATGCGCTTTTACGGAAACGCGGCCCGTTTGCAGACGCCTTCGAGCGTGATCGCGTCCGCGATTGCGCGCGAAGCGCCGGCGCTGGCCGGGAAGGTGGTGGTGATTCCTTATGCCGCGCCGACGCACGTGTTGCCCGAGGAGCCGGCTGAGATCGAGGAGCGCGCCCGCACCATTCTTTTTGTGGGGCGTCTTCATCCGGAGAAGGGCGTGCATTTTCTGATCGAAGCTTTCATGCAGGAAAGCGAGGGTGCGCTGCGTGACTGGAAGTTGGAGATCGTGGGACCGACCGATGTGGCGCAAGGTGGCGGCGGCGAAGAATACGCGAGTGAATTGCGAGGACTGGCGGGCGGCTCGGAGAAGGTGATTTTTCGCGGGCCGATTTTTGAGACGGCGGAACTGGAGCGCGCTTATCGCGGGACGCGGCTCTTTGTTTATCCTTCGCTCGCGGAGACGGGCGAAACTTTCGGCCTCGCAGCGCTGGAAGCGATGTCGCATCGCTGCGCGGTTTTGGTTTCGAACCTCGGATGCTTTCACGATTTTGTGCACGAGGGAGAAACCGGAGCATTCTTCGACCACCGCGCGCCGGCGGCGGCACGATCCTTGCAGGAGAAGATGGTCCAAATGCTCCAGGATGAATCAGCGCTCGAGCGGATGGCAGAGGCCGGCTGGCGAAAAGCAGACGATTATGCGCTCGGAAAGGTGGCGGATCGATTTCTGCAAGATTTCGCCGCGCTGTAGTTTCGTGATGAGAACGCGGCGCGTGTTTGTTGTCACGGGAGTGATGCTCTTCGTGGTGGCGGGATTCGTGGTGCGGTCTCGTTACGGAGATGCGCCGCTTGATCGCTCGCCTTCTGCGCGGCCGGACGGTAATGATGCGGTCGTGGGCCGGACACCCCAGATCGTTTTTCTCGGAGACTCGCGCATCGAATGGGGCGCGTGGCCGGAGCTGCTGAAGCGCGCCGATATTTTGAACCGCGGAATCGCCGGCGATACGACGAGCGGTATTTTGCAACGCTTGCGCGCGGCGGTTCCGAATGATGGCGGGATGTGTTTGATCCAGGCGGGCGTTAACGATCTCAGCCAAGGCTTCGCGCCGGAGAAAGTGGTCGCTAATTTCGGGTCGATTCTCGATTACCTGCGCGCGGAGAAGCGCGCACACGTGATCATCACTTCTGTGATTCTGGTCGGTCAGGAGCGCTCCGATTTGAACGGCGTGATAAACGATTGCAATCGACGTCTCGCGCAGTTGGCCGCGGCAAGGGGCGCGAGATGGCTGGACCTGGACGCGGTGCTTTCTGCGCGAGGCTATCTGGCGCGAGAATACAGCGAAGATGGCGTCCATTTGAACGCAGAGGGATATGAGCAACTATGCGGAGCGTTGGCTCCGCTGTTGCCGGCTGAAGCTGTCGACTGAGGGGCGCGCGATTCATCATGTCTTCCGAACGACTTCAACCGGTGAACGAAGCGCAATCGCGCTACGGTTCGCCGTGGGGGATGAGCGATCGCGTGATGCGGGTGATGTGGGAATTTACCTGGGCGGTGCTCTGCTCGTGGACGCCGAAGCCGTTGAATCCGTGGCGGCTTTTTTGGTTGCGAGCGTTTGGCGCAAAAATTCACGGCACGCCGTTCGTGCATCAACGCGCGCGGGTCACGATGCCCGGAAATCTGACGCTGCACGATCGCGCGTGTCTCGGTGATCGCGCGAATGCATACACGCTGGGCGAGATTGAGATTGGCGCGGGCGCGACGGTGGCGCAGGAAGTTTATCTGAGCACGGGGAGCCATGACTTCACGCAACCCGCTCTGCCGCTCACGACGGCGAAAATTACAATCGGGGCGGAGGCGTTTCTTGGTGCGCGGGTGTTTGTGCTGCCGGGGGTCACAATCGGCGCGGGGAGTGTGATCGGCGCGTGCTCGGTGGTGACGAAGGACGTGCCGCCGGGCGTATTTGCGGCGGGGAATCCTTGCAAAGTGCTGCGCCCGCGATGAGCGAACGCGTCCCGGTTTCGGTGATCGTTCCGATCCGCAATGAGGCGGGGAATTTGCCGCGTTGCCTCGGCTCGATTGGGTGGGCGGACGAGATTTTTGTGGTCGATTCGCAGAGCACGGATGGATCGATTGCGATCGCGGAAGCGACCGGCGCGCAGGTGGTGCAATTCCAATTCAATGGGACGTGGCCGAAGAAGAAGAATTGGGCGCTGGAGAATCTGCCGTTTCGGAATGAGTGGATCTTCATCCTCGACGCTGATGAGGTCTTGCCGCCGGAATCGGAGGCGGAGTTTCGCGCGGCGATCGCGAGTGCGGGAGAGATTGCCGGTTATTGGATCAATCGGCGGTTCATGTTTCTGGGTCGCTGGTTGAAGCACGCCTATTATCCGAACTGGAATTTGCGGCTTTTCCGGCACTCGTTAGGGCGGTACGAGAAGCTGACGGACGCGGCCACGAATAGCGGGGACATTGAAGTGCACGAGCATGTGGTGGTGGAGGGGCCGACGGCGCGCTTGCGCTGCGAGATGGATCACTATGCGTTTCCGACGGTGGATGTTTTTGTGGAGAAGCATAATCGCTATTCGAATTGGGAGGCGCGGGTGGCGACGGACCGTCATCTGGCGGCGAGCTCGGGAGACT
>JBDSNB010000191.1:0-3131 GCA_039915555.1 Chthoniobacterales bacterium | reverse complement strand
GCGCCTTTTCCGCCGAAAAGCCAGGGCGCAATCGTCAGATTCAGCTGGTCGATCAATCCCAGTGCCACCATCGAACGGAAGAGCGCGGCCCCGCCTTCGCAGGCCAGGCTGCGCACCCGATATTGCTGCCGCAACTGTTGCAGCATCCAAAGCAGATCGACCGAACGCGTGTCGCTTAAGTGCAGGGTCGCTTTTTCCCGGAGCGCGATCTGGTGACGCCGCGGCATGCGCGTCGTCGAAAAAATGACGATGGGCGCGATCTCGGAGGCGAAAATCTTGAGCGACGAATCGATCCGGCCTTCGTTCGAGACGATCACGCGCAAAGGCGAGACGCTTTGGCCGCGCGCCAGACGTTCGTCCCGCAATTCGCCTTTCGGAAGGCCAAGGCGCACATTGTCTTTCTTCAGTGTGCTGTGGCCTACCAGGACCGCGTCAGCCCACGCGCGCTGTCGCAGAAGATGTTGCTTGTCTTCCAGCGAAGTAAAATCGACCGGCGTGAATTGGCGCGTTGTGATTCGGCCGTCCGCCGTCATCGCGAAAGTGGCGGCGACGAAGGGCCGCCGCGTCGCACTGGGTTTGCGCGCCTTCACGATGTTGGGCGCTAGGATTCCTCCCGCTCGACGATTTCGTGCTCGAGGGTGGCGACGGCACGCTGCATCTCGCTCAATTTCACCGGGCCCTGCGCCCCGCTGGGACGGTAGAAGAAGTAAACGAGACCGCCGGGCGCGGAGCAAGCCAGCATGATGAGAAAGCTCATCGAGCCAATCAGAACCGCGACCGCGGGAGGCACGCCGCAGAGTCCGTTCAGCATCACCTGCAAAATATGTTCGCGCACTCCGACGCCGGCGAAGCTGATCGGCAGGGAAGAGATGGTCCGTTCCACCGGCATGATCGCGAAAAAATCCATCGCGGCGACCTGCGCGCGGAAGGCGTAAGCCACGCAAAGAAAGGTAAAGAAGGTGGCGAGGTGCGCGATGAGCGAGAAACCGAGGGCGGCTGCGGTGGCCGTCCAATGATGTGCGTAAAGATGATAAGCGGCAGAAAGTTCGATCAGTTTTTCGCGGCCGGGAAATTTATCCGGCAGGCGATGGAGTAACCCGAAGCCGGTGATGACAAAACTGGTGACGAGCGCGAGCACGGCGCTCCCGAGGATGGCGAGCAGGATCCAGACGAGCTGCTTCGTCTCGGGCCGCTGGGCGAGAAAATCGTAGCGCAGCCCGATGAGCGTGCCGGTGATAAAGATAAGCGCCACGAGGCCGATCAGGCGATCGAACAAGACTGCGAGGATCGCGCCGGTGATCTTGCCGGGTGTCTCTTTGACGAGCAGATACGACTTCACAATGTCGCCGCCGGTGCCGCCGGGGAAGAACTGGTTAAAGAAAAGGCCAATGAAGAAGAGCGCCGAGAGGCGGCCAAAGGGAAGATGGATGCCCTGCACTTTCAAGAGCACGTTCCAACGCAAGGCGGCGGTTATTTCCACCACGATGTAGGTGGCGACGGCCGCGACGATCCAGCGGTAGTCGGCCATGCGAAGGGCGACCAGCATCTTGGCGCGTTTCTCCGGATCGTGGAAAACCCAATAGAGAACCGCGATCGTAACCGCGAGCTGGAGCAGCGTGAGGAGGATTTTTTTCATTCGCCGTAGCGCGCTTTCCAGATAGCGACGGAGCGCCGGATTTCGTCGACGGTTTTGCGCGGGCTCATCTCCCAGACAAACAAGCAGGTCGGAGGGAGAAGCGGTATCAATTTTTCGAGATCGACGTGGCCGGCGAAAGGCGGCTGATGGTCCTGGCCCGGCCAAATGACGTCCTGCAAGTGGCAGCCGAAGGCACGTGGGCCGATCAGGCGGAGCCATTCTTCGTGATTGAGGAAGCCGAGATTTTCTTTGATCTGGATATGCCCGAAATCGTGCCAATAGCCGGCAAACGGTGAGTCCAGCTCATCGAGGAGCGCGGGCAACTCGCGTTCGTTAGGCATTTCTTCGTAACCTCGGCGGCCTTCCACGCCGAGACGGATATTTTTCTCGGCCGCGTATTCGACCACGCGCTTCAGGCATTCGCGCACGCGCTCCAGGCGCCAGGGCGCTTCTTTCTCGCGGGTCTGCACGGCCTTAAGTTTGCGCCGCACGTAATCGCGCGACAGATGCTCGCCTTTCTTCGCGAGCGCGATCAGCTCGTCGGTGATGGGATTCATCGGGACGGAGCCGCAATGAAGCACGACGTAGGGCGCGCCGAGGCGCTGGGCGAAATCGATCGTCTGGCAGGTTTGTTTGATCGCGCGTTCACGTTCGCGCGAGGTGCCGGCGGAAAATTGGTAGCAATCCGGCGAGGCGTGCATGACCTCGACGGGGAGGGGACAGAAATTGTGCAGGCTGCTGAACGTGACTTCGCCAGCTTCGTACATCTTCTGGATGCCCGGCATGAGCGAAATGCGGGTGCCGTGTCCGAGTTCCATCTGGCTGAAGCCGAGCTCGCCTTTGATCTCACGCAGCATCTCCGCGCCGTCGGTGTGGCGGCTGGAATTCCAACAAGTCGAGAATGAGATCACGCGGCGCTGCTTCAGTTAATCGGCACCGGTTGCGGAGCCGGTTCGGTGACCGGGACGACCTCGCCGTCGATCGGCATGGTGTGATCGCAGCGGCTGAGAACGAAGAGCGCGCCGGCGGCATAAAGCGCGGCCGCAATTCCCATGGCGGGACGCATGCCAATCAAATCCGAGAGACTGGTGATGACCAAACCGGCCACGGGCATGAGCCCGAAAAAGCTGAGCCCGAAGACGGCCGAGATGCGGCCACGAAGATGGGCGGGCGCGCGTTCCTGCACGATCGTGTTCGCGAGGCCGAAATTCGTCGCCAAGCCGATGGCGAGCGCGCCCATGGCCAGCGCAGCGATCGCGAAAGTGCTGGTGCGCGACATGACGAAAAGAGCCAGCGCCACCACGCAGACGGCGCCCATGATGAAGCGAATGCGTTTGCCGCGCGCCACACTGAGCAGGCCTAACGAGCCGACGAGCGAACCCGTGCCGGAGACGGCCATGAGAATGCCCATCCGCTCCGGCCCGAGTCCCAGGATGTTTCGAACGTAGAGCGGCAGCATGACGGAGACGACGGGGTAAACGAAAACCGTCGTCAT
>JBDSNB010000218.1:0-2460 GCA_039915555.1 Chthoniobacterales bacterium | reverse complement strand
TCCGATTTTACGCGCGACTCCATCGCGGCCGTGTCGCCGATTCCGGTGCGCAAGATTACGTACCCGTTTTATCTCAATGAAGCGGAAGCGGTTTCGGATCGAAAGCGTTTCGGGCTGCCGGAGGACGCATTCGTGTTCCTCTTCAATTTCGATTTTCTCAGCACCACGCACCGCAAAAATCCGGAGGGTGTGATCGACGCTTTTCGCCACGCGTTCCGCAAAGATGACAACGCAATTCTGGTCATGAAATCGATTAACTGGGAGTACGAGCGCGAGGCGCGCGCGGCGCTCGATCGAAGCGCGGAAGATGCGCGCGTGGTCTTTCTCGATCCGCATCTGCCGGGCGCGGAAGTGAACGCGCTTTTTGCCTCGGTGGACAGTTACGCGTCGCTTCATCGCTCGGAAGGCCTGGGCCTCGGGATGGCGCAGGCGATGTATCTCGGCAAGCCGGTCATCGGCACCGGCTACTCGGGCAACCTCGAATTCATGAACGCGGAAAACAGTCTGCTGGTAAATTTTGTCATGACGGAGTTGGAGGAAGATTCCGGACCGTATGAGCAAGGCACGCATTGGGCCGCGCCTGATGCGGAACACGCGGCGAGTTTGATGCGCTGGGTTTATGAAAATCGAGCAGCGAGCGCCGAGCTGGGAACGCGAGCAGCGCAGGACATCCGACGCCGGCTGGATCCGCAAACGACCGCCCGCGAGATCCGCCAACGCGTGCAGGAATTAAGTTAGCCTGGCGGGGAAGATGTTTGCGCGCAGGTGCGCCGTGCGATAAAACCGCCTGCCAGGCCCTTTCCCAATGAGCGACCACACACGCGCCACTTCCGCGGAAAAAATCTCGCGTTGGATCCGCGACGCCGCGGTCGCGCAATCCTGGCGCGCGGGTCACCATCTGCGTCTGAGCCCGCCCTTGTCGATCGAGAGTTCCGACGTGCATCACCCGCGGATTCAGGCCGCGCTGCAGCGCGCTCGGCGCAAGACGTTTGTCGCGATGGCGAAACCGTTTCGGCGTTTTTTCCGCAACCAGGGAGCCGTGAACGACAGCTTGATCGAGGCGGTGCACCACCTGTCATTGCAGAACGAGCAGGTCATCGAGGAGATTGCGGCTTTGCGGGAATCAATGAGTGAGTTGCGCGCGCAGCTCCGTTTCCGGGCGTCGCCGCCGGACGCGGCGGAAAAAGACGACGCATGCGAGTGATCGTCGCGACGGTGCGCACGCCGTTTATTTACGGTGGCGCGGAAGTCCACGCAGAGGGGTTGGTAAAAGCTCTGCGCGCCGCGGGCCACGAGGCGGAGCTGGTTTGGATTCCTTTTAACCCAAGCGACGCGGAGCGCATTCCGGATCAAATGCTGGCGTGCCGGCTAATGGATCTGCGCGCGATCGATGGGATGACGGTGGACCGCGTGATCGCGTTGAAGTTTCCCGCCTATCTGGTCGAGCATCCGCAGAAAGTGGTGTGGCTTTTGCATCAACACCGCGCCGCTTACGATCTTTGGGAGCACGCCCTGGGCGGTTTACGCGTGGCGCCGCGCGGACGGATGGTGCGTGACATCATTCAGCGAGCCGACCGTCAGATGGGCACGGAAGCGCGCGCCATTTTTTCCAACTCCGACAATGTCGCGCGGCGGTTGAAGGAGTTTTGCGGGATCGATTCGGAGCCGCTCTATCATCCGCCGGCGGAGGCGGAATCATTTTTCTGCGCGGAAACGGTGGACGATTTTTTCTTTTATCCCAGTCGCGTTTCGCCCACGAAACGTCAGGACCTCGTCCTCCGGGCATTGGCCCTGACGCGGCAACCGGTGCGGTTGAAGTTTGCCGGTGGCGCGGACAACGCGGCGTATGGCAAGAAGATGAAAGAGCTGGCGCGCGAGCTAAGCGTGGCCGGGCGAGTGGAGTGGATGGGTTTCGTCACCGATGCGCAAAAACGCGAAGCCTACGCCCACGCGCGCGCGGTCGTGTTTCCGCCACTCGATGAAGACTACGGTTACGTGACGTTGGAAGCGATGCTGGCTTCGAAGGCGGTGATCACGTGCGAGGATTCGGGCGGGCCGCTGGAATTTGTATTGCCGGAGGAAACTGGATTGATCGCGCCCCCCACGGCGGAAGGACTAGCCGCAGCCATGGATGCGCTTTGGGAAAAGCCCGCACGAGCGGGCGAATACGGGCGCGCGGCGCGACGGCATTACGACGAGATGAACCTCTCGTGGTCCCACGTAGTGGAGAAGTTGCTGGCATGAGAATCAATTGGTTTTCCCCGGTGCCGCCTTCATCGTCTGCCGCCGCGTTGCAGACAGCAGCCTTGCTTCCGGCACTAGCGCGGCGGGCCGAGGTGACGCTCTGGGTGCATGATTCGAGATGGTCGCCCGCGCTCGAACGCGACGCGCACGTTCGTCACTATGTGCCCGGCGCACTGCGGTGGGCGGAGATCAACGCGGCCGACATGACCGTGTATC
>JBDSNB010000188.1:0-13802 GCA_039915555.1 Chthoniobacterales bacterium | reverse complement strand
CAAAGCCACGAGTCATCGGAAGAGGAAACGCTTCGAAGAACCGACCAACCCTTAAATCCAAAAAAACCAATGAACTAAACCAATCCAATCCCACGCTCACCCTTGACTACCTACATAGGGGTTAGATGTCTTGACTCCGCCGACGCCACTCACGATTCGAAACTAATCGCACCACTCGCGAAGAGGAAGCCGAAATACACGCAGAGCAACAGCGGCGGTACGGCTGCGACGGCGCTCGCTATAGCGACGTACGCGCCCGGTGCAGGCGATGGCACGGAGTGCCGCGTCCTGCCGAGAGCCTCACGCGCCGTGAACCACAAGCTGAGTGCAATCAACGCGAGGAAGCACGAAAACAAGGCGAGGGTTTGGTGATCACGTGTAGACGGATCACGGATGATCGATAACAATGGCCACAACCCGATACACAGCAGAAACAGCGAAGCTGCTGCGCTGCCAACGCGCGGCCACAGGAGAACCGTGCCGCTACTAGCAAACAGGAGCAAGGACCCAAGAACCGGAACTAGCGCCAAAAAATCAGCGCCGGCTGACATGCCGAGCAGCCACAGAAGCACCGCGCCGTTGACGAACGCTGTGACCATGAGCAGGCAGAATACGCCTGCGCGCCAAACGTGCGCTGACATCTTCTAAGAAACAGAAGCCTCAATACAGGGTTTTGGAGCGAGGAGGAAGCCAAAATGGGCGGCTTGTTTTTGCAGACGATGGATGAGGTGGGAGCGGTAGCGCTCCTCGTAGTAATGCTCGCCGATGTCCTTGTAGGCGACTCCGGCACTGAGCATGCGGTAGATGAGGCGCGCCAGTTTGTGGGCGAGCGCTTTGAGGGCGCGCGGGGCGTCCATGCGGGCGCGGAGGCGGCGGCCGAAGGCGCCCAGAGCGGTTTTGCTTTTGAGGGCGGACTGGGCACAGAGGCGCAGGATTTGGGCGGCGCGATTGTGGCCGCGATGGGGTTTGGCGCGGGAGCGTTTGCCGCCGCTGATCTGGTTGTCGGGGCAGAGCCGCAGCCAGCTGCAAAAGTGTTTCTCGCTTTTCCAGCGCGTCATGTCGGTGCCAGTCTCGCTTAAAAGGGCCTGCACACTCAAGACTTCCATCCCGGGGAGGGTGGTCAGATCGACTCCGGTGAGGGCATAGAGCTGGGTCCGCAGTTCATACTGACCTTGGGCAAAGGCGGTCTTGCGTTTGGCGGTGCCGGGGAGCGGGGCGGTGTTCGGGTCGAGTTTTTTGTCCCAACTGCGGAGGGTTTGATCGATCGCCTGATCGCATTCGGCGATGCGGGCGAGGTAGAAGTCATAAAGCGCGAGGGCCTGGCCGGAGGGTAAAGAGATGTTCGTCGCGGTATTCGCCTTCGAGCGCCTGGACGATCTCCGCGGCGCTCTTTTTGACCCGCTCGTGGCGGAGGGCGGCGAGCCGGTGCGGGTCCCGTTCGCCCGCGACGATGGCGCGCAGGATGGCCATCCCCGAGAGGCCGGTAATGTCGCTGAGCACGTGATGCAGTTTGAGGTTCATCTCGGTCAGAGCTTTTTGGAGATGCTGAATGTGAGCGCCCGCGGCGCGGGTCAGATTATCGCGGTGCCGGAGATAGGCGCGCAGGACGCAGACTTGATCGGCGGGGCGGAAGGAACCGCTGAGCAGGCCATAGGAGTGAAGTTCCTGGAGCCATTGCGAGTCGGCCACATCGGTCTTGCGGCCCGGGAGGTTTTTGACGTGCCGGGCGTTGCAGAGCAGGACGGTAAAGCCGGCGCGCTCCAGCACCTGGTAGAGCGCGATCCAGTAGGAGCCGGTGCTTTCCATCGCGACCGAGGTGATGCGGCATTCCTTGAGCCAGGCGACGATGGCGTGGAGATCGGCTGTGTGGGTGCCGAAGCAGCGCACCGGAGTCTCCGCACGATCGGGCGGCACGGCGACGTAATGCATGGTGGCGCCGATGTCGATCCCGGCGGTGTTGGGGTTGAGCCGGCGCAGGCCGGAAGATTTGGTGCTCTTTGGCGTGGCTTTTTTGGGTTGCTTTGGCGCGGACATGAATGTTGCTTTCCGTTAGTTGTTAAAGTGCAGGCCCGCGCCGGCCCAGGCTGGGTGGAAGAGTGGAAGTCTTCTAAGCGGGATGGCCACGCCGGAGGAGGTAATCCTCCGGCGCGGTCTCACCAATGGCATAACCCAAGAGGCCCGGATCCATGCTAACGAACGGGGTGACCCACCAAACCGGGTGAGCCACCACCATTGATGCTTCGGACTTGGCTGCCGCACGGACATGCAGCGCCCATTGCAAACCACGCGCGGTGCTTAATCAACTGTTTCTTACCAGGCCAGAACTCGGCCCCTGGTTTAGTGGAAAGCTAACGAGAGTTAGACTTATTGCCGCCCGGAGGGCGACGGCTGTGGCCAGCGCAAGAGCTACGCGGGGGCGCCGCTGAGGCCGCCCGGGAGCGGCGGGTTCACATCGGGGGCGACGACGACTTGCTTGGGCGGCTTTTCCGCTTTCATCTTTTCGCCGCCCGATGGCGGGCTCTTGGGCGGGTTCGTCATGCTGCCGTGTTGGATGATGTCGCGGATTTGGGCGCCATCGAGGGTTTCAAACTCGAGGAGCGCTTTCGCGATCGTTTCCAGTTTGTCGCGGTTCTCGATCAGCGTCTTTTTGGCGCGCGCGTAGGCGTCGTCGATCAGCTTGCGCACTTCGCGGTCGATCTCTTCGGCGGTGGCTTCGCTGTAATCGCGGGCGCGGGAGATATCGCGGCCGAGGAAAACGTAGTCTTCGTGCTCGCCGTACTCGACCATGCCCATCTTCTCGCTCATGCCCCATTCGCAGACCATGCGACGAGCCATGCCGGTGGCCATTTTGATGTCGCCGCGGGCGCCGTTGGTGACGTCGCCGAAGACGATTTCTTCCGCGACGCGGCCGCCCATGCTGACGACGAGGCTGGAGAGGAGTTCGTTTTTGCGGTTGGTGTACTTGTCTTCTTCGGGCAGCCACATGGTGGAGCCGAGCGAGGGGCCGCGGGGAATGATGGTGACTTTGTGGAGCGGTTCGGTGTGCTCCATGAGTTCGAGGAGCAAGGCGTGGCCAGCTTCGTGGTAGGCGGTGTTGGTTTTCTCTTTTTCGCTGAGCGCCATGCTGCGGCGCTCGCGGCCCCAACGAACTTTATCGCGCGCTTCTTCCATCTCGGCGAGGGTGATGCCCTTCAGTCCGCGACGCGCGGCGAGGAGGGCGGCTTCGTTGATGACGTTGGCCAGTTCGGCGCCGGAGTAGCCGGGTGTGCCGCGGGCGACGACGGCGAGGTCGACGCCTTCGGCGAGTTTCACTTTCTTGGAATGAACGCGGAGGATTTCTTCGCGCCCTTTGACGTCGGGTAAATTGACGGTGATCTGGCGATCGAAACGGCCGGGACGCAGGAGCGCGGGATCGAGGACGTCGGGACGGTTGGTGGCCGCGATGATGATGACGCCTTCCTGGGTGTCGAAGCCGTCCATCTCGACGAGCAACGCGTTGAGCGTTTGCTCGCGTTCGTCGTGTCCTCCACCGACGCCGTGTCCGCGATGGCGGCCGACGGCGTCAATCTCATCAATGAAAATAATGCAGGGCGCGCTCTTCTTGCCTTGCTCGAACATGTCGCGCACGCGGCTGGCGCCGACGCCGACAAACATTTCCACGAAATCGGAGCCGCTAATGGAGAAGAAGGGAACGTCCGCTTCGCCGGCGATGGCGCGAGCGAGGAGCGTCTTGCCGGTGCCGGGAGGGCCGACGAGGAGGACGCCTTTCGGGATGCGGCCGCCGAGTTTTTGGAACTTTTTCGGGTCGCGCAGGAACTCGACGATCTCGGTGACTTCGTCTTTCGCTTCTTCGACGCCGGCGACGTCTTTAAACGTGATCTTGTTCTTGTCGCGGGCCAGCATGCGGGCCTTCGATTTACCGAAATTAAGCGCGCCTTTGCCGGCCATGCGGATCTGCTGGCGGAAGAGGAAGTAGAGAATCAGGAGGAAAAACGCGATGGGGAGGAAGCCGACGAGGGTCTGGGCCCAGAGGTTCGACTCCATCTTGATCGCGGGCTGGATGCCGGCGGTGGCGAGTTTTTCCTGGAGGTTGGTGTTGTAGGTGAGGAAAATCGTGGTGCGGAAGGGGACGGCCTCGGACGGCGAGGGGCCGACGCCTTGCTTGGTGTAGGCGCCGCGGAGCGTTTGGGTGGGGCGGCCTTCCTCGATCACGAGCTGAAGGGGGTAGGTTTTGTCGACGACGATCTGTTTATTTTCGAGCAGCTCGAGGAAGCGATTGTACGGGACGTCTTCCACGTTCTGGTAGGCGCCGCCACGGAAGAGCACCGCGAGGCCGATGAGGGCGAAGGCGATGGCGATGAGGACGACGCCACGCCAGTTGAAGCTGGGCTCGTTGCCGCCGGATTTGTTGTCCTTTTTAAGGTTGCGATCGGATTGGGACATAGAGTGAAACGCCCGCAGGAGGCGGGCTCGAAAAGGTTAACATGAAGGGGGGGGCATTGCAAAAGAGCAGGCCGTGGGCCGCACGGTGTCGTTCATGCTTCGGACCGGCATTGCGCGGCGGGGGTGTCAGATTTACTCTGCCGACGAATAATTCATGCCCGAGCCGACCCAAACCTTAGCCGACAAAATCGACCGCGCGGTGCAACGCGTGACGCCGTTTGCCTACCGGATGCAGCGGAAAAGCCGGCGTTGGATGCGCCGGGCGTTGCGGAAGCCGCGGAGCGTGGCGGAGGGGCCGAATTTACTCCCGTTGCTCATCCAGGTGCTGGCGAGTTTCTCGAAAGCGGACGGGGTGCTGCTGGAGGAGGAGATCGATTCCAGCCTCGGGTTCCTGCGTTACGATTACCCGGAGGCGGTTTACTCGGAGCTGCGGCAGCTTTTCCGCCAGGCGCTTTACGAGCAGCAAGATCTGGCGGGGATGGCGCAGAATCTTTCCACGCAATTGAGCGCCGATCGCAAGATCATGCTGGGCGTTCAGCTCTATGATTTGATCTCGCAGGCGGGCCTGAAACAGGAGCAGGTGGTCGCTTTTTATTCCTTCATGTCGCAGCTCGGGATGGCGGCGCAGGCGATCGATATTGTCTATCAATTGAACGCTTCGGAGGAATCGGACCCGTCCATCTATCAACGGGGCGCGTCTCCGCTGGAGTCGCTTTCTTTCGGGCCGAGCGCCGATTCCGATGTGCTCCTCAAAGCGGTGCCCGAAGGCGAACGGCTGCTTTCGTTTCGTTATCACGATCTGATCCTGCTGAAGAATTACAGCTCGCAGCCGGTTTCGGTGCGCGGGCGGCCGCTGCTGCGCGGGGGTTTTTGCCGCATCTATCCTGGGCAACGGATCCTGATCGGCGACCAGGTGCTGACCTACCAGGAGCTGGCCGCTTATTTCAACGCGAAGAAGAACGTCTCGCTCCCGCAGATTTTCGTGCGCGTGCCGAAGGATGGCGATCAGGTGCAATTGGAGCGCTCGCGTTCGCGCGAAAGTTCGATCGAAGTGACGTTTGGATTGAAGGTGCGCGTGCGGGCTCTGCGCGATGTGGATGCGGTGATCAATGGCGTGACTCTGGCGGCCGGCCAGCAGGTCGATGCCACGCTCGATGACCGGATCGTTTTCCATAACGACAGCGAGATGGATTTGATCGAGCTGCGGCGGCGGGCGCGGGCGATGGGTGGCCGGTTCCAGCTCAAAGCCTCGAAGTCGGAGTATCTCGTTTCGAATAATCCGAGCCTGCTGGAGGCGGACGATATTTTGCTTTCGCCGGGCACGAGTGGCGATGTGCTGTTGAAGATTTTTTGCGATTACGACGCGCGCGTCGGGACGCTGGAGGTGATCTCGGCCGATCGACCGATCATGGTGCGCGAACAGCCGGTGCGCGGAAACGCGCCCCTTGAGGATGGCGACACGATTCGGATCGATACCGGGCAATTCCTGCGCTGCAATTTCTCGGAGCGCATTATCGAAGAAGAGCGCAACATCATCCGCAGCCTGGAGGTGGCGGATTTGAATCACCGCTTCGGCAACGGGGAGCCGGCGTTGGATGGAATTTCGTTTGCGGTCAATCGCGGCGAACTGGTCTGCGTGATGGGTGCGAGCGGTTCGGGCAAGAGCACGTTTTTAAAAGTGCTGGGCGGCCAGATTCAACCGACGCGCGGGCAGATTTTGCTGAATGATGAATCGCTCTACGATCACCTTTACGATCTGAAGCGTTACGTCAGTTACATCCCGCAGGAGGACGCGTTCGATGAGAATCTGACGATCGGCGAGAACCTGCAATTCGCGGCCGCAATTCGTTCGCCGCATCTTTCGGAACGCGACCGCACGCGACGGCTGGAGAGCAAGCTGGTCGAGTTGGGATTAAGCGAGCGGAAGCACAGCGTCGTCGGCAGTCCGGTGAAAAAAACGTTGAGCGGGGGCGAGCGGAAGCGACTCAACATCGGGCTCGATATGATCGGCAACTCGGACGTTTATCTGTTCGACGAGCCGACTTCCGGGCTTTCCTCGAAAGACTCGGAGCACGTGATCGAGATCATCCGCGGGATGGCGCACAACAAGATCATCGTGGTCACGATCCACCAGCCGAGTTCGAAAATTTTCCAGATGTTTCACAAGGCGATCCTGTTCGATAAAGGCGGACGGCTCGTCTTTTTCGGCACGCCCACCGACATGCTGCGCTACTTCGCGGAAGCCGAGCATCAACACCAGTTCGGCGCGGATCTCGGCGCGTGTCCCTCGTGCGGCACAACGCGGCCGGAGTTCATCTTCGATGTGCTGGAAACGCCCCTGCGGGACATCAGCGGCGACGTGATTTACGAGGAGAATAATCGCGGCCAGCTCGTGCCGGCGCGCCGTTATTCGCCGGAATTCTGGCGCGATAAATATGAGGCGTTTCGCCTCATCCAGGATGTGAAGCAGGTTTCGCTGCGCCGCGATCCGGGGGTGCCGCTCCCGAAAGCGCCCGCAAAAAAACGGAACTCGCAGATTCGCTGGCACGATGAGTGGACGCAGCTGCGCACGCTTTTGCGCCGCGCTTTCATGAGCAAGCTGCGCAATCGCGGCAATCTCATGATCACGATCGGCGTGGCCCCCATCCTGGCGGTCTTGATCGCGACGCTGCTGCGCTATTCCGACAGCGGGAAATACGATTTCGCCTCCGCTTATCACATTCCGACCTACCTGTTTCTCGGCCTGATTGTGGCCATGTTCCTCGGGCTCACGAACAGCGCGGATGACATCATCGGCGATCGCGCGGTGCTGCAGCGGGAACGCAATCTCAATGTGCGCCTGCACTATTACGTCCTCGCGAAAGTTCTCTCGTTAGGCGTGTTCGCGCTCGTGCAATGCGTGCTCTTCATTCTGATCGGCAACTGGATTCTTTCGATCCGAGGAATGTTCTGGCTCTACCTCGGCGTGATGTTGATGACGGCCATGGGTGGGGTCGCGCTTGGGCTCTTGATTTCATCGCTGGTGGCGGCGCCAAAGACGGCGGCGAACATCGTTCCGCTGGTTTTAATTCCTCAGATCATCATGGGCGGAGCGCTGATCAAGTACGAGGACATGAATCGGAATCTCGGCTTCGTTTACACTTTCTCGCGCTGGCTTTCGGAGCATCCCGATGAGGAGAAAGACAAGAAGATGGATAGCAAATTGAAGGTGCCGTTCATCTGCCAGTTCATCAATATGCGCTGGTCGTACGAGGAGTTGGTGGTGGCGCAGGCCAAGTTGAATCCGCTGACGCGCCGGCAGGAAAAGGTGAACGCGGAAATTCGCCGACTGGCGCCGGAAGCGAAGACGCCGGAGACGATCACGCGCTTGAACGAGTTGAAGGAGGTGTTGGCGATTTTGTCCGGTCTGGAAGCGAAGTCGGCCAAGGCGGTGGATAATTATTTATCCGCGACCGATCGCATCGTGGCTGGGAAACGGAAATTCAACCGGGCGGACTTTAAAGGCGCGGTCGGGCCGGTGACGGCCGAGCAGCTTTATATCAACCAGAAGATTTCCGACCTGATCTCGAACGCGGAGATGGAGCAGCACGATTATCGGCGGGGCGGGAAGCCGAACGTTTTCTTCGGGGCGGAGAAGCGGTATCTCGGGGCGAAGGTTGGGGTGTTTGTTTTCGACACGTGGGTGCTGATTCTTTCGACGCTCGCGTTGCTTGGATTGCTGCTTTGGATTTTGCGCCGGCAGTTGGAAGTGCGGCGGGGGTAGGGCGCGCGACGTTTTGCGAGTTCCTGAGCTGTTGCGCGGCGCGGGATGACAAGTGCGGCGCGTCAGGGTAGGAATGACGCGTGAGCAAAAAACCCGCTTCCAAGAATCAAACGCGTCTCATCGTGGCGGATAGCGAGCGCGATGCCGACATGCTTTACGTGACGCGCATGTTTGTGCCGGATCCGTTCATCTTTCTCGAGCAGAACGGCAAGCGCACGATTGTCTTGAGCGATCTGGAAATCGATCGCGGCAAGAAGCAGGCGCAGGTGGATGAAATTGTCCCTTTCAGTCAGCTCGAGCGCGAGGTGCAGGGTGGTGCAAAGAAGTCGCCGCCGTATGCGAAAGTGTTGTCGCATTTCTTGCGCAAACGCGGCGTGCGTTCCGCGCTGGTGCCGGCGAGTTTTCCGCTCGGTTTCGCAGAGGAATTGGCGTCGCACAAGATCCGACTGCAAACCACGAAGGATCTTTTTTGGCCGGAACGGGAGGCGAAAACGGAGGACGAGTTGAAGTCGATGCGGCGGGCGATCTCGATCACGGAAAAGGGTTTGGCGCGCGCGATGGAAGTGCTCGCGGCGTGCAAGTCGCGGCGCGGAAAACGGCTCGATTGGTTTGGGCGCGTGCTTACTTCGGAAATTTTGCGCGCGGAAATTGATTCGGCCGTGCTGCGCGCGGGCGGGTTGCCGGCGAATACGATCGTGGCGGGCGCTGACCAGGCGTGCGATCCGCATGAACGCGGTTCGGGTCCGTTATTTGCGGATTCGTTGATTATTCTCGATGTCTTCCCACGTGATGCGGCGAGCGGTTACTACGGCGATTTGACGCGCACGGTGGTGCGCGGTCGCGCGAGTGAGGAGCAGCGGAAATTATGGGAGACGGTGCGGGAGGGGCAGGCGCTGGCGTTGAAGAAAATGAAGCCGGGTGCGGATGGCTCAAAACTGCACAATGAAGTGAAGCAGCTCTTTACTGATCGCGGTTTTCCGACGGAAGTGCGGAATGGAGCGCAGGTTGGTTTTTTCCACGGGACCGGACACGGGCTCGGTTTGGAGATTCATGAGTTCCCGCGTTTCCAGAAGACGGTTTTCAAGCCGGGGCAGGTGCTCACGGTGGAGCCGGGGCTATATTATCCGGGCCTCGGCGGCGTGCGGCTGGAGGATGTGGCGGTGGTGACGGAAACCGGCAATCGCGTGCTGTCGCGTTTCGAGAAGCGGCTGGAGATTTGAGGGATAAGCCCGACGCGTCGTGCTGAACCGCGTCAGGCGGTCGAAAATCCGCGCGTCTCGATTGTGACAGATTGTTAATGAACGAACGACGCGACGGGGCGTCTAATCCACGTAAACTTGTAAACAACTATGAGCACTTTTGGATTTGGGGGGAACTGGCTGATTCTGGTGGGCATTCCGCTTTTGATCGGCCTGTGGGCGCAATTCCGCGTCAGCAGCGCGTTCAAGAAGTGGGGCGAAGTGCGCGCGAGCTCGAACGTGAGCGGCGCGGAGGCGGCCCGTGAAATTTTAAAGACGGCGCAGATCAATGACGTCGAAGTGGTGGAGACGAATGATTATCTCGGCGATCATTATGACCCCTCGAAGAAAAAGCTTTGTCTTTCTTCGAAGGTGTATCACGAGCCGTCGGTTGCTTCGCTCGGGATCGCAGCGCACGAGAGTGGTCACGCGATTCAACACGCGAAGGCGTATGCGCCGTTGAAATGGCGGATGGCGATCGTGCCGCTGACCTCGATCGCTTCGCGGATGCTGCCACTTGTGATTCTGGGCGGACTTTTCTTCCGCATCACGGGGCTGATCACGCTCGGCATTTATTGCTATCTCGTGCTGCTCGCGTTCCAGCTCATCACGCTTCCGGTGGAGTTCGATGCCTCGCGGCGCGCGAAAATAATTCTCCAGCAAATGGGAATGGTGCAGCCCGGGAATGAAGTCGCGGGCGTGAACCGCGTCCTGAACGCCGCGGCGTTGACCTACGTGGCGGCATTTGTCGCGACCCTGGGGAACCTCCTCTACCTGATGACGATCCGAAACCGCAACTGATCTTGCCTGTCGTCTCGAAAATGAATGCGGCTCTTGCAGCGGCGCCCGCGCGGCGCCTTTCTGATTTGTTGTCGTCGGGTCTTCCGTCGCGTGTTAAGCCTAAGCGCAACGCGATGGACCAACCGAGAACGGACGAAGACTCGAAGCTCGTCGCCCGGACCCAGGAGGGGGACGTGGCGGCGTTCGACGATCTTGTCGTGAAGTACACACCGCGGCTTTACGGTCTGGTTTACAACATGACCTCGAACCACGAGGACACGAACGATCTGCTGCAGGACGTTTTCTCGAAGGCCTACAAATCGATCTGCGGCTTCCGCGGGAAGTCGTCATTTTACACCTGGATTCACTCCATCGCGGTGAACATGACGCTGAATTTCCTCAAGAAACGCGGCCGGCGCTTCAATCTCAGTCTCGACGATGTCGACGCCAGCATTCAGAACGACAAGGAGTTCCTTGAGCTGACGCAGTCGAGCAGTCCGGTGCGGGAAGCCGACCTCTCAGAACTGCAGGTAAGATTGAACGAGGCCATGATGAAACTGTCTGATGAACACAGAGCCGTGGTTACCATGTTTCACATTCAAGGGATGCCCCATGCCGAGATCAGCAAAATATTGCTTGTCTCTGAGGGGACGGTACGTTCCCGGCTCTTCTACGCGAATCGCCAATTACAAAATTATCTGGAAGAATTCCGGAAAAACCCTGTTTCCTAAGACCGACGCATGAACGAATTCAACGAAAATGACATTGGCAAGCTGCTCCGGTTGAAACGGCATGAGCAGCCGCCCCCTGCCTACTTCGAGAATTTTCTGCACGAGTTTCATCGTCGGCAGCGCGCGGAACTGCTCCGCGAACCGCTCTGGCGGATCAGCCTGCGACGCGCGCAGGATTTCATGTTGCAGTTGAATTTTCCATCACTCACTTCTTATCCGGCGGCCGCCGCTGCGATATTGGTAATTGCCTCGGTGCTTTCGCTGAAGATGGCTCAGACGCCGGAGAGCCCGAACCTTGCCGCAGTGAGTGTGACCGAGCAGGCGCAAGTCGCGCGTGCGACCGGCGATTCGGCTTGGAGTCTTTCGAGCCCTGTGAGTATGCGATCCCTGGATGATGCCGCTGTCTTCCGCACCGGTAACGGAAGCGTCCGGACTCACAGAACCGCAGCGCCTCCGCGCTATGTGCTCGATGCGACTCCCGTGAGTTATGAGGCGTCCTTCCGGTTCTAGGGCCTGGCGCTCTTTTCGCTTCCCGTTTTTCGTGCCGGCGGCAGCTGGATTTTCGTTTCTCTTTGCCCTCATGGGGGCGGGCGTGGTGTTGGCTCAGGAGCAACCGGAAGCCGCTCGCGCGCCTGAGCAAACCGCGAACGCGATCAGCCGCGAGGTAAAGGAGATCTTCCAACGCTCGGCCAAAGCGGTGGTGAAAATCCGTGGCAATGACAAGCACGGCCGGCTCGTGGGCACAGGCTTCTTTATTGACCCGGCGGGAACGCTGCTCACGGCTTTCTCCGTTGGCGCCGACACGCAGGATTTGACGGTCGAGATCGACGGCAAAGAAATTCCCGCGCGCCAGGTGCTGGCAGATCGGCGGAGCGGAATCGCGATTTTGAAAGTGGATGAAGTCCCAACGCCGGCACTGCCGATCGGTCAATCGAAGGAACTCGAGGTCGCGACGCCCGTCTTGACCGTTGGCTTTCCGCTCGATCTTCCACAGACACCGAGCTTCGGGATGGTCGCGGGGTTCGATCGCAAATATCTCGGGCGTTTTTTTACCACCACGCACGTCCGGGTGAATCTGACCACACAGCGCGGCGAAGCGGGCGCGCCTTTGCTCAACTTCAAAGGCGAAGTCGTCGGCATTCTGGTGAGCAGCGTCGATAGCGGTGCCGCTTGTTATGCGTTGCCGATCGATGCGGCGGAAAAAATTCGGAGCGATTACATGCGTTTTGGCGAAGCGCGGCATGGCTGGATCGGGATCAATGTCGCGCGCACCACTTCTCCGGAGGAAGGTTCCACGGCGGAGTTCACTGATATCATGCCCGGCACGCCGGCCGCCGAATCAGGCGCGAAGCGCGGTGACATTTTATTAAAAGTCGGTCGCACGGATGTGCACGAGCCCGAAGACGTGATCGATGCGTCGTTCTACATCACCGCGGGCGATAAAGTGCCGATCACGGTTTTGCGCGGTCATGAGAAGCTCACCTTCGAGGTGGAGGCCGATTTCCATCCGGCCGCGCAACGGCCACCAGTGATAGCGTCTCCGTTGTCGCCTAATCAGGCGATGCCGCTCGGGCTGGATCGCACGCCGTAAGGCGAGCAAGAGTTTGTAGGGGAAGCTGTTGGCTTCCCCTAATGCGTTCTTGAGCCGGGAGAGAACGCGGGAAGCCAGCTTCCCCTATAACAGCATCTCGCGAAACTCGGCTTCGCTCAGGGTTTTCACGCCGAGCTTTTTCGCCTTCTCGAGTTTGCTGCCGGCTTCCTCGCCCGCCAGCAGATAACGCGTTTTCTTGCTCACGCTCCCGCTGACCTTGCCGCCGCGCGCCAGGATCTCTTCCGCGATTTCTTCGCGAGCCTGAGAGAGCGTTCCCGTGATGACCCACGTCCCACTGAAAGGCGACGACTCATCCGCCGTCGCGGGCGCCGGTCCCTCTTCCGCCAGACGCAGGCCGGCCTCAGCGAGTCGGGCGATCAGCTTTCGATTTGCTGGTTCCTGGAAAAAACCGTGGATGCTCTGCCCGACGACTTCTCCCACATCGGGAATGCGTTGCAGCTCTTCGACTGTGCTCGCCATCAGCGCCTCCATCGAGCGAAGCTGATTCGCGAGCGCGCGTGAAGAGGTGACGCCAACGTGGAGAATGCCGAGCGCAAAAATCAGGCGCCAAAGCGGGCGTGTTTTACTTCCTTCGATGGCGACGAGCAGATTGCGAATGCTCTTCTCACCTACGCGATCGAGCGTGCCGAGTTTCGCTTCGTCGAGGTGATAGATGTCGCTCACATCGTGCAAGAGTTCCCGCGCCACGAGTTGCCCGACCATCATTTCGCCCAAGCCTTCGATGTCCATCGCGCCGCGGCCGGCGAAATGTTCGAGGCGTCGCCGGAGCTGCGCGGGACATTGCGCATTAACGCAACGCACCGCCACCTGACCTTCGTCTTTCTGCACTGCGCTGCCGCATTCCGGACACTTCCCTGGCATTTTGAAAACGCGCTCCGCGCCGGTGCGCAGTTCCGTCCGCACGCTCACCACGGCGGGAATCACTTCGCCCGCCTTCTCGATCACGACGATGTCGCCGATGCGGATGTCTTTGCGCTCGATTTCCTCTTCGTTATGCAAAGTAGCGCGCGCGACGCGACTACCGCTTACCGTGACCGGTTCGAGCGCCGCCACGGGCGTGAGCACACCCGTGCGCCCGACCTGAATCAAGATGTCGAGCAGCCGCGTTTCCACGCGCTCCGCTTCGTATTTGTAGGCGATGGCCCAGCGCGGCGATTTGGCGGTGTAGCCGAGTGTGGCGCGTTGCGCAAAGCGGTCCACCTTCACGACCGCCCCGTCGGTTTGATAGGCGAAAT
>JBDSNB010000214.1:0-6170 GCA_039915555.1 Chthoniobacterales bacterium | reverse complement strand
GCCTCCATTTCACCGAGAAGGATTTGCCGACTTCTGAGAAGGATCCGGCTGGCGAATCGGAGATCGACGAGAGCGCGCGCAGGCACGGATTCAATTATGCGACCGGCACGCGCCGGGCCGCGCGCGGCGATTTCAAATTGCTGAAAAAGTTCTTCGAGCTGGCGCGGGACGTCGACGGCGCCGCCTCCGAGAGCTTTGGCGACATGCCGACGGTGGTGTATCACCTCCTCGGCGACGAAAAGTTCGCGCAATTCCTCGGCGCTCAGCCCCTGGCTTTCCGCATGATGGTGCGGAATCGAATTTCGCATCAGGGTTACCCGGCACCCACGAGCGATTACTTGAGCCGCCATTTCCCCCAGACGACGCAGCTCCTCTTCCGCCGCGAGATGGTCGATTGGCCGTCGCCTAACGACCAATTCGCCATCCGCAAGAACTTTAGCTCGGACGTGGAGTTAGCCGGCTCGAAAGTTGAGCGCGCGGAGTTGATCGAGAGAAAGACCGGGCGCGTGCTCTGCGATCTGACACCAGACGATATCGGCACCGACGCGGAACGCGAAGGCGAAGCGCTCTGGTCGCCCGACTCGCAGCGCGTCGCCTGTCTCTCCACCGACCTGCCAGCACAGCCCGGCACTCTCCTCGACAACCCACCGCCACCACCGCAGCGAAAACAAACCGTGATTTATCAGCGCACTGGCGATTCCTTTGCTCGCGTCGACGTCTCGCTAGGGGAAGCGCCGGGCTACGCGGTCGACAAAGAGCTGGAAGGCGCCAGTCGGGGCCACATCTTCACTGAGCCAGTGCGTTGGCGGACACCGAATGTCCTCGTCCTGAGTCGACACGAATATTACCGCAAGATGATTCCGACGGTGATCGACAAGGTGAAGTTCGACTCGATCCACGACCTCGCGCGGCAATATGAAATCACGATCACGTTCGCGGCTGACGGGAAGGCCGACGTCGCTTGGAAGCTAAAGAAAGATTGACCGGTGTGGAGCGCGCATCGTCGTCGACCGTAAGTCGGGTGAAATAGACGCTACGCTTGAGTGATGGCTGTCTGCTGATCATTGTGCGGGAGAAGCATGCGCAATCCACATCGCTGGCGAACGATCGGGCTTTGGGGCTTCGGCTTGGGAGCGCTCTCGCTCGCGTTGCTCCCGGTGGGCTACGACCAGGGCGTGGGGGTCCGATTCACCTTCATCTTCGTCGGAGCGATGGGTGTCGTTTTTGGTGGGATTGCGGCCTGGTTGCAACACCAGAATGTGCAGGCGAATCAAGCGCTGGCGCGAGGCGAAGACATCATCGCGCGCTGGCGGGTAGAGGCGGAAGATTGGCAACGATTTCTCGCGTCGGACCCGCAATGGTCGTCGCACGCGAATGGCCGATTGAACGAGTTTAGTCCTTCCGAGGCCCCGGAACCGAATGGCGTCGAGGTGATCGTCGGCAAGGTCGGCGTGCAGATCGGCGACAGCATTCATCCACTTTCGCTCCGCAGCACTCCGGAGATCACGGAGGCGCGCCTGCATGAAGGGGCGCCGCCAGTGATCGAGCTACTGCTGTTTTATCCTGCATGCGCGACCCGGTTCGGCATGCGGCCGCCGCGGTATACAGCGTTGCGTTTTCCGGTCGGGCAAGCCGCCTTGGTCGATGCGCGACAGGTGGTGGCGCACTTCCGCGGCGATCTGGGAGGCGAGCCGGACTTCTTTCACGGTCGAGGCGATGGGACGAACCCGGAGGACCTGAGCAAGTGTTACAACTGCGGCTACGAGACGCATAGGTTCCGGTCACACTGCCCGCAGTGCGGGACCAGTCTGCAATCCCGGCGATGGTCGCGGCGGTTCGGCCTTGGCTTGGTGCTTTGCGGGGCCATCATCTGCGGACTAATGGGCTACGTGGTGTGGGAGATGGGACCGGCGCTGCTCAACCCGGGATCTAGCCGGACGCGGTTTTCAGGCACGCCAAGCCAGGCGCGAATGATTCTGGCCATCTTCGGAGCAGTGCTGGCTTTCGGGCTGACGGCGCTCGGCTATGGGCTGTGGCAGATGTTTACTGGGCGTCGCAGCAAGCGGGTCATCTACTTCGTGGTCGCACTCGCCGCCCTCCTGCTTCTGCTCGCCTACGTGCTTTAGCGGCGGGGTGGTGATGAGCTACTGCGCAACGAGCGGCCGCTCGGGATCAGCTGTCGTTCCCCTCATGGAGATAGCCATGGCGCGACTCTTGTGGCAGAGGACGACGGTGTCGCAAGGTTGGCTGACCGAACGCCTGAGGATGCGGAGCGGGGCGAACGTCAGCCAGCAACGGCGCCGCGTCGGGACGAGGCAAATCGAAGGCAAGATGCCCAAACGTTTGGCGTCGTTTGTCGAGCGCGCGTCGGCGTTGGATTAACTGGGGCCGCTGTCAAGATTTTGCGCACTGACCCCGAATGTTTTCCGCTGACCCCAAATGTTCTCTGCGTGCCAGCCGCGCCCGCGGTGCTGCCGCTGATCGTATTCGCTCCTGCGGGCTAGAATGTGTCAATCCTTTGTGATGACCCCGCTTCGACCCACGGCGGGATAATAGCTCTTTCCGGCGCGAGTCAATTGCGCTTTAATCGGCGGCTCTTCCTCTCGACATGCGTTTCCCACTGTTTGTCCCCGGCATCGCCGCCCTTGGCTCGCTCCTCGTCGTCTCCGCGCAGGCCCAGGTGCCGGCGGCGAACTTCGTCCATTTCGAGGCGCGCCAGACGGCGCCGCTCCGTCTGACGCCGGATGGCAAGTGGCTCCTCGCGGTCAACACCGCGGACGCGCGGCTTTCCGTCTTCAGCACCGCGACCACGCCGCCGCTCCTGGTGAAGGAGATCCCGGTGGGGATCGAGCCGGTCTCGGTGCAGGCGCGCACAACCGACGAGGCTTGGGTGGTGAATGAGCTCTCGGACAGCGTGAGCATCGTCTCGCTCACGCAGGGGATCGTGCTCGACACGATCAAGGTAAAAGATGAGCCGGCGGACGTCGTTTTCGCGGGCGGGCTCGGCTTCATCAGCGTCTCGGGGAACAACGAAGTGCGTGTCTTCAGCGCCGCGACCCGCGCGCCGGTGGCGACGATCGCGCTCAACGGCCAGCGCCCCCGCGCCCTGGCGGTGAACGCGGCCGGATCGAAGGTCTTCGTCGCCTTTGCCGAGAGCGGCAACCGTACCACGCTCATCCCGGCGAACCTCGCGCCGCCGCAGCCGTCGCCAAGTAATTCCGCACTGCCCGCGCCACCGCAGGTGAGCTTGATCGTGGATGCGACCGACCCGCAGTGGAACCCCTCGGTGATCAAGTTCACCATGCCGGACAACGACGTGGCGGAGATCGATGTCGCGACGCTCGCGGTCGCGCGCTACTTCCCGCGCGTCGGCACGAGCAACCTCGGGCTCGCCGTCCAACCGGAAACGGGTGATCTCTTTGTCACGAACACCGAGGCGCGGAACCTGGTCCACTTCGAGCCGAACCTGAGCGCCCACTTCGTGGATAACCGGGTGACGCGGATCACGAGTGGGAGCGGCGCAGTCCAGGCGTTCGATCTTAATCCGGGGATCAACTACAACGTGCTCCCAAATCCGGCCGCTCAGGCGAGCGCGCTGGCGCAGCCGACCGCGATCGTCTTCGACCCGGCGGGCAACTACTCGTTTGTCGCGGCCTTCGGGAGCGATCGGATCGCGAAGGTGAACACGAACGGGAGCGTGCTGGCGCGGATCGGGCTCGGCAGCGCCTCGGTCGATCCGCGGCGGAAACGCGGCCCGCGCGGGCTGGCCTTGAACGCCGCGACGGGCCAGCTCTACGTCCTGAACCGGATCTCGAACACGCTCAGCGTGATTGAAACGGCGACCAACCGCGTGATCGCAGAGGTGCCGGTGGGCAGCTTTGACCCGACGCCGCAGGCGGTCCGCGATGGCCGCGGTTTCCTCTATGACGCGCGGCTTTCCGGCAACGGCACCGTCTCGTGCGCCTCCTGCCATCTCGATGGCAACCACGACCGACTGGCCTGGGATCTGGGCGATCCCAGCGGCCAGATGCAGACGGTGAACGCGCGCGTCTCCGGCACGCAAACGACCGCTCCTTTCACGATGCACCCGATGAAAGGGCCGATGACGACGCAGACCTTGAAGGGCTTGAAGGGGCTGCCGCCGCTCCACTGGCGCGGTGACCGGGCGGACGTCACCGCCTTCAACGGCGCTTTCGATTCGCTCATGGGCGGCAGCGTTCTGGCGAGCGCGGACATGAGCGCGTTCAAGGATTTCGTAGAGACGATGAGCCTCTCGCCGAACCCGAATCAGCAGCTCGACCGGACGATGCCGGCGGTGGTAGCGGGCGGCGACCCAAACGCGGGCCGGAACACCTTCGTGAACGAGTTCTACACGAACACTCTGCGCTGCAATACCTGCCACGCCGCCACGCCCGGCCCGGGCACAGACAACTCGCTCACGCCCGCGGTCGCGCTCCAGGAATCGCAGAGCTTCAAGGTGCCGCAGCTGCGGAACATGTATCAGAAGACCTCGTTCAACGACACGCCGGGCGCGCTCTCACTCGACGGCTTCGGGTTCACGCATGATGGCACGGACCCGACGCTCTTCCGCTTCCTCAGCCGGCCGGTCTTCGTGAACTTCCGCAACGACACCGCGCGGAAGAATAACCTGAACGCCTTCCTGATGTGCTTTGACAGCGGCATCGCGCCGGCCGTCGGCGACACCCGCACCATCACGAGCGGGAACGTGACCAACCCGGGTGTGCTCGCGGAATGGAACACACTTCAAACGCAGGCCGCGCTCGCTATGCCGGGCATCGACTTGATCGTGAAGGGCACGATCGACGGAAAGCCGCGCGGGCTGGTTTACCAGCCGGCGACGAATAACTACCGAAGCGACAAGACGGGCGTGGGGCCCTTCACGCAGTCGCAGCTTCAGACGAAGGTAAGCACCGGCGATACGCTCACGGTTATGGGAGTGCCGCCGGGCTCGGGCGTGCGGATGGCGATCGACCGCGATTTAAATGCCGAACTGGACGGCGACGGTCCGCCCTTTGCGACCTACGCGGAGTGGCGCGCCTATTGGTTCACGCTCGCGGAAGCGGCTGATCCGAACATCAGCGGCCCGGCTGCGGACCCAGACCGCGACGGGCGGCCGAACCTGCTCGAAACCGCGCTGAACACGAACCCGAAGAAAGCAGACGCGGGCGTAGGCCTAACGAGCAGTTTGAGCGGCGGTAGTTTCGCTCTCATTTTCACGAAGAACGTGCTCGCGACTGATCTGAGCTACACGATCGAGGAATCGAGCGATCTCATGACGTGGACCGTCTCACCCGCCGTGCCGGAAACGCTGGCCGATGACGGTCGGCTGCAGACCGTACGCGTGGTGGTGCCGGCGACCGCGGCGACCGCGAAGTTCCTCCGTCTACGCGTGACGCAGCTCTAATCGGGGATCTCGCTGCACGCCGCGGATCTGGTCGCTTCCCCCGTGTCAGCCAGCTTCACCGCCGCGCCTTTTCGTTCCCTTGCCAGCCGTGGGTTCATGTCAGTTTCTCGATTTTAAGTTCGGCGATGCGTTGCTTCAATGGCGCAAGAGTCTCTTCCACTTCAGCGGTGGGCGCCCTTCTGAAACGCTGAAAACTGAAATGGATCTCGCTTGGGAGGCCGGAACATCGAGGAGCACGATAGCGTGAGCGCGTGAGCGCGTGGGCGAGGCGATCGCAACCAATGGCTGCGGCACTTTGGGATTCTCGCCATCCCCCACCGGAATTACGGACAGCGGGACGTGCCAGCCGATCATCCCGACCTGCATACCCTCCTCATATCCGTCCGGGAGGTTCGGTCTGCCACATCTTCCAGAGGATTTTGAGCCAGCGCTGGACCCAGGCAGCGGAGCGCGCAGGCGTGGCTCTAAGGCCGCGTGGTAGCTGATCCGCGCAGCAACTTCGCGACGCTTCCCGCTTTTCGTGTCGAACGGCTCGATATTGACGGCGCGAGACGAAGATGTGCGAGCCGAGCGGGTCGTGATTGGTCTTCAACTCAGCGATAGCCTGCTCCACTTCCCGAACGGCACGGCTCAAGTTTTCAAGTGCCTCTTGCAGTTGCCTTGCGCCCATGTGTTCATTTGAACAGTTGCGAGAAAATGGCAAGACGAGTTCGCTTTGTGCGTGGAGTTATCAAAGGGGTCCGTC
>JBDSNB010000098.1:0-8443 GCA_039915555.1 Chthoniobacterales bacterium | reverse complement strand
AGCCCGTCATCATCGTCGCGGTCGCGAATACCGGCGTCGATCGCATCCACGAGTACGCGCCGACGCGCGGCCGGCTGGAAAAAAAGAAACGCAATCGCAGCAAAGGACGTTTGCGGCAGTACGGTGGGTTCTTGGTCAACGAGTTGAAGCCCTTCATCGACGAGCGTTACCGCACTTTAACCGACGCCGAATCCACGGGCCTCGGCGGTTCCTCGCTCGGCGGGCTGGCCACGCTCGCGCTCGGGCTTTGGTTCCCGCATGTCTTCCAGCGCCTCGCCGTCATGTCGCCCTCCATTTGGTGGGACGATTGCGTCATCTACAAGATGGTGGAGAAGCTGGACGAAGAAGCCCGGCCGCCACTCAAGATTTGGCTCGATACCGGCACGCACGAACCCGGCTGGGAACGCGCCGCCGTCTTGCGCGAGCACCTTCTCGAGAAGGGCTGGCGTTTGCACGACGATCTCCAATTTCTCGAAGTAGAGGGAGCCGATCACTCGGAGCGGGCGTGGTCCGAGCGTTTCGACGCAGTGCTGCGTTTTCTGTATCCGGCTGAGCGGACGGCTGTCGTTCTCCCGTTCCGACGCCGGACGAAAACCACGGTGCTGCGACGGACCGCGAACGCGATCTAGTCGTTCAATTTTGCTCCGCCCGGCGCCCGCGATTCTTTCGGGTCGACGCCCTCCGCGAAGTTGCCCATCTTGCGAAACTTATCGTAGCGCGCTTTCAACAGCTGATCGGTTTCCAGAGCGGCCAGCCGTTCCAGATTTCGCCGAATTGCACTCCCGAGATGCGCGGCCGCCATGTCGTGATCGCGATGCGCGCCGCCCTCCGGTTCCGCCACCACTTCATCCACCACGCCCAGCTTCACCAGGTCGTCTGCGGTCAGCTTGAGCGCTTCCGCGGCTTCCGCGGCGTGGCGACGATCTTTCCAAAGAATCGCCGAGCAAGCTTCCGGACTGATGACCGAGTAGTAGGCGTTCTCCATGATCATGACCTGATCCGCCACGCCGACACCGAGCGCGCCGCCCGAGCCGCCTTCGCCGATCACGACCGCGACGATCGGCACGCGCAGGATCATCATTTCCCGCAAATTAACCGCAATCGCTTCCGCGATGTGACGTTCTTCCGAGCCGATGCCGGGATAGGCGCCCGGCGTGTCGATCATGCAGATGACGGGCAGGTTGAACTTCTCCGCGAGGCGCATGACGCGGAGCGCCTTGCGATAGCCTTCCGGATAGGCGCAGCCGAAATTCCGCAGGACGTTTTCCTTCGTATCACGCCCTTTTTGCTGCGTGATGACCGCGCACCGCCAGCTGCCGATGCGCGCCAGCCCGCAGGGCATCGCACGATCATCGCCGAAGACGCGATCGCCGTGCAATTCCACCCAATCGGTGAAACAGCGCGAGACGTAATCGAGCGCGAAGGGGCGTTGCACGTGACGCGCAATTTGCACCCGCTGCCAGGCGCTCAGGTTGTTGTAAATCTCGCGGCGCGTCTCGCGGATTTTTTTCTCCATCGATTCCACTTCCGCTTCGAAATCCATCGCATGCTCACCGGAATGATTCTTCAATTCCTGCAACCGCCGTTGCAGTTCCAGGATGGGCTTTTCGAAATTGAGCGGCTGAACGTCCATCGCTAATCGGTAATGGTGACAGCGGTCTTGCTGTTGACAAGGCCGCTCAATTCTTCCACGTCCACCTGCGCCAGGCCAAACCCATTCGGAGGTGGCGGAACTCCGCCGGGCTCCGGCGCGGGCGGAGTCGGTTCCGTGAAGAGGACGTAACCCGGAGCCGCGAGGCGAATCCAGCGGGCGCTCCCAATGTATTCCTTCGTGCCGAAGCCGACGCGTTTGCCGTCGCGCCAGGCCATCGTTTCGGCCACGCGGGTGGTGATGCGAGGCGGCTGTTTCGGGCCCAGCTTCGCGCTTCGGGCGCGGTAGCGTTTGAAAAATTGCCCCTTGTCGAGCAGGACGATGTCGTGCGTTTTGCGCTGGATGAAGAGCGAAAACTCCGGATGCGAGATCAAGAGTTTATCGCCCACGTGCAACATTGTGCCGCGCAGATTATTCGTGCGCATGATGAGCTCGGGCGTGGTCTTGGTCTTCGCCGCCACCCGCGCGAGCACGTCGCCGCGTTTCACGACGTACTCCTGTTTCTCGGGCGACGGATATTTCGAGAGCAGGATGTCCATGTTCACGTCCCCGAGGAGACCCTTCGCGTCTTCGCTCCGCGTGCTGTTCGGATATTTTTGCAGAAACGCGGTCAGCGCACCGCGCGCTTGCGTCAGTTTCCCTTCCTGACGCAACGTGGCCGCGGCCTGGAATTCCGGCAGGCTTACATCGATCCGCGGCTCGTCCGGCACCTGGCCGCTTTGCTCCGCGCGCACCGCCAGTTCCGGCTTCAGGATGACGTGATAGCCGAAGAACGCGGCGCTCCCGAAGATCGCCACCGCCAGGACTAAAACTAAAAGCCATTTCATGAGTGCGTGAAAGAAGGATCACGCTGGCAGCGATTCAACCGCCAGACAACCGCAGACCGTGGTGAGCCTTCGCGTCCGCTACGAAAAAGTCTCCCAGGCAGCCGGCTGCGGGAGCGGTTCGCCATCCTTGCCCCAGGTAAAGTGGCAATCCTGGCAATAGAATTCCTTTGGGAAAATTTTCAGGGCAAACAGGATGCTGGCCAGCCACGGCGTCATGAACTTGCGGGTCATTTGCGGATACTCGATCCGCGGCGATTTGCACTGCGGGCAACGAATCGCAGCGCCCACTTCGAGATCGGTCGCCTCCCATTCCGTGAGCAGGGTATTTGCCTTCTCGAAGTCCTCTTCCGCGACCATCACCTTGGCATTGGCGTGAGGGGCCGACATGGTGGCGACGGATTGGAGACGGCCTTCGTTGTGGAGGTCGGCCTTGACCCCGGCTTCTTCGAATCGCTTCTTAAGATGCTTCGCTTTCGCGGGTTCGTCGAAGGTGGCGATCGTGACCATTGTGTTTCTCTAGTGGTTCCAGAGAGATCAAACAGCAACAACCGGCGGAGTGCAAGACTCCCCACTCCTGCTCTTGATCCTAATCCTGATCCTGCCCCCCTATCCAGGAGAAGATCAGGAGTATGATCAAGAGCAGGAGCAAGACGTCAGACACCCGCCGGCCGGAACCATTGGTAAAGCATGAAGTAAACAATCACGCCCGTCACCGAGACGTAGAGCCAGATCGGCATCGTCCAGCGTCCCATCCGCCGGTGTTTATCCCAACGCCGCCGCAGCGCCGGCACCACCGTCACGATCACGAGCGGCAAGACTGTGAACGCGAGAATGACATGCGTGATGAGAATCGTGAAATAAATCGGCCGCACGATTCCTTCCGCCGTGAAGCGGGTGGAGCCGGTGTGATAATGATAAAACAGATAGCTGACGAGAAACGCGCCGGAAGAAACGATCGCCGTGATCATGCAGGCGATATGCTGCCGCCAGAATCCGCGCCGGATCAGATACCACCCCGCCGCGATGAAAATGGTGCTGAAAGCATTCAGCGAAGCGTTCAACGCCGGCAGATCAGAGATCGTCATAAAAGAGTGATACGCCGCATAGGTCGCATGGGACTTGCGACCGCGCGCTTGAAATAATCGCCCCGCCCGACGACTGGAAAGAAGTGCCACCGAGCGTACTCGATCTGCCGCCGCGGCGGAAAGTCGCGCGCTCTTTCTACCGCCGCTGGACCTGGCGCCGGCAGCTCATCGCCACCGGATCGCGCCTCGTTATTCTTGCGACCCTCGCGCTCCTCATCCTCGGCGGCTGGTATCTGGCGAACAAAGGTTTCGGACGGCAATGGCGCACCACCGTCGCGAACGAGCTCCGCCAGCGCGGCGTGGAAGCCTCCGTCCGCCGCCTCACGCTCAATCCCTTCCGCGGCCTCGTCGCGCAGGACGTGCGCGTTTACGATTTCAAGGATCGCAACAAACTCCTCGCCGTCATCAGCGAACTCTCGCTCGATATCAACTACGCCGCGCTTCTCCATCGCCAGCCGTTCTTGAACGCGGTCGATATCCGCAACGCCAACGTCACCTTCCCGAATCCCGCGGGCGACTCGCGCCATGCGCCCGCCACGCTGCAAAATTTTCGCGCCCACGTTTATTTCCCGCCCGAACAAATCTTCCTCAGCCAGGCGGAAGGAGTTTTCTGCGGGGTCCGCGTTTCCGCCACCGGTCAGTTATTGAAACGCAGCGACTACCAGCCGACCCGCGTCGTCACCGAAGAGGAATGGCGCCAGCGTTGGCAGCTCGTCCAACGCGTCGCAGACGAGCTCCTGTCTTTCCGCTTCGCCGGCGGGCCGCCCTCTTTGCAGATCAAATTTTCCGGTGACGTCGCGCAAATGGAAAACGCCCGCATCGAAGCGACGCTGGAGAGCCATCGACTCCAGCGCGGCGCCTACGAAATCAAGACTTTCGCCGCCGCCGCAGAGTGGAGAGATCAGCGGCTCAACCTCGCCAAACTCGAGTGGACCGACCAGGCCGGCAGCGTCTCTGCTTCCGCCACCTGGGCTCTGGCCGATCAGCGCGGTCGGTTCCAGATCAGCAGCTCGGCGCAAATCAAAGAAATGCTCGAGGCGTTTGGTTTCGAGAAAATATTAGCCGACACCACCTTCGCCGCGCCCCCGCTGATCGAGGCGTCCGGGTCGTTTCATTTCGCTAAATCCGGACCCCGCGGGAACGTGCTCGGTCGCGTTGAGGTCGGCAATTTCACCCACAAAGACGTGCCCCTGCTCGGCCTCACCGCGGAATATTCGTGGGACGGCGAGCGCACCATGTTGCGCGACGCGCGCCTCCGGCATGCGAGCGGCGAAGTGCTCGCCGACCTGCTCGATACGCCGGGTGATTTCCGTCTCTCCTTCGAAAGCTCAATTAACCCGACCGCCTTTCGCGCGCTCGCGCCCGATGGCTTGCAGGAGTTTGCGGGCGAATGGGAAATGCCTCGCTCACCCGCGGTGCGCCTCGCGATTCACGGCTCTTCGCGCGATCCGGAAACGTGGCGCGGTGAAGGCACCGTCGCGCTGCAACGCACCCGTTTCCGCGGCATCTGGATGGACAGCCTGACCGCGGATCTGCGCCTCGAAGAAAAAGCGGTCGCCCTCAACGACCTGCGCGTGACGCGCGACGAGGGCGTCGGGACCGGCGCGTTCACGTACGATTACGGTCGCAAGGAAGTTCGTCTGCGCGATGTGCAAACGACGTTGCGTCCGGCTGACGTCATCTACTGGATCGAGCCGAAATTATTCAAGGTCGTCACGCCGTATAAATTTCGCGCCCCGCCCCGTCTCATCGCGAACGGCATCGTGCAATACCAAGGCGGCACGAACACACATCTCGAAATCGCGGTCGATGCCCCCTCCGGCATGGACTATTTTTTCCTCGGCAGAACGCTCCCGTTCAACCGCGTCCGCGGCGATCTGCTCATCACCGACGATCGCGTCCAACTCATCGGCCTGGAGGGCAAACTCTTCGACGGCACCGTGCGCGGCAACGCCGATATCAGGACGGCGAAGGACGACAAAAGCTATTCCGCCAAGGTCGCGCTGGACGGCGTCGATTTCCCGCGCCTGACCGATCTCTATTTCAAATATGAAACCGCGCGCGGCCAGCTCGCCGGGAGCTACGATTTCAAGGGCGTGGGCGACGACGCGAAAACGATGCGCGGGGCGGGCAAAATCAAAGTCTCGAACGGCGACGTCTTTGCCATCCCGGTCCTCGGTCCGCTCTCCGGTTTCATCGCGGAAATTCTACCGGGCGCCGGCTACAGCGTGGCCAAGGAAGCGACCGCCAGTTTCACGATCAAGGACGGCATCATCCACACCGATGACTTCAAAGTCTCCGGAAAGCTTTTCGGCATGGTCGGCCACGGCGACCTCCACTTCCTGGCGAACAAACTCGACTTCGAAATCCGGCTCGACGCCAGAGGCCCGGGCGTGCTTCTCACGCCGGTCTATGAACTTTTCGAATACAAAGGCGAAGGCAGCCTCTCGAAACCAAACTGGCATCCTAAGAGATTTTGAGGGATTTCTGATTTCCGATTTCTGATTTCTGAATGAAGGGACGACAACTGCGCAAGCCTGCGGCCACAGCGCGAGAAAAATCAGCAATCAGCAATCAAAAATCAGAAATCCTCCTGGGCGCTCACATGTCGATTAGCGGCGGATTACCCCGCGCGATCGAGCGCGCCTGCTCGATCGAATGCAGCGCGATGCAGATTTTTGTGAAGAACAACATGCAATGGTTCGCGCGACCGCTGGAGCGCGCAGAAATCCGCGCGTTCCTCGATCATGCGCAACGCACACAGATCAGCGCCGCCTTTGCCCACGCGAATTACCTCATCAATCTCGCCGCAACCAATCCGCAATTTCACGCCAATTCACTTCGCGCGCTGGCCGAGGAACTGACGCGCGCCGATCAGCTCGAACTGCCGTTTCTGGTTTTGCATCCCGGCGCGCACTTGGGCGCGGGCGAAGAAGCGGGTCTCGATCGCATCGTCGCTTCCATCGATGCCGTGCACGCCGTCCTGCCGAAAACGAAAACCAGGATCGCGCTTGAAACGACCGCCGGCCAGGGCACCACGCTCGGTCACACCTTTGAACAAATAGCCGACCTCATCGCCCGCGTGCGCGCACCGGAGCGCCTCTGTGTTTGCCTCGATACCGCGCACGTTTTCGCCGCCGGTTATGACCTCACCACGGAGAACGGAACGCGCAGAACCTTCACGCATTTCAATCGCACGATCGGCCTTGATCGGCTCGCCGCGCTGCACTTGAACGATTCGAAAACTGCGCGCGGCTCACGCGTGGATCGCCACGAGCACATCGGCCAAGGGAAGATCGGGCTCGACGCGTTCCGCGTCATCATGCGCGACCGACGCCTGGCCAAGATTCCGAAGGTCCTCGAAACGCCGAAAGACAAAGAGCTGAATGAAGACATCGAGAACATGCAAACGTTGCGCGCTTTGCTGGATTGAACCCTTACGCCGCGTCGTTGCCAGCCAGCCGGCGGCGGCGTCTGCTTTGCCACAGTTGGCGCAAGACAACGCGATCGGATTCTTCGAGGCCAATCACTTTCCATGCGCCGGCGTAAGCCGCGAGCAAGGTAAGACCGGAAGCCAGTTCGCCGGGCCAACCGCCCCAAAGCAGGCGGATCGGTAACGCGGGCGCCAGCGCGATCACAAAGGCCAGCGCCGGCCGCGCGAGCGCGCGCCACGGCCAATGCCAGTGGAACAAAATGCGCAGTTCCAGGTAACGCAGCACGCCTTGTGTGACATAGGCGAGCACCATCCCAAGCGCCGCGCCGGTCGCGCCGAGCCACGGAATCAGGAGCAGGCTCGCACCCAACTGCAGCACCACCGTCGCGCCGGAGTTGATCAGGTTCAGCTTCGGTCGCTGAATCATGATAACCGTTTCCGCGAGGCCGACGAAACTGCTCGTCGCGTGCGCGATCGCGAGCAGCGCAACCCAGAGCGCACCCGCGCGAAAGCCCGGCCCGAAAAGATCGAGCCCGATTCCCCCCGCCAGACAAAGCACACCCATGAGTGGCAACTGCGCGGCCAGCACCCAGCGTCCGAGTTGCGCAAAACTTTCCTCCATCGCCGGCTGATTCCGAAGCGCCGACTGGCGCGCGATGATCGGCGTGAACATCGGATCAAACGCCTGCCGCACCTTCCGCATCCCGCCCGCCACTTCGACCGAGGCCACGAAAATGCCGATCGTGCCCAGACTGACGCCCACCGACGGCCCAAGAAAACCGAGTAACAAAACATCCATCCGCATGATCAGCATGTTGAGCAGGCTGTAAGTGGCGATCGGCGCGGAGAACCGCACCAGGCCGGCCGGTCCGAGCTTCGCCTGATCGCGCCGGTGGCCGGCGAATAATCCCCGCGCGAGCAGCAGCGCCATCATCCCGCCTGCGCCTGTCCCCGCGACGACGGCGACCGCGGGTGCGAGACTGCGCAGCCCGATTCCAACCGCAACGAGAAAACATGCGATCGTCCCGAACGTTTCCGTGAAGCCCTTCGAATAGAGATCGTGCCGCATCACTTTCATGCCACGCGAAACGCCGTTGCTCAGCCGATAGAGCGTTATCCCGGGGAGCGCGAGCAACATGAGCGACGTGCTCCGGATCAACTCCGGCGACTGGCCAAGCGCGGCGCCGACGGTTTGAAAAAAGAGAATACCCGCCACCGCAGCGAGCACGCTAAGCAAGAGCCCAAACACCACCGCGCGCCGAAGCAAGGCGCGCGCGCCGCCCATGTCGTCGGCCGCGTGTCGTTTCGCGACGAGCGCGATCGTGCTCGTGTCCATCCCGAAGGTGCCGAATTTGCTCAGCAGATCGGTGGACGACCACGCGATCCCGAACGTCCCGAGCGTCCCCTGGCCTAACAAACGCGCGATGAGGAAGGTGAAGATGCCGCG
>JBDSNB010000145.1:0-5362 GCA_039915555.1 Chthoniobacterales bacterium | reverse complement strand
AGGCGCGCCTGATTGCGCTCCGCGAGATCGCGCGCCTGACGTTCCGCGACGGAGAGGCGCACATTCAGCAACCCGAGATCGAGCGGCTTGGTCAGGTAATCGTTCGCGCCGGCTTCCAGCGCCTGTTCGAGGTCCGCCGTTTCGCTCCGCGCAGTCGCGAGGATGATGAATAATTCGTCGCCTCCTTCGCGCGCGCGCAAGCGCCGGCATAATTCCACGCCGCTCATGCCCGGCAGCATCCAGTCCAGAATGAGAAACGGAAAATCCTGCGTTTGCAGTTCCGCCTCTGCCTCTTCCGCACTGCCCACGGCCACCACTTCATGGCCGCGTCGTGCGATAAAGCGTTGTAGGGTCCGACGGCTTTCGACGTCGTCTTCCACCAAAAAAATTTTCATACAGGGAGAGCGGACGGCCGGGTAACAGCGGGCGTCCGCGAGATGTAAAGCAGCAGGATGGCTGCCAACAGAGACTCGATGTCGGTCCAATTTGTTCGAAGAAATTACCCGCTTTCCCGGCTCGCCGCGTCGCGGCGGTGGGTTTCTTGCGTTGCGCACACCGTCTGCTAGATACACCCACACTCGGGTTTTCCCGTCACGCTTCATGGAATTCAAACGGCTTTTACTGCTCGGAGGCCTCAGCCTCGGCCTCCTTCAAACCGCCTGCGCGCAGGCCGATCCTGCCCCGGTCGCCTCGGCCCTCCCGGTCGCAACTACCCCTTTGCCCGGTGATTCCATCGTCAACGGGTCTCCTTCGCCGGCCTCACCAAAGCGCGGTGGACCGCAGATCACTTTTAATTCCGTCTACGTCGAAGGCCCCTATATCGCGATGACGTTCGATGACGGACCACACGCCAGCTTGACCCCGAAATTGCTCGACCTGCTCGCCGCCCGCAAAATCAAAGCGACCTTCTTCGTCGTCGGCCAGAACGTGGCGGAATATCCGGAGATCGTCGCCCGCGCCGCACGCGAAGGTCACGAAATCGCGAGCCACTCCTGGTCGCATCCGAATCTTGCCAAAATGTCCGACGACGGCGTCCGCCGCGAATTGCAAAAAACGGACGACGCCATCAAATCCGCCATCGGCGTTCGGCCGACCCTGATGCGACCGCCCTACGGCTCCATCACCGCGCGCCAGAAGACGTGGATGCACGAGAACTTCGGTTACCGCGTGATCATTTGGGATGTCGATCCCTTGGATTGGAAACGGCCGGGCCCGTCGGTCGTCACAAGCCGGATCGTGAACGGGACGCAGCCCGGTTCCATCATCCTCGCGCACGACATCCACGGGCCCACTATCGACGCGATGCCCGCCACCTTCGAGCAACTGCAAGCCAAGGGCTTCAAATTCGTCACCGTCTCCGAGTTGCTGACCATGGCGCGGCCGGCGCCTCCGAAACCCTCTGCCACGCCCATCCCGGTGAAGAGCCCGAACGCGGAACGGAGTCCAACACCCGCGGTCGCAAAGCCGTAACGCCCGCGGCATGATTGCCGACACCTATCTCCAGTTGCGCAGTGAGGTGGAAACTGCGCTCGGCGGGCTCCTCAAGCTCAGCCACGAAATGCGGCGCGACCCCGCGCATCTCGAGACCGTGGAAGGTCTGCTCAAAGACATCCGCGAGCCGTTGCTCTTCGTCGTCGTGGGCGAGGTGAAAGCGGGCAAGTCCTCGCTCCTGAACGCGCTTTTCGGGCAGGAGTTTGCGAAGGTGGACGTCCTTCCCGCGACCGATCGCGTTTACATTTTCCGGCACGGCGACGAGGAGAGCACGGTTGAAGTCTCCCCTCAATTAACGGAGCGCTATCAGCCCATTCCTTTTCTGAAGGATTTCAACGTCGTCGACACGCCCGGCACTAACACAATGGTGCCGCAGCATCAGACAATCACTGAGAGTTTCATCCCGCGCTCCGATCTCGTCCTTTTCGTTTTCTCTGTCACTAATCCCTGGACGCAATCCGCTTGGGCGCTCCTCGATTTGGTGCAAAAAAAATGGCTCAAGAACCTCATCTTCGTCATTCAACAAATCGACCTGCGCGACGCGGCCGAGATTGAGATCATCCATCGACATCTCGCGGATACCGCTTTGCAAAAACTTGGTTTCACTCCGCCCATCTTCGGTGTCTCCGCGCGGAAAGCGCTCCTCGCCAAAACCACCGGCGTCGATAAAGAACGCCTCTGGAGCGAGAGCCAGTTCGGCCCGCTCGAAGCGCAAATCAACCGCACCGTTACGGAAGGCGGCGCGCGGATGATGAAGCTCAGCTCCACGGTCCAGACCGGCAATTTGATCCTCTCCGATTTCGCCGAAGAAATCCGCGGCAGCTTCGAGTTGATCACGCGCGACGAACAACATCTGGAACGCGTGACGAACTTCGTGCAGGTGCGCAAAGAACAAACGCTTCGGCAGATCGCTGGCTTCCTCCGCGGAGTGGAGCGCGCCTGTCGCGATTGCGCGGAGCACGGCAAAAGATTGATCGAGGAAAAGCTCTCCTTCTGGAAGACCTGGCGTCTCCTTTGGACCCGCGCGCAATGGCAGCACGATTTCCAGGACGAGGTCGAAAAGAAGCTCCGCGAGACGGTGCAGCCGCAGGTCGAAAACGCGGTACAGTTATTGGAGACCGATCTCCGCAGTCTCTGGCCTCAGCTGCAAGATACGATTGAAGCGCAATTCGCTTCCGAAGGGAAAACGCGCGTCTCGAAAACCATCCCCGATTTTGCGCGTCAGCGCCGCGAATTGCTGCAATCGATCGAGCTCACGCTCGTGGAACGCATCGCGGGCAAGAGCGTGGAGGAACAACTCGCGCGCACCTTCAAGGAGAGCTCCGGCTGGCTCCGCTGGCCGGCCGGCGTCGCCGCGGCCAGCGGGCTGGCGACCGTCGTCGCCGCCATGATCAGCGCCTCCGTCGCCGACGTGACCGGCATTCTCGCCATTTCCTCCGCCGCGCTCGGCACCTTCTTCGCCTTCACCCAAAGAGGCAAAGTCCTGCGCGCCTACGAAAAAGAAATGGAAACGAAGCGGATCGAGTTGATCGCCGCGATCGAGCAGCAGATGGAGCACGCGATCGATTTATTCTACAAAAAAATCTCGACCGCTTTCCAGCCGCTCGCCGCCTTTTGCGTCACGGAACGGAAACGCTACGAGCCGCTCGTGAGTCGCTCGGAATCGTTGAAGGGAAATTTCAGCGATTTGAAGCACCGCCTCAACACGATGGGCTAGCTGACGCGAGCCCGTCTTACTTCTTCTTCCCCGCGGTCTCCTGCGCGACCCGCTGCTGGCTGGCCTGCGCCTGACGCTGCGCGATCACGAAGTGATTGTTGTCCCCGTAACTCCGCCACGGGCCGGAGGGAACGTCGCGCACTTCCACAAACTGCCAGTCGGTCACATCGGTCGATTGCAGCCCGAGGTAATCACGCACCGCGGGCGAGACATCCAGCCCCGCGCCGCGGTTTAGATTCGGCTTCGGCCGCTCGTTCTGGAAGACATATTGAAAGTGATCGGTGCGAAACGGCCCGCAATCTTCCCATTGCGCATAACAAACGCGATTCCCCTTCCGAACCGCCAGCCAACGCCCCTTGCAGACCGATTGCCCCGGCCCGGTGTAGCTCTGTTTGAACCACGGAATCACGAGCGCCGCTTCCGGCTTAAACTGGCCGCGCGTCACGTCGTTATACGGCAGCGCGATGTAGAACGGGTTTTGCCGCGGGACGAACGAAGCTGGGATGTAGTTGCGGCGCTGCGACGAGTCCGGCGTGTCGTAGCCGCCGTAGTTCGCATTCCAATTCGCGTCCCACGAGCTTTTTGTGTTCGGGACCGGATTGTTCTGCGTCGGTTGCTCGCCAATCCAGAAAACCGTGGTCACGATATTCGTTTTCCACGGGTAACGCTGGGTGCTGGTGCGCGACGAAGTGGGCACGAAAACCTGCGGTTCCACCTTCAGCATGGCCTGCTCGCGCAGCTTCATCGCGTATTTCGCGAAGTCCGCGCTGCTCTCGTAGGGAGATTGCGCCTGCAGCGCAACGGTTCCTCCCGCCCATAGCAGGCACAAAATAATAAGTCTTCTCATCGAGCCGTAGGGCTTTCCATTATCCGAAAATCCATGGGCGGGCAAGCCCGGGTTCGCTTCCTAAATAGCAGGAGCCATTCCACCGCCCGGCGGGTGGCACGCTAGATCCGGCTCAAAACCGTGTCCCGCTTGAAGTGTCGATCGTCGAGTTCCGGGTAGTCGAGGGTGAAATGCAGCCCCCGGCTCTCCTTCCGGCTCAACGCCGAGTCCACGATTAAAGCCGCCACCGTCGCCAGGTTCCGCAGTTCGAGCAGATCCACCGTGATTTTGAAATTCCAGTAAAACTCCCGGATCTCGCGCTGCAGATTCCGCAGCCGATGACTCGCCCGCTGGAGCCGTTTGTCCGTCCGGACGATGCCCACGTAATCCCACATCAGTCGGCGGATTTCGTCCCAGTTGTGATAGATCACCACCAACTCGTCCACATCCTGCACATCGCCAGTTTCCCAAGGTGGAAGCGAAAGCGCCCGCACCGCTTGCGCTGGCGGTTGCGCTCGGATCATCGCCTCGCAGGCTCGATGCGCCACCACGCTGCCTTCGAGCAACGAATTGCTCGCCAGCCGATTCGCCCCGTGCAACCCCGTTGAAGCCACCTCGCCCACCGCCCACAATCCCGGCAACGTCGTGGCCCCGTTCACATCCGTCTTCACCCCGCCGCATTGATAATGCGCCGCCGGCACGACCGGAATCGGCTCCTTCGTCATATCGATCCCGAACCGCAAACATGTCTCGTAAATATGCGGAAACCGCTCGCGCAAAAACTCCGCCGGTTTGTCCGTGATATCGAGATACACGCACTTCGCGCCCGAGCGCTTCATCTCCGCATCGATCGCCCGCGCCACGATATCGCGCGGCGCCAGCGAACCCTGCGGATGCGCCGCGCGCACAAAATCCTCCCCCTGCTCGTTGCGCAAAATCCCGCCTTCCCCGCGCACCGCCTCCGAGATCAAAAACGATTTCGCCAGCGGATGAAACAAACACGTCGGATGAAATTGGACGAACTCCATGTTCGCGATCGACGCCCCCGCCCGCCACGCCATCGCCACTCCGTCGCCCGTCGCGATATCCGGATTGGTCGTGTAGAGATAAACCTTCCCGCACCCACCTGTGGCCAGCACCAACCGATCGGTCCGCACCGTCTCGACCGCCATCGTCTCCTCGTTCAATACATAAAGCCCGAGACAACGATCCTCCGTCGCGTATCCGAGCTTCCCGGCGGTGATCAAATCCACCGCCATGTGGTTCTCGAGCAGATCCACATTCGACGCGCGCCCCAGCTCGCTCAGCAGCGTCATCTCTATCTCGCG